>NZ_SMLM01000002.1:0-374726 GCF_004682015.1 Ramlibacter henchirensis | reverse complement strand
GCGATTTGTTCCGCCATGCGCTCACGGAGCAGGGCGAGGCGGTCACGCTCAAGGAGGAGGTGGCGCTCGCGCGCCGCTATCTCGCCATCGAGGAGGTCCGCTTCGGCGACCGCCTGCGCGTCGAGTGGTCGATCGATCCGGCCGCCGGGTCGGCCAAGGTGCCGCCCCTGTTCCTGCAGCCGCTGGTGGAGAACGCGGTCAAGCACGGTGTCGAGCCCAGCGCGAACGGCGCGGAAGTCAAGATCAGCACGCAGCGCCGTGCCGGCACCGTCGTCATCAAGGTCACCAACACGGTGCCGGCGGGCCAGGGCCGGCCGGGGCACGGCGTGGCGCAGGACAACGTGCGCGACCGCCTTCGCCTCCTGCACGACCTTGAGGCGCAGTTCCGCACGGTGCTGAAGGACGGCATCTACCAGGTCAGGATGGAGGTTCCGGGATGAGCGCGGAGGTATTCAGATGATTGAGGGGCTGCGGGTTCTGGTTGTCGACGACGAAGCGCTGGCGCGATCGCGCCTTCGGACCTTGCTGGGCGACTGCCGCTCGCCGGCAGCGGTGGTGGCGGGCGAGGCGGCCAACGCGACGGAGGCCATGGAGGCCCTGCGCCGAGGCAGCTTCGATGCGGTGCTGCTGGACGTGCGCATGCCCGGCGCGGATGGGCTGGCCCTCGCGCAGGCGCTTCGCGGCACGTCGCTGGAGCCGGCCATCGTCTTCGTCACCGCGCATTCGGAACACGCGGTCGCCGCGTTCGACCTGGAAGCGGTCGACTACCTGACCAAGCCGGTGCGTCTCGACCGCCTGCAGCTCGCCTTGCAGAAGGTGGAGCGGCTGCTCGCCGCCCGCCGCGCGGCGACCGGCGACGGCGAGCAGACGCTGGTGATCCAGGACCGGGGTAGGACGGAGCGCGTTCCGCTGTCGGAGGTTCTCTATTTCAAGGCCGAACTGAAGTACATCACCGTCCGCACGGCAGGCAGAAGCTATATCCTTGACGCCTCGCTCAGCGATCTCGAGGAGCGCCACGCAACGCAGTTCCTGCGCATCCATCGCAACGCGCTGGTGGCCAGGCGGGCGGTGCGGGCGCTCGAAAAGCACGACGACCCCGAAGAGGGCGAAGGCTGGGCGGTGCGGCTCAACGGCATCGATGAGCTGCTGGCGGTGTCGCGGCGGCAGCTCACGGCGGTGCGGGACGCGCTGACGCGGTAGGGAGGGCATGGGGGCTCGGAACGGCGAGGCATTGTCCCCATGAACCAGGAGCAGCAGGTCGAAACGGTCCTCGAGGCGGTGCCGCCGCGCGAGGCGATCGATCCCACGGCCCCTCCGCACGTGGTGCTGCACGGGACGGCCGACGTCCGCAACCTCGCGCTTGTCGTGCTCGCCACCATCGCGGTGCTGGCCGTGCTGCGCTGGGGCAGCGCCTTCTTCATCCCCCTGATGCTCGGATTCGTCTTCTACTACGCGCTCTCGCCGGTGGTGGAGGCGATGGTGCACTTGCGAATCCCGCGCTCGCTTGGCGCCGGCGTGCTGATCCTGGCCATCCTGTTCGGCGGCGGTGCGGCGATCTGGTCACTGGCCGACGACGCCAATGAACTCATCGAATCGCTCCCCGCGGCGGCCGAGCGCGTGAAGGACAAGGTGCAGCAGCGCGCCAGCGGCAAGCCCACGCCGCTGGAGCCGGTGCAGAAGGCCGCGGCCGAACTGGAAAAGGCGGCGGAAGCCGCAAACAACAACGGCCAGGCGGGCCCGCAGACGCCGCGTGGCGTGCAGCGGGTGGTGGTGGAGAAACCGCGCTTCGACATCCGCGAGCACCTCTGGTCGGGCACCGTGGGGCTCGTCAGCCTGGTGGGGCAGGTCGTGCTGGTCACCTTCCTCACGTACTTCCTGCTCCTGTCGGGCGATATGTTCCGCCGCAAGCTGGTGAAGATCACCGGGCCCGGCCTGACGCAGAAGAAGCTGACCGTGCAGGCGCTGGACGAGATCAACGTGCAGATGCAGCGCTACCTGCTGGTGCAGCTGCTCGCGAGCGTGGGTGTCGGGGTCGCGACGGGCGCCGTCTTCGCATTGCTGGGGCTCAAGCACGCGGCCGTGTGGGGCGTGGCCGCCGGCATCCTGAACCTTGTGCCGTACGTCGGGTCGATCCTGGTCACCCTGGCCGCGGGCGTGGTGGCGTTCATGCAGGCCGGCGAGCTCGAGCTGCCCCTGATGGTGGCCGGCAGCTCGCTGCTGATCAACACGGTCGAAGGCTACCTGCTGGTGCCCTGGCTCACGAGCAAGGCCAGCCGCATGAACGCCGTGTCGGTGTTCATCGGCGTGCTGTTCTGGGGCTGGCTGTGGGGCGTGTGGGGACTGCTGCTGGGCATTCCCATCATGATGGTGATCAAGGCGGTCTGCGACCGCGTGGACCACCTCAAGCCCGTGGGCGAACTGCTGGGAACCTGACCGAAGAACCGGGGAAGAACGGGATGATGGAACTGCTGACCGATCCGCAGGCGTGGATCGCGCTGCTCACGCTGACGGCGCTCGAACTAGTGCTGGGGATCGACAACATCGTGTTCATCTCCATCCTGGTGGACAAGCTGCCGCCGGAGCGCCGCGAGACGGCACGGCGTATCGGCCTGTTCATGGCCATGTTCATGCGGCTGGGGCTGCTGATGGTGCTGGCCTGGATCATCGGGCTGACGGCGCCGCTGTTCACGGTGCCGCTGTTCGATCACGAGATCTCCGGCCGCGACCTGATCCTGATCGCGGGCGGCCTGTTCCTGATCTGGAAAAGCACAGGGGAGATCCACGCCTCGCTCACGGGCGAGGAGCACCACGAGCAGACGAAGGTTCGTTCCACCTTCGGGGCCGTCATCATCCAGATCATGCTGGTCGACGTCGTCTTCTCGCTCGATTCCATCATCACCGCGGTCGGCATGGTCGACGAGCTGGCGGTGATGATGGCCGCCGTGGTGCTGTCGGTGGGGATGATGATGCTGTTCGCCGGGCCGATCGGCCGCTTCGTGTCGGCGCATCCGACCATCAAGATGCTGGCGCTGTCGTTCCTGATCATGGTCGGCATGGTGCTGGTGGCCGACGGGCTGGAGTTCCACGTGCCCAAGGGCTACGTGTACTTCGCGATGGCGTTCTCGGTGGCGGTGGAGATGCTCAACCTGCGGCTGCGCCGCCGCATCACGGTGCCGATCGCCGACCGCCAGGAATACGAGCGCCGCGCGCAGCAGCGCTGACCGCCCTCAACCGGTATTGCGCAGCCCCGCCGCGATGCCGTTGATCGAGATGTGGATGCCGCGCTGCACCCGGTCGTCGGACTGGCCGGCGCGGTAGCGTCGCACCAGCTCCACCTGCAGGTGGTGAAGCGGGTCGATGTACGGGAACCGGTGGCGGATCGACCGCTGCAGCGCAGGGTTGCCGGCCAGCCGCTGCCGCTCGCCGGTGACCTGGGCCAGCGCATCCACGGTGCGGTGCCACTCGGCCTCGATGGCCGCGAAGATGCGCTTGCGCAGCCGCGCGTCGGCCACCAGCCCTGAGTAGCGCGAAGCCAGCGCCAGGTCGCTCTTGGCCAGCACCATGTCCATATTGGACAGCAGCGCGCGGAAGAACGGCCACTGGCGGTACATCTTCTGCAGCAGGGCCAGCGCTTCCTTGCGGGGCAGTGCCGGGTCGCCGTGCAGGAAGGCCTGAACGGCCGCGCCGAAGCCGTACCAGCCGTTGAGCGTCGCGCGGCACTGGCCCCAGCTGAAGCTCCAGGGAATCGCCCGCAGGTCCTCGATGCGCTGGCTGGGCTTGCGCGACGCGGGTCGCGAACCGATGTTCAGTTCGGCGATCTCGCGGATCGGCGTCGCGCCGAAGAAGTAGTCGGTGAACCCCGGCGTCTCGTACACCAGTGCGCGATACGCCTTCATGCTCGCGGCCGACAGCTTCTCGGCGGCATCCAGGAAGGCCTTGGGCGCGGGCTTGGTCGGCTGCAGCAGCGTCGCCTCCAGCGTCGCCGCGACCAGCGTCTCCAGGTTGCGCCGTCCGATCTCCGGATTGGCGTACTTGGAGCCGATCACCTCGCCCTGTTCGGTCAGGCGGATCTGGCCGCGAACGGTGCCCGGCGGCTGCGCCAGGATGGCCTGGTAGCTCGGCCCGCCGCCGCGGCCCACCGTGCCGCCGCGGCCGTGGAACATGCGCAGCTGTATCCGGTGGCTGGCCGCCAGTCCGTCGAACAGTTCCACCAGTGCGATCTCGGCGCGGTACAGCTCCCAGTTGCTGGTGAAGATGCCGCCGTCCTTGTTGCTGTCGCTGTAGCCGAGCATCACGTCCTGCTCGGCGCCCGAGCGCTGCACCATGCGCGCGACGCCCGGCAGCGCGTAGAACTCGCGCATGATCGGCGCGGCCTGGCGCAGGTCCTCGATGGTCTCGAACAGCGGCACCACGATCAGATCGGTGATGGCGGCGTCGTCGAGCGTGCCCCGCAGCAGTCCCACTTCCTTCTGCAGCAGCAGCACTTCCAGCAGGTCGCTCACCGCCTCGGTGTGGCTGATGATGTAGTGGCGGATCGCGTCGCGGCCGTACTGCGCGCGCATGCGCAGCGCCGTCTCGAAGATGGCGATCTCGCCGCGGGCGTGTTCGGAGTAGGTCGCACCCACCACGCGCAAGGGCCGCGCGTCGCACAGCAGGCGCATCAGCAGCTCGCGCCTCGCAGGCTCCGGCAGCCTTGCGTAGTCGCGCTCGATGCGTGCGACCGAAAGCAGCTCCGCGATGACCGCCTCGTGCTGGTCCGAACTCTGTCGCAGGTCCATGGTGGCGAGGTGGAAGCCGAACACCTCCACCGCGCGGATCAGCGGCTGCAGCCGATGCGTCACCAGCGCGCCCGAGTGGCCGGCCAGCAGCGAAGCGCGGATGGTGCAGAGATCCCGGTGGAACTCCTCGGCCGTTCGGTAGGGGTTCTGCGGGGGCAGCAGGTGCCGCGCCGCGTCGCCCCCCGTGAACTCGTTCAGCGTGGCGGCCAGCCGCGAGTACATCGCGGCCAGCGCGCGCCGGTACGGCTCGTCCTCGCGGTGCTCGTTGTGGTCGGGCGATCTTTCCGCGAGGTCCCTCATCTCGGGGGTGACGTCCACCAGCATCGCGGAGATCGACAGCTCGCGGCCGAGGAAGTGCACCTCCGTCAGGTAGTGCCGCAAGGCGACCTCGCATTGCCGGCGCAGAGCCTGGTCCAGCGTCTGGGCGCTCACGTTCGGGTTGCCGTCGCGGTCGCCGCCGATCCACATGCCCATCCGAAGGAAACTCGCCACGGGCTGCGAGCCCAGCTCGCGTTCCAGGTGGGCGTACAGGCGCGGGATCTCGCGAAGGAAAGTCGCCTCGTAGTAGGAGAGGGCGTTCTCGATCTCGTCTGCGACCGTGAGCTTGGAAAAGCGCAGCAGCCGCGTCTGCCACAGCTGCATCACGCGGGCCTTGATCTGCGCCTCGTTGGCCGCGAGCTCGCGCGGTGCGAGCGCGTCCTTCGGCAGCGCTCGCGACTTGATCTCGTCCCGCTCGGCCAGCAGCTGCGCGATCTCCCGCTCGGCGTCCAGGATGCTCTTGCGCTGCACCTCGGTCGGATGCGCGGTGAGCACGGGCGACACGTAGCTGGTCGCCAGCATCTGCGAGATGGCGCGCGGCGCGATGCCCGCCCAGCGGAGGCGCGCCAGGGCCACCTCGATGCTGCCTTCCTGCGTGTCGCCCGCGCGTTCGTGCACGGCGCGGCGGCGGATGTGGTGGCGGTCCTCGGCCAGGTTGGCCAGGTGGCTGAAATAGGTGAAGGCGCGGATCACGCTCAAGGCCTGGTCGCCGCTGAGCGTCTTGAGCAGGGACTTGAGCGCCTGGTCGGCCTCGTGGTCCGCATCGCGGCGGAAGGCGACCGACAGCTTTCGGATGCGCTCGACCAGCTCGAAGGCGGCCACGCCTTCCTGCTCGCGGATCACGTCGCCCAGGATGCGCCCGAGGAGCCGGATGTCTTCGACCAGCGGACGCTCGTTGTCGCGTGCGCGCCGGGCCGGCGTGTCCGGGGCGGCCGGCGTGGATGGGGCCATGGTCTTCTCCGCGCTGCTGAATTTTTGGGCAGCGCGGATGCTAGCATCGGCTCCCTTCGCAGATTGACAGGCAGGTTACGACGTGAGCCGGTTCACCATCGCCACCCGTGAAAGCCGGCTCGCGCTCTGGCAGGCCGAGCACGTGAAATCGCTGCTCGCGCAGCACGGTCACGACGTGTCGCTGCTGGGCATGACGACCAAGGGCGACCAGATCCTGGACCGCAGCCTCAGCAAGGTCGGCGGCAAGGGCCTGTTCGTGAAGGAGCTGGAGACCGCGCTCGAGCAGGGACGCGCCGACCTCGCGGTGCATTCGCTCAAGGACGTGCCGATGGACCTGCCGCCGGGCTTCGAGCTGGCCTGCGTCATGGAGCGCGAGGACCCGCGCGACGCGTTCGTCTCGCCGAAGTTCGACAGCGTCGAAGCGCTGCCGCAAGAGGCGGTGGTGGGCACGTCCAGCCTGCGGCGCGTGGTGCTTCTTCGCGCATTCCGGCCCGACCTGCGCATCGAGCCGCTGCGCGGCAACCTCGACACCCGCCTGCGCAAGCTGGACGAGGGCGGTTACGACGCCATCGTGCTGGCCGCCGCGGGCCTCAAGCGCCTTGGCCTTGCGCAGCGCATCCGGCGGGTGTTCGAGCCGGCGCAGATGCTGCCTGCGGCCGGGCAGGGCGCCCTCGGGATCGAGGTCCGCAGCGGCAGGCCCGACGTGGTGCAGGCGCTCTCGCCACTGGTGCACCGGACGACCTGGATGGCGGTCGAGGCCGAGCGCGCCGTGAGCCGCGCGCTGGGCGGCAGCTGTTCGATGCCGCTCGCGGCGCATGCCACGCTCGAAGGCGAAGTGTTGCGATTGGATGCCGCCTGGGGCGATCCGGACCAGCCCGGCCAACTCGTGCGGGCGAAGGCCAGCGGCACCGTGGGCAGCCTCGAGGAAGCCGCCGCGCTCGGCGCCGAAGCGGCGGCCCGCCTGCGGGCCGGCGGCGCGCATTGAGGCGGCGATGCGGGTGGTGCTGACCCGCCCCCGGCAGGAGGCTTCGCGGTGGGAGCAGGCGCTGCGCGCGCAGGGCCACGACGTGCTGCTGCTGCCGCTGATCGAGATCGGACCGGCGCACGACGCGGAGTCGCTGCAGCGCGCCGGCGCCGGGCTGACCGGGTACGACGCCGTCATGTTCGTCAGCGGCAGCGCGGTCCACGGCTTCTCCCGCGACGCGCGGCTGCAGGCTCCGTGGCCTGCTGGCACGCGCGCCTGGTGCACCGGTCCGGGCACCGCGCAGGCGCTGCTCGCCGCGGGTGTTCCGGCCAACCGCATCGATTCGCCGTCGACGGATGCCGCGCAGTTCGATTCCGAAACGCTGTGGACCCAGGTGGCCGCGCAGGTGCGGCCTGGTTTTCGCGTGCTCCTGGTCCGCGGCGCCGGTGCCGACGGGCGTGCATCCGGCCGCGACTGGCTCGCCTCGCAACTGCAGGCCGCGAATGCCGAAGTGGACACGGTCGTCGCCTACACGCGCCGTCCGCCCGTCTGGAGCGACGCGGAGCGGGCCACCGCAGCGGCCGCCGCTGAAGATGGATCGATCTGGCTGTTCAGCAGTTCGGAAGCCATCGCCAACCTGCTGCAATTGCTGCCGCACTGCTCGTGGTCACGGGCCCGAGCGCTCGCCACCCACGAACGCATCGCGCAGTCTGCGCGAGACGCCGGTTTCGGTGTTGTTTGCCTGTCACGACCGGCCGAGGAGGCCGTGATCGCCACCCTAGAATCGTCTTGATGAGTGCCGAGACTGAACGCGAGTCCCCCGCCGCACCGCCCATCCCCGCCCTGGAAACGCAGCCCGTCACCGCCGACGAACGCGGCGGCGCCCGGCTGCGCCGGGTCGCGTACGGAGTGCTGCTGGGCGTGTCCGCGCTCGCCCTGATTTCGAGCGCGCTGCTCTGGCAGAAGCTGTCCACCATCCAGGAGCAGCTGGCGCGCCAGAGTGCCGATGCCGGGACCAACGCGGTGGAGGCGCGCGCGCTGGCTCGCCAGGCGCAGGAGCTGGCCCGCGACATCGCCGCGCGCCAGGCCGTGCACGAGACGCGCCTGAACGAAGTGGCGCTGCAGCGCACCCAGCTCGAGGAGCTGATCCAGAGCCTTTCGCGGTCGCGCGACGAGAACCTGGTCGTGGACATCGAGGCGGGGCTCCGTCTGGCCCAGCAGCAGGCGCAGCTGACGCTCAGCGCCGAGCCGCTGCTGGCCGCCCTGCGCACGGCCGACCAGCGCCTGGCCCGCGCCGGCGAGCCGCGCCTCGCGCGCATCCGCAGCGCGATCACGCGGGACATCGACCGCATCAAGTCGGCGGCGGTCGCCGACGTGCCGGGCATCCTGCTGCGGCTGGATGAAGCGGCGCGTCAGGTCGACGAAGTGCCTCTGGCCAACACGGTCGGACCGGCCGCAGCCCGCGGCGCCACGCGCGCCGAAATGGCGGCGCCGGCGGCCGCTCCCAGGTGGTGGCAGCAGCTGCTGGCGGGCGTGCGCGACGAAGCGCGCTCGCTGGTGCGCGTCAGCCGGGTCGACCAGCCCGAGGCGGCGCTGCTCGCGCCCGAGCAGGGCTTCTTCCTGCGCGAGAACCTCAAGCTCAAGCTGATGAATGCGCGGTTGGCGCTGCTCTCGCGCCAGATCGACGCGGCGCGCGCCGACGTGGTGGCGGCGCAGGTCGCGCTGAACAAGTACTTCGATCCGTCGGCGCGGCGCACGCAGGCGCTGTCGGCCTCGCTGCAGCAAATGCAGTCGCAGCTGCAGGTCGTCGACGTGCCGCGCATCGACGAGACGATGGCCACGCTGGCCACCGCCGGCGCGGGACGCTGAGGCCGATGCGCGCCGCCCTCTGGCTCCTGGCCCTGTTCGGCATCGCCGTCGCGGTGGCGCTGTTCGCGGGCAACAACCAGGGCACGGTCACGGTGTTCTGGCCGCCGTACCGCATCGACCTGTCGCTCAACCTCGTCCTGCTGCTGCTGCTCGCCGCGTTCCTGTTCCTGCATGCGGCGCTGCGCGCGCTGGCGGCGCTGTTCAACCTGCCGCAGCAGGCGCTGCGCTGGCGCACGCAGCAGAAGGAGCGGGGCATGCACGCGTTCCTGCTGGACTCGCTCTCGCACCTGCTGGCCGGGCGCTTCATCCGCGCCCGCAAGTCGGCCGAGGCCGCGCTGTCGCAGGAAGCCTCGCTCAGTGCAGGCGGCGCCGCGCCGGCCAACGCGGCGCAGGTGCGCACGCTCGCGCACCTGCTGGCCGCGGAGAGCGCACAGGCGCTGCAGGACCGCGCGGCGCGCGAGGAGCACCTGAAGCGGGCGCTGGAACAGGCCGGCTCGCGCGAAGGGCAGGGGACGCACGAAGGCGCGCTGATGCGCGCGGCCCGCTGGTCACTGGAGGACCGTGAGCCGCAGGCCGCCATCGGCTGGCTGCAGGGCCTGCCCACCGGCGCCGGGCGCCGCACGCTGGCCCTGCGAATGAAGCTGAAAGCGGCGCGGCTGGCGCGCCACACGGGCGAGGCGCTGGAGACTGCGCGGCTGCTGGCCAAGCACCGCGCGTTCTCCGAGGTCGCGGCGGGCAGCCTGGTGCGCGGGCTCGCCGTCGACCTGCTGAACGGCGCTCACGATCCCGCGCAGCTCAAGCGCGCCTGGGCCGAGCTGGAGCCGGCCGAGCGCCAGATGCCGGAACTGGCCATCCATGCCGCGCAGCGGATGGCCGTGCTCGGCGGCGACGCGCACCTGGCGCGCGACTGGTTGCTGCCGGTGTGGGAGCGGCAGCACCAGCTGCCCGATTCGCTCAAGGTCAAGCTCGTTTGCGCGCTCGAAGAGGGACTGGACTCCATCGACGGCGCCTGGCTGGCGCGCATCGAGGCCGCGCAGCGAGCCAACCCGCGCGATGCCACGCTGCAGTACCTGGCGGGCATGGCCTGCATGAAGCGCCAGCTATGGGGAAAGGCCCAGCAGCTCTTGCGGCAGGCCGCGCTCGGCTTGCAGGACGCGCGGCTGCACCGCAACGCCTCCAGGGCGCTGGCGCAACTGGCCGAGGAGCGCGGCGACGAGGAAGCCGCAGCCGCGGCGTGGAAGCAGGCGGCGCAGGACTGAGGGAGATGCCGTCGTCCCCGCCTTCGCGGGGGTGACGATCGCAATGAAGAAAGGGAGCCGAAGCTCCCTTTCTTCTTGCCCCTTACTGCAGCGGCGCCTGAGGCGGCTGCTGCTCGAACGGCAGTTTCATGTCGCGAAGGTCGCGGCGCGTCTCCACCAGCACCAGCGGGCCTTCGTCGATCACCACCGCGGGCGGGCGCTCGCGCGGCACGCGGATCGGCTTGGGCTCCGCGGCGATGGCCGCCTGCACCGCGGCGATTTTGTCGGCGTCGGAGTTCACCCATTGCAGGCCGGAACTGGCCGCCACTTCAGCGAGCTGGTCCACCGGCAGCTCGAACGGCTGCACCTTCGGCAGTCCAGCCGGCGCAGCGGGCGCGGCGGACGGCTGGACTGCGATCGGCGCGATGGCCGCCGGGGCCCGCTGCTCGGCCGGGGCGGCGTGCGCGGACTCCTCCGAGACGAAGCCGGTGGCGTAGCGGGGACGGCGGTCGGACGACGGCTCGGCGTCGGCGCCGGTCGCTTCCGGCGCCGGCGCGCCTTCGTTGCTCGCCGTTTCCTCGCGGGCGCCGCGCTCGCGACGGTCACGGCCGTAGCGGTCGCGCGAGCGGCGCGGGTCGCGGCGGGCTTCGGGACTGGAGCCCTCGACCGCCTCGGCCTGCTCGCCTGCGCCCAGCAGCTGGACCGCGTCCTGTCCTTCGACGGCTGCGCCCTCGGTCAGGGTCTGCGGCACGCCCTCGCGCGGGCGGCGCTCGCCGCGGCGGCCTTCGCCACGTTCACCGCGTTCACCGCGTTCACCACGCGGCGGGCGATCACCGCGCTGCTCGGCGCCGGTCTGGGCGGCCTCGGCTTCCTGGCCGGGACGCGCTTCGTCGCGGCGCGGGCGATCCCCACGCGGCTCGCGCGGCTCACGTTCGGCGCGCGGCTCGCGGGGTTCGCGCGGTTCGCGCTCGGCGCGGGCCTCGCGGGCTTCACGAGGCTCGCGCCCTTCGCGAGGTTCACGCGTCTCGCGCGGCTCACGCGCCTCGCGCGGTTCACGGCCTTCCCCGCGCTCGCCACGTTGCTGGCGCTCACGGCGCTGCTCGTCGCCACCGCGGCCTTCACCCCGCCCGCGGCCTTCGGCAGGGCGGCCTTCCACGCCGCCGGCTTCACCACTGCGAGTGGGTTGCGCCTGCGCGCCTTCACCGGCGGCGGCGCGCTCGCGCCGCTGCTCCTGGTCGCGTCCGCGGCCTCCTCGATCGCGACCGCGTCCACCCCGGCGGCTTTCGCCTCCACGCTCGCCGCGAGTTTCGCGCTTCTCTTCCGCTTTCGCGGCCCCGGCCGCTGCAGCAGGCGCGGGAGCCGCCACGGGCGGCGGGCTGAAGAGGCTGCGGAACCATGCGAAGAAGCTCGGCTCTGCGTGCGGAGCAGGCGTCGGCGCCGGCGCAGGAGCGGGCGCGGCCGCTTGCGGCGCGGGCTCGACCGGCTTCTCCGGCCGCACCGGGGCGATCGGCGCCGGCGCGTCAGGCAGCACGCCCTTGATCAGCGGCTCCTGGCGGTTGGCGCGCTCCTGCGAGCGGCGCGTCACCTCGGTCTTCTCCTCGATGTCCTCGGCCATGTGGTAGCTGGCCTTGAGGTTGTCCAGGCGCGGGTCGTCGTGCTTCAGGCGCTCGAGCTTGTAGTGAGGCGTCTCCAGGCCCTTGTTGGGGACCAGCAGCACGTTCAGGCGCTGCTTCAGTTCGATCTTGGTGATCTCGGTGCGCTTCTCGTTGAGCAGGAAGGAAGCGACCTCCACCGGCACCTGCACGTGCACGGCCGCGGTGGAGTCCTTCATCGACTCTTCCTGGATGATCCGCAGGATCTGCAGCGCCGAGCTTTCCGTGTCGCGGATGTGGCCGTGGCCGCCGCAGCGGGGGCAGGGGATCGACGCGCCTTCGGAGAGCGCGGGCCGCAGGCGCTGGCGGCTCATCTCCATCAGGCCGAACTTGCTGATGGTGCCGAACTGCACGCGCGCGCGGTCCTGGCGCAGCGCGTCGCGCAGGCGGTTCTCGACCTCGCGGCGGTTCTTCGACTCTTCCATGTCGATGAAGTCGATGACGATCAGGCCGCCCAGGTCGCGCAGGCGCATCTGGCGCGCCACCTCGTCGGCGGCTTCCAGGTTGGTGCGGGTGGCGGTCTCCTCGATGTCGCCGCCCTTGATGGCGCGCGCCGAGTTGACGTCGATGGAGACCAGGGCCTCCGTGTGGTCGATGACGACGACGCCGCCCGACGGCAGCTTCACCTCGCGGGCGTAGGCCGACTCGATCTGGTGCTCGATCTGGAAGCGGGAGAAGAGGGGTGCGTCGTCCCGGTAGCGCTTCACCTTGGCGGCGTGCTCCGGCATGACATGCGACATGAACTGGTGCGCCTGGTCGTAGATCTCGTCCGTGTCGATCAGGATGTCGCCGATGTCGTTGTTGAAGTAGTCGCGGATGCAGCGGATGACCAGCGACGACTCCTGGTAGATCAGGAAGGCGCCCTTGCCGCCCTTGGCCGCGCCGTCGATCGCGTTCCACAGCTTGAGCAGGTAGTTCAGGTCCCACTGCAGCTCGGGCGCGCTGCGGCCGATGCCGGCCGTGCGCGCGATGATGGACATGCCGTTGGGGTACTCCAGCTGGTCCATCGCCTCCTTGAGCTCGGCGCGGTCGTCGCCCTCGATGCGGCGCGAGACGCCGCCGCCGCGCGGGTTGTTGGGCATCAGCACCACGTAGCGGCCGGCCAGCGAGATGAAGGTCGTGAGCGCCGCGCCCTTGTTGCCGCGCTCTTCCTTCTCCACCTGGACCAGCAGTTCCTGGCCCTCCTTGATCACTTCGTTGATGCGCGCCTGCGAGGGCGACACGCCGGGCGCGAAGTAGGTCTTGGAGATCTCCTTGAACGGCAGGAAGCCGTGGCGATCCTCGCCGTAGTCGACGAAACAGGCTTCCAGCGACGGCTCGACGCGCGTCACGACGGCCTTGTAGATGTTGCCCTTGCGCTGCTCGCGCCCTTCGATCTCGATTTCGTAGTCGAGGAGCTTCTGCCCGTCGACGATGGCCAGCCGGCGCTCTTCGGCCTGCGTGGCATTGATCAGCATCCGCTTCATTGCGTCACCTTCTTGTTCTCTCACATTCGACCCGCGGACGGGTCCACGATGCCGGGCAGACGCGGTGCGAAACGGGAAGCGGAAGCGGCGCGACAGCGCTGCCGACGGCCGGAAGGCCTAAGTCAGCAATCGCAGGGGCGGCGCGTGGAGGCGGGCGAGGCGGGGGGCCGGGCGCAGGATCGCAGGCAACAAGGCCTGGGGGGCGCGCAGCGGTTGCCGCGGCGGGCCGAAGCCGGCGGCCGGGGGCATCAGCCACCGCCAGCAGGCCAGGAGAAGCGCCATCAGCACAGGAGACTCGCTTGTCCGCCGCCAGCATGGACGCTGGCGGCTGTATTCCGGTTCAGGGTTTCGGTTCGCGTCGGCGGCATCGGCGCCTTGGCTGCCAGTTGCGTCCGTGCGGGCCCGCAATCTTGCGCCAAGGTCGACGACGGCATCGACCTGCCAGCGCTTCCCGGTGTAGTGGCGGACTAAACTCCAGCCAAATCAAACACTTACGGCGAAACGCTAGTGAAACGGATTATAGGGGGCGAGACGCCTTCCGCCAAAGCCGGAGTGAAAGGCATGCAGGCCGCAACGGCCAAAAGCCTGCAGGTCGGGGAGGAATCGGCCGGACAGCGGCTCGACAACTTCCTCTTGCGCGAGCTCAAGGGCGTTCCCAAGACACACGTCTACCGGATCATCCGCAGCGGTGAAGTGCGCGTGAACAAGGGCCGCGCGGCGGCGGACACGCGGGTGGAAGTGGGCGACGTCGTCCGGGTTCCGCCGGTGCGGCTGCCCGAGCGTGTGGAAGACGCGGCAGCGCGGCCGGCGCCCGCGCGCGAATTCCCGGTGCTGCTCGAAGACGACCACCTGCTCGCGGTCGACAAGCCCGCGGGCGTGGCCGTGCATGGCGGAAGCGGCGTGAGCTTCGGCGTGATCGAACAGCTGCGGCAGGCGCGGCCGGGCGCGAAGTTCCTGGAGCTCGTGCACCGGCTGGACCGCGAGACCTCGGGCGTGCTGCTGGTTGCCAAGCGCCGCTCCGCGCTCACCGGCCTGCAGGAGCAGTTCCGCGGTCGAGAGACCGGCAAGACCTACCTGGCGCTCGTGAACGGCGCGTGGCCGGCGCAGAAGAAGGTGATCGACCTGCCGCTGCACAAGTTCCTGGCGGGTGACGGCGAAGCCGCCGGCGAGCGCCGGGTGCGCGTCGTCGGCAAGGACGACCCGGAAGGCATGCGCTCGATCACGCTGGTGAAGGTGGCGCGCCGGCTCGGCGCGTTCACGTTGCTGGAAGTGACGATCAAGACCGGCCGCACGCACCAGATCCGCGTGCACCTCGCATCGCAGGGGCACCCGATCGCGGGCGACGACAAGTACGGGGACTTCGAGCTGAACAAGTCGCTGCAGCGGCAAGGCCTCAAGCGCATGTTCCTGCACGCGTGGCGATTACAGTTCCGCCATCCCGCCACCGCGGAGCCGCTCGCGCTGGAAGCGCCGCTGCCCGCCGACCTGCGCCAATTCGCCGAACGCCATGCCCAGCCCACGACGGTTTGACCTGATCGCCTTCGATTGGGACGGCACGCTGTACGACTCCACCAAGGTGATCGTGCGCTGCATCCAGCGCGCGGTGGTGGACGTGGGCGGCGCGATGCCGACCGAGCGCGCCGCGGCCTTCGTCATCGGCATGAGCCTGACCCAGGCGCTTGCGCGCGCCGCGCCCGACGTGCCGCCGGAAAAGTACGGCGAGCTAGGCGAGCGGTATCGCCACCACTACTACCAGCACAAGGACGACCTCAGCCTGTTCGACGGCGTGCTGCCGATGCTGCGCGACCTACGCGCGCGGCACCACTGGCTGGCCGTGGCCACCGGCAAATCGCGGCGCGGCCTGGACGAAGTGCTGCGAACCGAGGAACTGCACGGCGTGTTCGACGGCTCCCGCACCTCGGACGAGACGGCGGGCAAGCCGCACCCGCGCATGCTCAACGAACTGATGCGCGAATCCGGCGCCGAGCCCGGGCGCACGCTGATGATCGGCGACACCACGCACGACCTGGAGATGGCGCGCAACGCGGGCTGCGCAAGCGTGGGCGTGAGCTACGGCGCGCACGAGCCCGCCGAGTTCCACGAACTCGGTCCGGTGCACATCGCGCATTCCGTGCGCGACCTGCACGATTGGCTGCTGGCCAACGCCTGAGCGCCATGGAGCAGGTGCCCCTGTGCAACAGCAAGGACCTCGTGGACGGCGGCCTGGCCGTGCCTTTCGACGTCGTGTACGGGGGGTACACATGCCGTGCGTTCGCGATTCGCTGGAAAGGCTCCGTGCACGCCTACCTGAACCGTTGCGCGCATGTCGCGATGGAACTGGACTGGCAGCCCAACCGCTTCTTCGACGACACCGGGCAGTGGCTGCTGTGCTCCACGCACGGCGCGGTGTACCGGCCGGACACCGGCGCATGTGCGGGCGGCCCCTGCCGCGGCGGGCTTGTGCGCATCGAGCTGAGCGAGCGCGACGGCGTGGTGCACTGGCATACTGACTGGAACCTGCAACCCGTCTCCTTCTGACTCCCCCGACATGACCGACCCGCTGACTCCCGGTACGCCCGAACCCGCGCCGCCTTCCGCCACTTCCGGCCTCAAGCCCGGCTGGGAGCGCGAGACCATGGAGCGCCTGGTGTTCGAGACGCTGAAGGAGCAGCGCGCCGCGCGCCGCTGGCGTAACTTCACGCGGCTCGCCTGGCTGGTGTTCTTCATCTTCCTGATCTGGGCCGTGGGCTTCCGCGGCGCCGCGGGCAAGGACAAGTCGCTGCCCCACACGGCGGTGGTGGAAGTCAAGGGCGAGATCTCGTCGGACTCGGACGCGAGCGCCGAATTCATCGTCGCCGCCATGCGCGCGGCGTTCGAGGACCCGGGCGCGCAGGGGATCGTCCTGCTGATCAACTCGCCCGGCGGCAGCCCGGTGCAGGCCGGCATCGTCAACGACGAGATGAAGCGGCTCAGGGCCAAGTACAACAAGCCGGTGTATGCGGTGGTGGAGGAGGCCTGCGCTTCCGCGGCGTACTACATCGCCGCCGGCGCCGATCGCATCTACGTGGACAAGGCCAGCATCGTGGGCAGCATCGGCGTGCTGATGGATGGCTTCGGATTCACCGGGGTGATGGACAAGCTGGGCGTCGAGCGCCGCCTGATGACGGCGGGCGAGAACAAGGGCTTCCTCGACCCGTTCAGCCCGCAGACCGAGCGGCACCGCGTGCACGCCCAGGCCATGCTGGACCAGATCCATCGCCAGTTCATCGACGTGGTGAAGGCCGGCCGCGGCAAGCGCCTGAAGGACGGACCGGAGCTGTTCACCGGACTGTTCTGGACCGGCCAGCAGGCGGTGGACCTGGGTCTGGCCGACCAGATGGCCAACCTGGACTTCGTGGCGCGCGAGGTGATCAAGGCCGAGGAACTGGTCGACTACACCCGGCGCGAGAACGTGGCCGAGCGCCTGGCCAAGCGCTTCGGCGCTTCGATCGGCGAAGGCGCCATGCGCGCGGTGCGCGCGATCCCGGCGCTGCGCTAGACACCGATCAGGAACACGGCCGGCGTGTCCGAAGGCGGACCGCCGGCCTTTTGCTTCCACTGGGCCGCGGTGCGACAGGCCACCTGCGCGTGCGGCAACGTGAGGCCCGTGGCCACCGCCAGCCGCGTGCCCGGCCTCAGCGTTTCCAGCAACGATTGCCAGAGCGCTGCGTTGCGATACGGCGTCTCGATGAACAGCTGGGTCTGGCCGCTGCGCAGGGCGAGCGCTTCCAGCTCACGGATCCGCTGCGCGCGCGGGCCGGGCTGCTGCGGCAGGTAGCCGACGAAGGCGAAATTCTGGCCATTGAGGCCCGCCGCGGCGAGCGCCAGCACCAGCGACACCGGCCCCACCAGCGGCACCACGCGCAGGCCAAGCTCGTGCGCCGCGCGCACGACCGAGGAGCCCGGATCGGCGATCGCCGGCATGCCCGCTTCGCTCACGAGACCGATGTCGTGCCCGTCGAGCGCGGGGGCGAGCAGCGGCTTCGCATCGAAGCCGCCGGCGTGGTCGCCCTTCTTGTGCACATCGCGCGGGAGTTCCTGCAGGGACAGCGACTGCAGCGCTTGGGTGAGCGGCTGGACTTCGCCGACGCGCTTGAGATAGGCGCGTGTCGATTTCGCGTTCTCGCAGATCCAGTGCGACAGCCGTGCCGCGACTTCGAGCGTGCCCGCCGGCATCACCTGCGTGATCGGCGCCTGCTCTGTGCAGCCGAAATCCAGCGGCGCGGGGACGAGGTACAGCGTGCCCGGGCCGGCCATCAGGGCACCTGCAGCCCGGCGGCGCGCAGCATGCGGCAGGTGCGGATCAGCGGCAGGCCGACCAGGGCCGTCGGGTCGTCGCTGTGGATCGCGTCGAGCAGCGCGATGCCCAGGCCTTCGCTCTTGGCGCTGCCGGCGCAGTCGTACGGCCGCTCGGCCTGCAGGTAGCGCTCGATCTCCTCGTGAGAAAGCCGGCGGAATTCGACGCGCACCGGCGCCAGGTCCTGCTGCACGAGGCCCGAGCTTCGGCACACGACGGCCACCGCGGTCTGGAAGATGACGGTGCGTCCGCTCATGCGGCGAAGCTGGGCGGTGGCGCGCCCGTGATCGCCAGGCTTGCCGAGCGGCTCGCCGTCCAGGTCGGCCACCTGGTCGGAGCCGATCACCACCGCTTCGGGATGGCGCTGCGCGACGTCGTGCGCCTTTGCGAGAGCAAGACGCCGCGCAAGCTCCGCCGGGGGCTCGCCCGGCCGCGGCGTTTCGTCCACCTCGGGCGCGGCCACTTCGAAAGGCAATCCGAGACGGCCCAGCAGTTCCCGGCGATAGCGGGAAGTCGAGCCGAGGATGAGGGTTCGCACGGGGCGATTCTCTTACACTGACCCCGATGAAACGGCAGTTCAACGCGCAGCGGCTCGACGTGCAGGCGTTCGCCGAAGACGGCGCGGAGTTGTCCGGCCAGGCCGAACTGCGCAGCTTCGCGCGCCTGTCCGGGGAATCGGGCGGCCGAGGCGCCGAGCGCCCCGTGGAATGGAGCGCGCAAGGCGAATTGCTCAATCCCCGCCATGTCCACCCCGAAGTCTGGCTGCACCTCACTGCTTCGGCGGTGATGCCCCTGACGTGCCAGCGCTGCCTGGAACCGGTGGATGTTCCCGTGTCCGTGGAGCGCTCGTTCCGCTTCGTCGCCGACGAGGAGACCGCCGCCGCCGAGGACGACGAATCCGAGGAAGACCTGCTGGCGATCAGCCGGGCCTTCGACCTGCTGGGCCTGGTCGAGGACGAACTGCTGATGGAAGTGCCGGCCGTGCCCCGGCACGAGGTCTGCCCGGAGCCGGTGCAATTCTCGGCGGCCGATCCTGGCTTCGAGGAAGCGGCCCCGGCGGAGAATCCGTTCGCCGCCCTGAAGGTGCTCAAGGGCGGCAAGGGCTAGCCCGGCGCGGATCGTCTATAATGGCGGGCTTCGCGCCGGTGGCACTTGCATAGTGCGCCCGCGCAATCCCACCCACCCGATCAACAGCGCCAGAGCGGCTTTCCGCGGCGCCACGCAACTCCAGGAGCCCCGGCATGGCCGTCCAGCAAAACAAGAAGTCGCCCTCCAAGCGGGGCATGCATCGTTCGCACAACGCGCTGACGGTGCCCGGCATCGCGGTGGAACCCACCACCGGCGAAACCCACCTGCGCCACCACATCAGCCCGACCGGCTTCTACCGTGGCCGCAAGGTGCTCAAGACCAAGAACGACGCCTGATCGACGTCGCGGATGCAACGCCGCGGCGAGCATCGCGGCAAGAGAAGGCCCGCCGCTGCCTGCGCAGCCCGGGCCTTTTTTCCGGCCGCAGCAAGCGTAGCGGATCGGCCACGCGCCAAGCTCTACATTTGAGGACATGACGATCCTGTCCGTCGATTGCATGGGGGGCGACCACGGGCCGGCGGTGACGCTGCCGGCCTGCCGCCGGTTCCTGGACGAGCATCCCGAAGCCCGACTGCTGCTGGTGGGCGGCGATGCGCTGGGATCCTTCAACCACCCGCGCGCCACGCACGTGCCCGCCTCCGAGGTGGTGGCGATGGACGACGCCGTCGAGGTGGCGCTGCGCCGCAAGAAGGATTCGTCCATGCGCGTGGCGATCCAGCAGGTCAAGGAAGGCAAGGCCCAGGCGGCGGTGTCCGCCGGCAACACCGGCGCTTTGATGGCGCTTGCGCGCTACCTGCTCAAGACCGTCGACGGCATCGACCGCCCGGCGATCGCGTACCCGCTTCCCAACGCGAAAGGTGGCGCCACCACGGTGCTCGATCTGGGCGCCAACGTCGATTGCACCGAGCAGCACCTGCTGCAGTTCGCCGTCATGGGCTCGGCCCTGGTCGCCGCACTGAAGAACCAGGAACAGCCCAGCGTCGGCCTGCTGAACATCGGCGAGGAGATCATCAAGGGCAGCGAGGTCATCAAGCGCGCCGGCGAACTGCTGCGCTCGGCCGCCGCGGCCGGCGACCTCAACTTCCACGGCAACGTGGAGGGCAACGACATCTTCAAGGGCACCACCGACATCGTGGTCTGCGACGGTTTCGTCGGCAACGTGGCCCTGAAGACCAGCGAGGGCCTGGCCGGCATGATCGGCGGCTTCCTGCGCGAGGAGTTCTCGCGCAACCTGCTGACCCGGCTCGCGGCCCTGATCGCCTACCCCGTGCTGTCGTCCTTCAAGAACCGCGTGGACTATCGCCGCTACAACGGCGCGGCATTGTTGGGACTCCGCGGCCTCGTGTTCAAGAGCCACGGCTCCGCCGATGCTTTCGCGTTCAGCCAGGCATTGGCCCGGGCGTATGATGCAGCCCGAAACAACCTGCTCGATCGCGTCCAGGCCCGCATCGCACACGCCCGGCCCCTGCTGGCCGGGTCTCCCGCGGAACCGCAGCCGGCCGAGGCGATCGCTTCCGAATGAGCCGTTACTCGCGCATCACCGGCACCGGCAGCTACCTTCCGCCGCGCCGCGTGACCAACGCCGACCTCACCGCCGAACTGGCGGTCCAGGGCGTCGAAACCTCGGACGAGTGGATCGTGGAACGCACCGGCATCCGGGCGCGCCACTTCGCCGCGCCCGACGTCACCACCAGCGACCTGGCCGCGCACGCGGCGCGCCATGCGATGGAAGCTGCGGGCTGCGGCCCGGCCGACATCGACCTGATCATCGTGGCCACGTCCACGCCCGACATGGTGTTCCCCTCGGCGGCCTGCATCCTGCAGAACAAGCTCGGCATCGCGGGCTGTCCCGCGTTCGACGTGCAGGCGGTGTGCAGCGGCTTCGTGTACGCGCTCACCGTGGCCGACGCGATGATCAAGACCGGCAGCGCCAGGCGCGCGCTCGTGGTCGGCTCCGAGGTGTTCTCGCGAATCCTCGACTTCAAGGACCGCACGACCTGCGTGCTGTTCGGCGACGGCGCCGGCGCGGTGGTGCTCGAAGCATCGGAGACGCCCGGCATCCTGGCGACCGAACTGCATGCGGACGGCAAGCATGTCGGCATCCTCTGCGTACCCGGCACGGTCGCCGGCGGCAAGGTGCTGGGCGATCCTTTCCTGAAGATGGACGGCCAGGCCGTGTTCAAGCTCGCCGTCGGCGTGCTGGAAGACGCCGCACGCGCCACGCTGGCCAAGGCCGGCCGCACGGACGCCGACATCGACTGGCTGATCCCGCACCAGGCCAACATCCGGATCATGCAGGGCACGGCGAAGAAGCTGAAGCTTCCGCTGGACAAGCTGGTCGTCACGGTGGACCAGCACGGCAACACCTCGGCGGCCTCGATCCCGCTGGCGCTCGACGCGGCGGTGCGGCAGGGCAAGGTGCGCAAGGGCGACACGCTGATGCTCGAAGGCGTCGGCGGCGGCTTCACCTGGGGCGCGGTGCTGCTGGACTTCTAGCCCGCGCGCCCGCTTCATCTCTCTTTTCATTCCCCTCGACGGCAGGCACGCAAGATGAAACCGTTCGCATTTGTCTTTCCCGGCCAGGGCTCGCAGGCCGTGGGCATGCTGGACGCCTGGGGCGATCACCCGGCGGTCCGCGAAGTGATTGCGCAGGCGTCCGACGCGCTCGGCGAAGACGTCGGCCGCCTCATCAAGGAAGGCCCGAAGGAAGCCCTCGCGCTCACCACCAACACGCAGCCCGTCATGCTGGCGGCCGGTGTGGCGGCCTACCGCGCCTGGATCGCCGAAGGCGGTGTGGAGCCGGCCGTGGTGGCGGGCCATTCGCTGGGCGAGTATTCGGCGCTCGTCGCGGCAGGCGTGCTGAGCCTTGCCGACGCTGCGCCGCTGGTGCGATTCCGCGCCCAGGCGATGCAGGAGGCAGTGCCGGTGGGCGAGGGCGCAATGGCGGCCATCCTCGGCCTGGACGCCCAGAAGGTGGTCGAGGGCTGCGCCGAAGCGCAGCGCACGTTCGGCACCAACACGATGGAAGTCGTGGAGGCGGTGAACTTCAACGATCCCGCGCAGACGGTGATCGCCGGCAGCAAGGAGGCGGTGGACAAGGCCTGCGAGGTGCTGAAGGCCAAGGGCGCCAAGCGCGCGCTGCCGCTGCCGGTGTCCGCGCCGTTCCACTCGAGCCTGATGAAGCCGGCGGCGGATCGCCTGCGCGAGCGGCTGGCGCAGGTCGCTTTCAACGCGCCGACGATCCCGGTGGTGAACAACATCGAAGCGAAAGTGGAGAGCGAACCCGGCCGCATCCGCAACGCGCTGTACGAACAGGCGTTCGGCCCGGTGCGCTGGGTGGACTGCATCAAGGCGATCCAGGCGCGCGGCGTGCAGGTCGTGCTGGAGTGCGGGCCCGGCAAGGTGCTGCAGGGACTTTGCAAGCGCATCGACCCGGCGCTGGCCGCCGGGGCGGTGTACGACCCGGCCAGCCTGGCCGAAGCCAAGGGACTGCTGCAATGAGCATGGAAACTTTGAAGGGGCAGGTCGCGCTGGTCACCGGTGCATCGCGCGGCATTGGTGCCGCCATCGCCCAGGAACTTGCGCAGCGCGGCGCCACGGTGATCGGCACCGCGACCACCGATGACGGCGCGGGCAAGATCACGCTGGCGCTTCAGGCGCAGGGCGGCCGCGGCGTTCGCCTTGACGTCAACGATGCGGCCTCGGCCGAAGCCGTGATCGAGGACATCGTCAAGCAGCGTGGCGGCCTGCAGGTGCTGGTGAACAACGCCGGCATTACGCGAGACATGCTCGCCATGCGCCTGAAGGACGAGGACTGGGACGCGGTCATCGACACGAACCTGAAGGCCGTCTTTCGCATGAGCCGCGCGGTGATGCGCACGATGATGAAGCAGCGATACGGCCGCATCGTCAACATCACATCGGTGGTGGGCGCATCCGGCAATCCGGGCCAGGCCAACTACGCGGCGGCGAAAGCCGGGGTCGCGGGCATGACGCGCGCGCTCGCCCGCGAACTGGGCAGCCGCGGCATCACGGTCAACTGCGTGGCCCCCGGCTTCATCGAAACCGACATGACGGCCGCCTTGCCCGAGGATCAGCAGAAGGCGCTGCTGGGCCAGATCCCGCTCGGCCAGCTCGGCAAGCCGGCCGACATCGCACACGCCGTCGCCTATCTCGCTTCCCGCGAGGCCGGCTACGTCACGGGGCAGGAACTGCACGTGAACGGCGGCATGTTCATGGCCTGACGTTCAGGCGCCGCCTGCGCGAGCTCGGCGGTGCGAACAAGCTGCCAAGCTAAAATCGCGGATTCATTCAACAACCCCCAGAGGGAACCCATGAGCGATATCGAAGCACGTGTCAAGAAGATCATCGCCGAGCAACTCGGCGTGGAGGAGTCGCAGGTGACGAACGAGAAGGCCTTCGTGGCCGACCTGGGCGCCGACTCCCTTGACACGGTCGAGCTGGTGATGGCGCTGGAGGACGAGTTCGGCATCGAGATCCCGGACGAGGACGCCGAGAAGATCACCACCGTGCAGAACGCCATCGATTACGCCAACGCGCACCAGAAGGCCTGATACGACAATGAGCCGTCGCCGAGTCGTCGTCACCGGCCTGGGCTGCGTCAGCCCCGTCGGCAACACGGTCGCCGAATCGTGGGGCAACCTGCTGGCGGGCAAGCCCGGCATCGACTTCATCACGCAGTTCGACGCGGCCAACTTCGCCTGCCGCTTCGCCGGCGAGGTCAAGGGCTTCAACATCGCGGACTACATCCCCGAGAAGGAAGCCCGGCACATGGACCGGTTCATCCACCTCGGGCTGGCGGCGGCCTGCCAGGCGGTGGCCGACAGCGGCCTGCCCTCGGGTGAAGCGCTTCCGGCCGAGCTGGCCGAGCGCATCGGCGTCAACATCGGCGCCGGCATCGGCGGCCTGCCGATGATCGAGCAGACCCACGCCGAACTCACCAGCCGCGGCCCGCGCCGCGTCTCTCCCTTCTTCGTCCCCGCCTCGATCATCAACATGATCTCGGGGCACGTGTCGATCAAGTACGGATTCAAGGGGCCGAACATCGCGGTGGTCACGGCCTGCACGACGGGCCTGCATGCGATCGGCCTGTCGGCTCGCATGATCGAGAGCGGCGACGCCGACGTGATGGTCTGCGGCGGCGCCGAGTCTTCCGTGTCGCCTCTGGGCATCGGCGGCTTCGCGGCGTCGCGCGCGCTGTCCACCCGCAACGACGATCCCAAGACGGCTTCGCGCCCTTGGGACAAGGACCGCGACGGCTTCGTGCTGGGCGAAGGCGGCGGCGTGGTGGTGCTGGAGGAATACGAACACGCCAAGGCGCGCGGCGCGAAGATCTACGCCGAGCTGGTCGGCTTCGCCATGTCCGCCGATGCGTACCACATGACGGCGCCCGATATCGACGGCCCGCGCCGCGCCATGGTCGGTGCGCTGCGCAATGCCGGCATCAACGCCGACGAGGTCGACTACCTCAATGCGCACGGCACGTCCACGCCGCTGGGCGACCTGAACGAGACGAATGCGATCAAGGCCGCGCTGGGCGACCACGCGAAGAAGATCGTCGTCAGCTCCACCAAGTCCATGACCGGCCACCTGCTGGGCGGCGCGGGCGGGATCGAGTCGGTGTTCACCGTGCTGGCCGTGCACCACCAGAAGGTGCCGCCCACGATCAACATCTTCAACCAGGACCCCGAATGCGACCTGGACTACTGCGCCAACACCGCGCGTGACCGCAAGGTGAACTTCGCGGTGAAGAACAACTTCGGTTTCGGCGGCACCAACGGCACGCTGGTTTTCAAGCGGGTCTGATCCGGCCAACCTGCAAAGCCATCCCATGCACGGCGCCCCATCGGTGAGTTATCCGGTGGGGCGTTCGCTTTTTGCGGGTGCGCTTCTGACGGCGGCCTGGCTGCTTGGACTCGCAGGCGTCATCGCATTCGCGTGGCACGGCGCATCGCCTGCGCGTCTCGCGGTGGCCGCAGCCGCATGCATCGCCTGCGGCTGCTGGGCGGGCGCGTGGTGGCGGCGGCAGGAAGCGGGACTGCTGGCCTGGGACTCGGCCGCATGGTCCTGGTCGGCGGCGGGGCCGGGGGTGGAAGCGGGGGCTGTGCAGGTCGTCCTGGACCTGCAGTCGGTGCTGCTGTTGCGTTGGAACGCGCAGGGACGAACCCGCTGGATATGGGTCGAGCGCGCCCGCCTTCCATCGCGCTGGGACGCGCTGCGCCGTGCGGTATATTCCCGCGCCAACCCTGAGGCGCCGCCCCGGGCCGAGCCGCCTTCGGCCACACCATGACCCAGAGCCCGCCCGCCCCCGCGCCTCCCGCCGCCGACTCCGACCAGATGCTGGTGGCGCGCGCCGTGGCCGGCGACCAGCGCGCCTACGAACTGCTGGTACTGAAGTACCAACGCCGGATCGAAAGGCTGATCGGGCGCATGGTGCGCGACTCGGACCTGGTCGAAGACATCGCGCAGGAAACCTTCATCCGGGCCTGGCGGGCCCTTGGCCAGTTCCGCGGCGAGGCGCAGTTCTACACCTGGCTGTACCGGATAGCCGTCAACACCGCCAAGAAGGCCCTGGTCGACCTGAAGCGCGATCCGCTGGTTTCCGAGAGTGCGCTTCGCGGCGGCGACGACGACGATGAAACTTCCTCGGTGGAGAACGAACTAACCAGCCCGGAAACGCCGGAGACGGTGCTCGCCGCCAAGGAAATCGCCGCCACGGTCAACTCGGCCATGGAGGCGTTGCCCGAGGAATTGCGGCAGGCCGTCACGCTGCGCGAGATCGAAGGGCTGAGCTACGAGGAGATCGCGGAGGCGATGAACTGCCCGATCGGCACCGTCCGATCGCGCATCTTTCGCGCCCGCGAGGCGATTTCGGCCAAGGTCAAGCCCCTGCTGGAGAACCAGTCGGGCAAGCGCTGGTAGTCGCGAGGTGGTTGCGATGGACGACACGATGCAAGACAAAGAACTGATTTCCGCGCTGGCCGACGGCCAGCTGCGAGGCGACGCGTTCGCGCGCGCCATGCAGGCGTGCAGCGGCCGCGAGGCGCTGGACACCTGGCACGCCTACCACCTCATCGGTGACGTGCTGCGTTCGGGCGAGTTGGCCCGCGGCGCGTCCGCGGCGCCGTTCCTCCAGAAGCTATCGGCCCGGCTCGCGCAGGAGCAGGCCGGCGCGCGGCCGCAGGCGGCCACGCTGCCGCCGATCGCGGTGCGCAATTCCCAGGAGCCGGCGGCAAACGATGGCGCCTTCCGCTGGAAGATGGTCGCCGGCGTGGCTTCGGTCGCAGCCTTCGCCGCTGTCGGCTGGTCGATGCTCGGCGCGGCGGGCTCTCCCACCGGCCCGGTGCAGCAGCTGGTTGCCGCGCCGCAGCAAGCTTCTGCGAGCGAAGCGGGCACCCTCGTCGCCAGGACCGAGCCCCGCGTGATGATCCGCGACCCCAAGCTCGATGAGATGCTGGCGGCGCACCGCCAGTTCGGCGGCGCCTCGGCGCTGCAGATGCCCTCGGGATTCCTGCGCAGCGCCACCTTCGAAGGGCCGGCCCGCTGACCATGCGGATGACCTTGCCCCCGTTGCGAGCCGCCGCCGGGACGTGCCTGCTCGCGCTCTACGCGCTGGCAGGCGCCGCTTCGGCGCAATCGAAGGGCGCCTCCGCACCCCTGGTTCCGGAGCGCAGCGTCAACGAGTGGCTCATGCGCATGCAGGACGCCTCGCGCCTGCGCAGCTACGTCGGAACCTTCGTGGTGTCCTCCAGCGGCGGCGCGCTGTCCAGCGCCCGCATCTGGCATTCGGGAGATGCGGCGCAGCAGGTCGAGCGCGTCGAAGTCTTGTCCGGCGCGCCGCGTTCGACCATCCGCCGCAACGACGAAGTGCTGACCTTCCTGCCGGAGCACCGCGTGGTGCGCGCGGAGAAGCACGATTCGCTCGGACAGTTCCCGCACCTCCTGCAGTCCTCCGATACGTCGATCCCCGAGTTCTATTCAGCCCGCCGCCTGGGCAACGATCGCGTGGCGGGTTTCGACGCCGACGTGGTCCAGCTCGCGCCCAAGGATGCGCTGCGGTTCGGCTACCGCGTGTGGAGCGAGAAGCGATCCGGCCTGGTGGTCAAGCTGCAGACGCTGGACGCCGAGGGCAAGGTGCTCGAGCAGGCGGCGTTCTCCGAACTGCAGCTCGATGCGCCGGTGCGGGCCGACCGGCTGGCGCAGATGATGCAGACGCCGCAAGGCTGGCGCGTGGAGCGCGCCAATGCGGTCAAGACCGACCCTGCCGCGGAAGGCTGGGCCATGAAGTCCGCAGTGGCCGGCTTCAAGCCGATGAGCTGCTACAAGCGCGTCGCGGCGCCGGGTGCGCCCGAGGGCAGCATCCACTGGATCTTTTCGGATGGGCTGGCCGCCGTGTCGCTGTTCGTCGAGCCCTACGACAGCCAGCGGCACCTGCAGGAAGGCCTGTTCGCCAGCGGCGCCACCCACACGCTCGCGCGCCGCGTCGAGGGTTGGTGGCTGACGGTGGTCGGGGAAGTTCCCGCCCAGACGCTCAAGGCTTTCGCGCAGAACCTTGAGCGGCGCCGGTGAGTCCCCATCTTCGGGCGTGCCGCGGCCGAGTGAACCAATCCGGCCGCGTACGGTTCTGAGTCTGAGGTTCAGCTGTCGAAGGAAGAGGTCCCCATGATCCGCATCCATTGGAATTCGCTGCGCAGCCATGCGCTCGCCGGCGTGCTGGCGGTGGCCGCGGGCGGCGCGGTGCTGCTGCCTGCCGCCCCGGCGCTCGCGCAGTCCGCCCCGCAGCCGCGCACCGGCCTGCCCGACTTCGTCGACCTGGTGGAGCAGGTCGGCCCGGCGGTGGTGAACATCCGCACGATGGAACGCGCCCGCAGTTCGTCGCAGGGTCCGCAGATGGACGAGGAGATGCAGGAGTTCTTCCGCCGCTTCTTCGGTCAGCCCATGCCCAACGTGCCCCGCGGCCCGCGCTCCGCGCCCGATGACGAGCAGCGCGAGCGCCCGCGCGGCGTGGGTTCCGGCTTCATCATCACGGCCGACGGCTACGTGATGACCAATGCGCACGTGGTCGAAGGCGCCGAAGAAGTGCTCGTCACGCTGCCGGACAAGCGCGAGTTCAAGGCCAAGGTGGTCGGCACGCCGGACAAGCGCACCGACGTGGCCGTCATCAAGATCGACGCGGGCGGCCTGCCGTTCGTGAAGATCGGCGACGTCAGCAAGCTCAAGGTGGGCGAGTGGGTGATGGCCATCGGCTCGCCCTTCGGTCTCGAGAACACCGTCACCGCCGGCATCGTCAGCGCGAAGGCGCGCGACACGGGCGACTACCTGCCGTTCATCCAGACCGACGTGGCGATCAACCCCGGCAATTCCGGGGGCCCGCTGATCAACCTGCGCGGCGAGGTGGTGGGGATCAACAGCCAGATCTATTCGCGCTCGGGCGGCTTCATGGGCATCTCGTTCGCGATCCCGATCGACGAGGCCATCCGCGTGGCCGACCAGCTGCGCGGCCCGAACGGCCGCGTCTCGCGCGGGCGCATCGGCGTGCAGATCGACCAGGTCACCAAGGACGTCGCCGAATCGATCGGCCTTGGCAAGCCGCAGGGCGCGCTGGTGCGCAGCGTCGAACCCGGTTCGCCAGCGGACAAGGCCGGCGTCGAGGCCGGCGACATCATCACCAAGTTCAACGGCCAGCAGATCGACAAGGCCACGGACCTGCCGCGCATGGTCGGCAACACCAAGCCGGGCACGCGCTCGACGATCACGGTGTTCCGCCGCGGCGGCTCGCGCGACCTGAACGTGCAGATTGCCGAGTTCGAGGCGGAGAAGCCGGTGCGCCGCGCGCAGGCGCCCGATGACAAGCCCAAGGGCGGCTCACCCGCGGCGCAGTCGCTCGGTCTCGCGGTGGCTGAACTCACCGAGGCGCAGAAGAAGGAGCTCAAGGTGAAGGGCGGCGTGCGGGTCGAGGGCGTTGCCGAGACCGCTGCACGCGCGGGCATCCGCGAAGGCGACGTGATCCTGCAGATCGGCAACACCGAGATCAGCAACGTGCGCGAGTTCGATGCCGCGGTCGGCAAGGCCGATCGCACCAAGCCGATTCCCGTCCTGCTGCGCCGGGGCGAGCTGGCGACCTACCTGCTGATCCGGCCGGCCCGCTGATCCAGACCGTCCAGGAGCCCCGAACCCGTACGCGGGTCGGGGCTTTTGCGCGATTGGAGGAGGCGCGATGCAACTCGACAATATTTTTTTCTTTCGGAAAGCTGAGCCCTTCCGGTTGGCGTCCGCTAACTTCCTGGCGAGGCCGACCCCTCCAAATGGATAGAATCCGCTCCCGTCAGGGCGGCTTTTACGCATAACGAAGGTCCGAAAGTCCACCATACGGGATGCCTCGGACCGGGCGCCTGCTGATCCACAGATCGCCCACAAGTTGTCCTGCACACCCCCTTCGCATTCTGTTGATATCCTGTGGATGAATTTCTCGTTGTGGGGCTGCAACGGGCCTTTTGCGGCGGACCGTCGGCTGTACGTGCCGGGCTTTTTGCCTACAATGAAGCTCCAACTATCGCAGTTGCCATAGATTGTTGGTTCAGGGCGCGTCGCCACTCGACGCGCCCTTTTTTCTTTGGGTTCGCCCAGATGAATCAATCACTTAAGCGTTCCCGTTGATGAATCACATCAGAAATTTTTCGATCATTGCGCACATCGACCACGGCAAGTCGACGCTCGCCGATCGACTGATCCAGCGTTGCGGAGGACTCTCCGACCGCGAGATGGAAGAGCAGGTCCTCGACTCGATGGATCTCGAAAAAGAGCGTGGGATAACCATCAAGGCGCAGACCGCCGCATTGCAGTACACGGCCCGCGATGGAAGCGTCTACAACCTGAACCTGATCGACACGCCGGGCCATGTCGACTTCTCGTATGAAGTGAGTCGCTCGCTGTCCGCATGCGAGGGCGCGCTGCTGGTGGTGGACGCGAGCCAGGGCGTCGAAGCGCAGACCGTCGCCAACTGCTACACGGCGCTCGACCTCGGCGTCGAGGTGCTGCCGGTGCTGAACAAGATGGACCTGCCGCAGGCCGATCCCGAGAACGCCAAGGCGGAGGTCGAGGACGTGATCGGCATCGATGCGTCGCAGGCGATCCCCTGTTCCGCCAAGACCGGCATGGGCATCGACGAGATCCTCGAGGCGATCGTCGCCAGGGTGCCGGCGCCGCGCGGCAATCCCGACGGCCCGCTGCGCGCGATGATCGTCGACAGCTGGTTCGACAGCTACGTGGGCGTGGTGATGCTCGTGCGCGTCGTCGACGGCCGCCTTGCCAAGGGCGATCGCATCAAGCTGATGGCCACAGAAGCGACGTACGAAGCCAACCAGCTCGGCGTGTTCACGCCGGCCAACGTCCAGCGCGACTCGCTGCAGGCCGGCGAAGTCGGCTACATCATCGCGGGCATCAAGGAACTGCAGGCGGCCAAGGTGGGCGACACCGTCACCATGGTCAAGGCGGGGACCGGCGGCGCCGCGTTCACGGCAACCGAACCGCTGCCCGGCTTCAAGGAGATCCAGCCGCAGGTGTTCGCGGGCCTGTATCCCACCGAGGCCAACCAGTACGACAGCCTTCGCGACGCGCTGGAGAAGCTCAAGCTCAACGATTCCTCGCTGCGCTACGAGCCCGAGGTGAGCCAGGCGCTGGGCTTCGGTTTCCGCTGCGGCTTCCTGGGCCTGCTGCACATGGAGATCGTGCAGGAGCGCCTCGAACGCGAGTTCGACCAGGACCTGATCACCACCGCCCCGAGCGTCGTCTACCAGGTCGTGAAGGGCGACGGCGAGGTGATCATGGTCGAGAACCCGTCCAGGATGCCGGAGCAGGGCCGCATCGAGGAGATCCGCGAGCCGATCGTGACGGTGCACCTGTACATGCCGCAGGAATACGTCGGCCCGGTGATGACGCTGGCCAACCAGAAGCGCGGACTGCAGATCAACATGGCCTACCACGGCCGGCAGGTGATGCTCACCTATGAGCTGCCGCTGGGCGAGATCGTGCTGGACTTCTTCGACAAGCTGAAGTCCGTCAGCCGCGGCTACGCGTCGATGGACTACGAGTTCAAGGAGTACCGCGCGTCCGACGTGGTGAAGGTCGACATCCTGCTCAACGGTGACCGCATCGATGCGCTGTCGATCATCGTGCACCGCAGCCAGGCCCAGTACCGCGCCCGGGCGGTGGTGGCCAAGATGCGCGAGATCATCAGCCGGCAGATGTTCGACGTGGCCATCCAGGCGGCCATCGGCGCCAACGTCATCGCCCGCGAGACCGTCAAGGCGCTGCGCAAGAACGTGCTGGCAAAATGTTACGGCGGCGACATCACCCGCAAGCGCAAGCTCCTCGAAAAACAGAAGGCAGGCAAGAAAAGAATGAAGCAGATCGGCTCGGTCGAAGTCCCCCAGGAAGCTTTCCTCGCCATCCTGCAAGTCGAGGAATAGGACGGTGATGCCGATCCTGACAGCCGCGGTGCTCGCGGCCTTCGCCGGGTATGCGGGCGCCTGGTACCTGGGCTTCGTCGAAGGCAATTTCGCGCTGCTGCTTTTCCTGGCCACCGTGGTCACCGGTGCCTACTGGGTCGCCGAGCGGTTCTGGTTCCTGCCGCAGCGCCGCCGCGTGGCCGAAGGCGTGGCGGTCCAGGCGCAGGAGCGGCGCACCCAGCTGGCCGCCCAGGGCATCACGCAGGTCGACGGACCGGACGTGGAGCAGACCCGCCAGAAGCTGCTGATGCAGCCGTGGTGGCTGGACTGGACCGCAGGGCTGTTCCCCGTGATCGTGGCCGTCTTCGTGCTGCGCTCGTTCCTCTTCGAGCCGTTCAAGATTCCTTCCGGGTCCATGATCCCCACGCTGCTGGTGGGCGACCTGATCCTGGTCAACAAGTTCACCTACGGGCTGCGGCTGCCGGTGCTCAACACGCGCATCACCGACGGCACGCCTCCCACGCGCGGCGACGTGATGGTGTTCCGCTACCCGCCCAAGCCGAGCCTCGACTACATCAAGCGCGTGGTCGGCGTGCCGGGCGACGAGATCGCATACCTGAACAAACGTCTCACGGTGAACGGCCAGCCGGTCCCGCGCCAGCCGATGTCCGACTTCTTCGACGAGGACTCGATGCGCTATTCGCGCCAGTTCGCCGAGTCCCTGGGTAGCAAGTCCTATCGAGTGTTGAACGATGACGACAGACCCGCGTTCATCCCGGGGGCGGAGGACTTCCCCTACAAGGAGAATTGCCGCTACAGTGTCGAGGGTGTCGTATGCAAGGTGCCGCCAGGGCACTACTTCATGATGGGGGACAACCGGGACAACTCGCTCGACTCGCGGTTCTGGGGTTTCGTTCCGGACCGCAACATCGTCGGCAAGGCGTTCCTCATCTGGATGAATTTCGGCGACCTGGGGCGGATCGGTTCCTTCGAATAAAGAGATTTCTCAAGGCAGGAGCGAGGGGTAGAAATGAAGCATGGTTCCAGGGCCCGGCAGGCCGGCATTTCCTTCTTCGGATTCATCATCGTCATGGCCGTGCTGGCGGCGCTCGGCGTGCTGGTGGCGCAGGCCGTTCCCAGCATGCTGGAATTCCAGGCGGTGGTGAAGGCGATGGAGAGGGCCAAGGACGCGGGCACCCCGCAGGACGTGCGCTCGGCCTTCAACAGGTCCGCGAACATCGACGACATCAAGTCGGTCGACGGCAAGGACCTGGAGATCGTGAAGGTCAACGACCGCACGGTGCTCAAGGTCGCCTACGACAAGCAGATCCACATGTTCGGCCCCGCGTACCTGCTGCTCAAGTACGTCCACCAGACCAACCCGGGCAAGTAGCGTCTTGGATGGTGATGCGTCCGTCCTTGCCGCCCTGCAGGCGCGGCTGCAGCACCGCTTCTCGCAACCGAAGCTGCTGGCGCGAGCGCTGACGCATCGCAGTTTCTCCTCCGAACACAACGAGCGCCTGGAGTTCCTGGGCGATTCGGTCCTCAACCTGGCCGTCGCGGCCATGCTCTACGAGCGGCTCGGCGCCTTGCCCGAAGGCGACCTCTCCCGCGTGCGCGCCAACCTCGTCAAGCAGGAAACCCTGCACCAGATCGCGGCAGGCCTCGGCTTGTCGGACGTGCTGAAGCTGGGCGAGGGCGAGGCCCGCTCCGGCGGGCAGCGCCGGCCGTCCATCCTGGCCGACGCACTGGAGGCGGTGATTGGCGCCGTCCACCTCGACGCCGGCTACGACGCGGCCGAGGCGCTGGTCCACCGGCTCTACCGTGACGTCGAGATCAACCCCGGCATGCAAGCCGCGGCCAAGGACCCGAAGACCGAACTGCAGGAATGGCTGCAGGGACGCAAAATGAAGCTCCCCGTCTACCGCGTCGCGGGCGTGCTGGGCGCCGCCCACAAGCAGACCTTCGACGTGGAGTGCGAGATCCCGGAGCTGGGCGCCACCGAGCGCGGCATCGGTCCCTCGCGCCGGGCGGGCGAGCAGGCGGCCGCGGCCGCCATGCTGCAGACGCTGAAATCCAGGCAGAAATGAACCCGCAGGAGCAGGATCCGGCCGGCCCGCAAGAGGCCGGCAAAGCCACCGCCGCCGCCACGCAGCGCTGCGGCGTGATCGCCATCGTCGGCAAGCCCAACGTCGGCAAGTCGACCCTGCTCAACGCGCTGGTGGGACAGAAGATCAGCATCACCTCGCGCAAGGCGCAGACCACCCGCCATCGCATCACCGGCATCCGCACGATCGGGGCGACGCAATTCATCTTCGTGGACACGCCGGGTTTCCAGACGCGTCATGCGAAGGCTTTGAACCGGTCCCTCAACAAGACCGTGATGGGCGCGGTGGGCGACGTGGACCTGGTGCTGTTCGTCGTCGAGGCCGGGCGCTTCACGCTCGGCGATGCCAAGGTGCTGTCGCTGCTGCAGCCGGGCGTGCCGGCCGTGCTCGTGGCCAACAAGCTGGACCAGGTGCACCGCCGCGCGGAGCTCGCGCCTTGGCTGCGCGACATGCAGGAGCGCCATGCGTTCGCCGAGTTCGTGCCGATGTCGGCCAAGAACCCGAAGGACATCGAGCGACTGTTCGCGATCTGCGGCAAGTACCTTCCCGAGCAGCCCTGGTGGTACGCGGAGGACGAGCTTACCGACCGCAGCGAGAAGTTCCTCGCGGGCGAAACCGTGCGCGAGAAGCTGTTCCGCCTCACCGGCGAGGAGCTGCCCTACACCTCGACCGTGGTGGTGGACAAGTTCGAGGAGGAGCCGAGCCCGCAGCATGGCCGCTTCGTGAAGATCGCCGCCACCATCGTGGTCGAGCGCGACAGCCACAAGGCCATGGTCATCGGCGACAAGGGCGAGCGGCTCAAACGCATCGGCACGGAAACCCGCGTGGAGCTGGAGAAGCTGCTCGGCGCCAAGGTCTTCATCGAGCTGTGGGTCAAGGTGCGAGCCGGCTGGGCCGATGACGAGGCACGGGTGCGCAGCTTTGGCTACGAATAAGCGGATCTCCGATGAACCGGCCTTCGTCCTCCACCGCTACGACTGGAGCGAATCCAGCCTGATCCTCGAGGTGTTCTCGCGCCACCACGGGCGGGTGGCGCTGGTGGCACGCGGGGCCAAGCGTCCCAGCTCCAACTTCCGTCCCGTGCTGCTGCCGCTGCAGCCCCTGCGCCTGGCCTTCGGCGGCGACGCCGAGATCCGCGCGCTCAAGTCGGCGGAGTGGGTCGGCGGGCAGGTGATGCCCACCGGCGACGCACTGCTGTCGGGCTACTACGTCAACGAATTGCTGCTGCGGCTGCTGGCCCGCGACGATCCGCATCCGCGCCTGTTCGACGCGTACGCGCAGGCGGTGCGCGTCCTGGCGTCCGAGCACGGCGAGGCGCTGCAGCCGGCGCTGCGCGCGTTCGAACTGCTCCTGCTGCGCGAAGTGGGGCTGCTGCCCGCCCTCGACATCCAGACCGCCACGCTGGCGGCGCTGCAGCCGCAGGTCCGCTACTCGCTGCAGCCGGAGGGAGGGCTGGCCGAAACCGCGCCGGACCGGCCCGGCCTGGCCGGCGCCGACTGGCTGCAATTGCAGGCGGCGCTCGATGATCCCGCGCCCTTCGGCGCCACCCTGCGCGCGGCGGCGTCGATGGCCGAGCTGAAGCCGCAGCTGCGCCACCTGCTGCACTACCATTGCGGCGTCGCCACGCTGCGCACCCGGCAGCTGATGCTGGATCTCCAATCGCTATGACCGCTTCCAAGACGGCGCTCTCCGTCAACCTGAACAAGGTCGCGCTGGTGCGCAACACGCGCCACCTGGGCATCCCCAGCGTGGTCCGCGCCGCGTCGATCTGCCTGCAGGCCGGCGCGCACGGCATCACGGTCCATCCCCGGCCCGACGGCCGCCACATCCGCGGCGACGACGTGCCCGCGTTGAGCGAGCTGGTCGGTCACCACGCGGGCGCCGAGTTCAACATCGAGGGCAATCCGTTCCACAACCTCATGGAACACGTGCGGCTGCTGCGTCCGCACCAGTGCACCTTCGTGCCCGACACGGAAGGCCAGTTCACCAGCGACCACGGCTGGGAGTTCCCCGCCGATGCGCAGAGGCTGCGGCCGGTGGTGCAGGAAGCGCGCTCCCTCGGCGTGCGGGTGAGCCTGTTCATGGACCCGCGCCCGGAGCTGATGGCGGCGGCACGCGAAGTCGGCGCCGATCGCGTGGAGCTGTACACCGAGAGCTATGCGCGGGCCTGGGGCACGGTGCGGCAGGACGAAGTGCTGGGCAGCTTCGCCGAGGCGGCCCGCGCGGCCCAGGCGGCCGGCTTGGGCGTGAATGCGGGACATGACCTCAACCGCGACAACCTCACCGATTTCCTTCGCGCCGTGCCCGGCGTGCAGGAGGTCTCGATCGGCCATGCCCTGATCTCCGATGCGCTGGAGCTCGGCTACGAAGCGACGGTCAAGGCCTACCTGGCCCGCATCGACGCGGCGTTCGCCTGAAGGCCGGCGGTCCCGCATGGTGTACGGCATCGGCACCGACGTCTGCGACGTGCGCCGCATCCGCGAGTCGCTGGAAAAACATGGCGACCGCTTCGCCCGCAAGATCCTCGCCGAAGGCGAATTCGCCACCTGGCGCAGCCGCACGGCGCGCTGGCCGGAGCGCGGCGTGCGCTACCTCGCGACCCGCTTCTCCGCCAAGGAGGCCTTCAGCAAGGCCGTGGGCCTGGGCATGCGCATGCCGATGACCTGGCGCAGCTGCGAGGTGGCCAAGCTGCCCAGCGGCCAGCCGGTGCTGGTGCTGCACGGTGCGCTCAAGGACTGGTTCGACTCGCGCGGGCTGGTCGCCCACGTCAGCGTCACCGACGAAACCGACTACGCCGCCAGCTTCGTGGTGGTGGAACGAAAACAAGAAGCCCGGGAATGAACGAACACGCCCCCCTGATCCTCGACATCGCCGGCACGGAACTCACCGACACCGACCGCCGCCGGCTCCAGCATCCGCTCACCGGCGGGCTCATCCTCTTCTCGCGCAACTGGCACGACCGCAAGCAGCTCACGCGCCTTTGCGCCGACATCAAGTCCGTTCGCGACGACCTGCTGATCTGCGTCGACCACGAAGGCGGCCGCGTGCAGCGTTTCCGCCAGGGCGGATTCACGCATTTGCCGCCGATGCGGGTCCTGGGCGAACTCTGGATGCGCGACGCGCTCGGCGCCACCAATGCTGCGACGGCCGCGGGATACGTGCTGGCGTCCGAACTGCGCGCGTGCGGCGTCGATTTCAGCTTCACCCCGGTGCTCGATCTCAATTGGGGCGAAAGCGGCGTCATCGGCGACCGCGCCTTCCACCGCGACGCGCGGGTGGTCTCGGTCCTTGCCAAGAGCCTGATGCACGGCCTGCTGCAGGCCGGCATGGCCAATTGCGGAAAGCACTTTCCCGGCCACGGCTTCGTCAAGGCGGACTCGCACACCGAGGTGCCGGTCGACAACCGGGCGCTGAAGGCGATCCTGGGCGAGGACGCCGCTCCGTACGGCTGGCTGAACACCAGCCTGACCAGCCTGATGCCGGCCCACGTGATCTATCCCAAGGTCGACAAGCTGCCCGCCGGCTTCTCGCCGCGCTGGCTGCAGGCCATCCTGCGCGAGAGCCTCGGTTTCCAGGGCGCGATCTTCAGCGACGACCTGAGCATGGAAGGCGCCCGCCGCATCGACGGCCGCGAGGTCAGCTACACCGAAGCGGCCGTGGCCGCGCTCAATGCCGGCTGCGACATGGTGCTGCTGTGCAACCAGTCGGTGGGCGAGGGCAAGCCGGTCGACGAACTGCTGGACGGACTGGCGGAGGCCCAGCTCAAGGGCGACTGGCACGGCGAGCCCGCGAGCGAGCAGCGCCGCCTGGCGCTGCTGCCGGTGGGCGAGGCGCCCGCCTGGGACGACCTGATGGTGCACCCGCGCTACATGCAGGCCTTGCGCCTGCTGCCGTAGCACGCGGGCCGGTTCACTCGCGCCGCAGCGCCGGGAACAGGATCACGTCGCGGATGCTGGGGCTGTCGGTCAGCAGCATCATCAGCCGGTCGATGCCGATGCCGCAGCCGCCGGTGGGCGGCATGCCGTATTCCAGCGCGCGCACGAAGTCGTGGTCGAAGAACATGGCCTCGTCGTCGCCTGCGTCCTTGGCGTTGACCTGTGCCGCAAAACGCGCGGCCTGGTCCTCGGCGTCGTTCAGCTCCGAGAAGCCGTTGGCCATCTCGCGGCCGGTGATGTACAGCTCGAAGCGCTCGGTGACCTCGGGGCGCTCGTCGTTGGCGCGGGCCAGCGGCGAGATCTCGGTCGGGTGCTCCATGATGAAGGTGGGCTGCCAGAGCTTCTCCTCCACGGCTTCCTCGAAATAGAGCACCTGCAGGCTCGCGAGCGAGCGGCCCGAGAGGCGATCTTTCTCCTCGGACAGGCCGAGCTTGCGCACCGCGGAGATCAGCCAGTCGCGGTTGTCCACGTTGTCGCCGGCCTCGGTGTGCCGCACGATGGCTTCGCGGATCGTCAGGCGCTCGAATGGCGCCGCCAGGTCCACCGGCTTGCCCGAGTAGCTCAGCTGCAGGGTGCCGACGGACTTGTGCGCCGCGTCGCGCAGGAGCGCCTCGGTGAAGTCCATCAGGTCGCGGTAGTTCCAGTAGGCCGCGTAGAACTCCATCATCGTGAACTCGGGGTTGTGGCGCACCGAGATGCCTTCGTTGCGGAAGTTGCGGTTGATCTCGAACACGCGCTCGAAGCCGCCCACCACCAGGCGCTTGAGGTACAGCTCCGGCGCGATGCGCAGGAACATCTGCTGGTCCAGCGCGTTGTGGTGCGTCGAGAAGGGCCGCGCGTTGGCGCCGCCCGGGATGGGATGGAGCATCGGCGTCTCCACCTCCAGGAAGTCGTGCTGCACCATGAAGTCGCGGATGCCGGAGATCGCCTTGCTGCGCGCGACGAAGCGCTTGCGCGCCTGCTCGTCGGTCATGAGGTCGACGTAGCGCTGGCGGTACTTCACCTCCTGGTCAGCCACGCCATGGAACTTGTCCGGCATCGGCCGCAGGCTCTTGGTGAGCAGGCGGATCGAAGTGGCGTGCAGCGAGAGTTCGCCGGTGCGCGTCTTGAACACCTTGCCCTCGGCGCCGACGATGTCGCCCAGGTCCCAGTGCTTGAAGGCGGCGTAAGCCTCCTCACCGACCGCGTCCCGGGTGACGTAGACCTGGATGCGGCCGCTCTGGTCCTGCAGCGTGGCGAAGCTGGCCTTGCCCATCACGCGCTTGAGCATCATCCGGCCGCCCACGCGGGCCATGGCGCCCTCGGCTTCCAGCTGTTCCGCCGCCTTGCCGCCGTGCGCCGCATGCAGGTCGGCCGCATGGTCGGCGGGCTTGAAGTCGTTGGGGAACGCGACTCCCTTGCCCTGCCGCTGGGCATCGCGCAGCGCCTTGAGTTTCTCGCGCCGCTCGGCGATCAGCTGGTTCTCGTCGACGGGTGCGGCGGGGGCCGCGGGCGTGTTCTGCTGGGACATGAATGCGGGTGGGCTCGCTGGGGGCAAACCGCCGATTCTAAGTTTCCAGCCCGTTCGCTCCTGCCGCGCTCCGTATGATCCGCTGCCATGTTCCTCCGCGCCGGCGCCTTGTCCCTGGCCTTGCTCCTGGCCAGCCGGCTGCTGGGGGTGGCGCGCGAGTCCTCGCTGGCCGCGGCTTTCGGCAGCAGCGGCCTCGCCGACGTGGCCGTACTGGCCTTGTCCTTGCCGGACTGGATCGCGTCGGTGCTCGCCAGCGGCGCGCTGGCCTACGTGCTGCTGCCGGCGTGGGCGGCGCAGGACGGGCCGGCGGTGGCGGCGCTGCAGCGCCGGGTGGCCATCGCCCTCATCGGCGGCGGTTCGCTGCTGGCGATCGGCCTCGCATCCTTGAGCGGACCCGCGGCGCGCTGGCTGGCCGCGGGAGTGCCGCCGCCGATGCAGCCGCTTGCGGTGAACGCGCTCTGGTGGAGCGCAGCCGCGGTGCCTGCGGCCTTGCTCGCTTCGCTGTGGGCGACGCGTGCGCAGCATGAACGCGACTTCACGGGCCTGTACGGCGCCAACCTCGTCGTCAACGCGAGCCTCATCGCCGCCATCACGGCGGCGGGTTTGAGCGGGTCCTCGCAATCGGCCGTCCTCGCCCTGGGCGTCGGCCTGCTCACGGCGATGGGGCTGCGCCTCCTGTGGCTCAAGACGCGGCTGCCGTCCGTACCCATGCCCGCAATGCGAGGCGTCGCCGCTCCGGCCGCGCCGGTCTGGCTGTGGGCGGTGCTCAGCGCCGGACTGCCGCTGGCGCTGCCGTTCGTCGCCCGTTCGGCGGCGTCCCACGCGGGCGAGGGCGCGCTGGCGACGTTCAACTACGCATGGAAGCTGGTGGAGTTGCCCCTGATCCTGGCCATCCAGCTGGTGGCGGCGCTGGCCTTTCCGCCGATCGCCCGTGCCGTGGCCGCAGGCGGCGAGCAGGTTGCCGCACCCGTGCGCCAGGCCTTCGCGCTGGCGTGGACCCTGGCGTGCGCCGCGGTCGCCGCGCTCGCGATCGGCGCGCCTGCCCTGGCCCGGCTGCTGTTCGGCTGGGGCCGCATGGACGCGTCTTCGCTGGAGCAGGTGTGGCGCTGGGGCCTGGCGGGCAGCTGGGGCCTGTTGCCGCAGGCGCTGGCGGCCGTCGCGCTGACGGTGCTCGCGGCCCGAAGCCGCATGCGGTGGGCCGTCGCCGCTTACGCCGCCGCGTTCCTGCTGCTCCTGGTCGCCGCGGCCGCGGGCGTGGCCGATGGCCTGCTGCTGATGCAGGTGCTGAACGCCGGCTACACGCTCGTTGCGGTGGCCTGCCTGGCGGCCTTGGGTCGCGATGCGCTGCGGTGGCTGCCTTCCGCCGGCATGGCCTGGTCCGCGGCAGCCCTCATCGGAGTGCTGCTGGCGCGTACCGCACTGCCGGCCCCATGGCAGCAGGACGGCCTCGTTGCCCCGCTGCTCGCCGCCGCGTTCGCCGCGGCCCTGGTCCTTCTGTTCACCCTCTGGCGAAGCCCCGACCTGCGCGAAGCCCTGCGGCGATAATTTCCGCGGCCATGCTCGATCTGCTCCAGATCACCAACGACCCGGCTTTCGCCGGCCGCTGCGACGCACTCGACGGCATGCGCCTCTTCGTCGACCTCGAACGGATGGGCAAGGCCGAGCGGCAGGCGGGCCGCGACACCTTCATCAGCCAGCACACCGTGGCCGACGTCGGCCGGATCCGCGAGGCCGCCCGCCGCAGTCCCTTGATGGTCCGGGTCAATCCGCTGAATCCCGGCACGGCCGAGGAAGTTGAAGCCGTGCTCGCGGAGGGCGCCGACCTGCTGATGCTGCCCATGTTCCACCGCGCCGCGCAGCTGCGTGAGTTCGCCGCGATCGTCGGGGGGCGCGCACCCATCGTCGCGCTGCTGGAGACGGCGGCGGCACTCGAGACGCTGGACGAGTGGATCACCACGCCCGGCCTGCACGAAGTCTTCCTGGGCCTCAACGACCTGCACCTGGCCCTCGGCCATCGCTTCATGTTCGAGCCGCTGGCGCTCGGCCTGGTCGACCACGTGGCGCAGGCCGCGCGCAGTTGTGGCCTGCGCTTCGGCTTCGGCGGCATCGCGCGGCTGGGCGAAGGGCTGCTGCCCGGGCGCGACGTCCTGGCCGAGCACCTGCGGCTCGGTTCGCAGGCGGTGATCCTCTCGCGCACCTTCCACCGGCAGGACGAGGGGGAAGGGCGCTTCGAGCTCGAGGTGCAGGCCCTGCGGCGGGCCGAGGTGGAACTCGCACAGCGCACGCCGCAGCAGATGCAAGCCGATGCCCGCCGGATCGCCGCGAGCATCGAGGCGATCGCGGCGGGCCTGCCGCGGCGCGCATGAAGCGGCTGTTCGACGTGGTGGTCGCGCTGTTCGCGCTGGTGCTGCTCTCGCCGCTGTTGCTGGGCGCCGCGCTGGCCATCGTCCTCGAAAGCGGCCGGCCCGTCCTGTTCCGCCAGCAGCGCGTGGGCCTGGGCGGGCGGACGTTCGAGATGCTCAAGTTCCGCAGCATGGTGACCGACGCGGCGGCGCGCGGCCCGCACTTCACTTCGGATGGCGACCCGCGCATCACTCGCGTCGGGCGCTTTCTTCGCCGCAGCAGCATCGACGAACTGCCGCAGCTCTTCAACGTCCTGCGCGGCGACATGAGCCTGGTGGGTCCGCGGCCCGACCTGCCGGTGCAGGCTCGCGACTACCGGCCGGAGGACTGGGCCCTGCGCTGCAGCGTGCGGCCTGGCCTGACGGGCCTGGCGCAGGCGACGCTGCGCTCGCAGGCCACGCCCGAACAGCGCCTGGCCGCCGACCTGGCCTACGTGCAGCGCGCGACGCTTGCCGCGGACCTGCGCATCCTTCTGCTGACGCTCCGCCGCCTCGGCGGCGCGGGAGCGAACTGATGTGCGGCATCTTCGGCCACTGGAGCCGCGACCGGCAGGCGCTGGACGCCGCGCACGTCGCTGCGATGGCGCAGGCACTGCGGCACCGCGGTCCGGACGATGAAGGCGTGTGGCAGCCGCGAGGCAGAGGCGTCACGTTGGGCAACCGCCGGCTGGCCATCATCGACATCGCGGGAGGCCACCAGCCCTTCGTCTCCGACGATGGCCAGGTCGCGCTCGTGCAGAACGGCGAAATCTTCAACTACGTCGAACTGGCGGCCGAACTGCGCACGCAGGGCGTGCAGCTGCGCACCGGCTCCGACACCGAGGTGCTGCTGCGGCTGTACGAACGCGAGGGCATCGCGTTCCTGCGGCGGCTCAACGGGATGTTCGCGATCGCCATCGACGACGCGCGCGAGGACGCGATGTACCTCGTGCGCGACCGCGTCGGCGTCAAGCCGCTGTACTGGTGCGAGAACGGCGGAGAAGTGCTGTTCGGTTCCGAAATCAAGGCGATGCTTCCGGTGCTTCGCGCCCGTGGCGCGGCGCCGGCGCTGGACATCGAGGCGATCCACCATTACCTGACGTTCAACTACATCCCTGCGCCGTGGAGCGTGTGGCAGGGCATCCGCCACGTCATGCCGGGCACCTGGATGAAGCTGACGCGCTCCGGTGTGTCGACGCAGCGATGGTGGTCCCTCGCTGACCAGCGCGAGCGCGCGATGCCGTTCGAGGATTGGTCGCAAGAGTTCCTGTCCCTGCTGGACGACGCGACCCGCATCCGCCTGCGCGCCGACGTGCCCTGGGGCGCCTTCCTTTCGGGCGGCGTCGATTCGAGCACCATCGTCGGCCTGATGGCGCGCCACGTCGCGCGGGCGGTGCGCACGTTCTGCATCGGCTTCGAGGACCCGCGCTTCGACGAGTCGCGGTACGCGGCCGATGCCGCGCGGCGCTTCGGCTGCGATCACACGATGGAGATCGTCGACCCGGACATGCTGGACCGCTGGCCCACGGTGCTGCACCACCTGGACCAGCCGCACGGCGACGCCTCGTTCATGCCGACGCTGCGCGTGAGCGAACTGGCCGCCCGTCACGTCAAGGTGGTGCTCACGGGCGACGGCGGCGACGAGCTCTTCGCCGGCTACGAGAAGTACGCGGAGTTCTTCGCGCGGCCCGGTGTCGCCGGCCTGGAAACGAGCGAATTCCGCAGGCAGTACTTCGACTCGATCTCGCTCTTCTCTGCCTCGTGCAAGCTCGATCTCTACCGCCCGGAGATCGCCCGGCAGCTGGCTGGCATCGACAGCTACGCGGCCGCGGCCCTGCCGTGGCTGGAGGAGGCCGCGCATTTGGACCGCGTGAACCAGGCGCTGTACCTCGACATGCAGCTGCTGCTCTCGGGCAACAACCTGGTCAAGCCCGATCGCATGGGCATGGCCGTGTCCATCGAGGCGCGCACGCCCTTCCTCGACTGGCGGGTGATGGAGTTCGCCTTCCGCTCGCCGGGCGACACCAAGCTGTCCGCTGCGGGCGACAAGAAGCATTGGTACAAGCGCGCGGTCGTGCCGTTGATCGGCCACGAACTCGCCTACCGCCCCAAGCAGATGTTCACCGTGCCGGTAGGCGAGTGGTTCCGGCACGGGCTGCACGGCTGGCTGTCGAACCTGTTGCACGAGAGCGAGCTGGTGCGGCAGCTGTTCGAACCCGTGCGGATCGATGAGCTGCTGCAGGCGCATCGGACCGGCGCGGCCAACCGGACGCGCGAGCTGCGTGCGCTCGCCGCGCTGGCTTTGTGGCACCAGGGAGTGCAGGCATGAAGCGCGTGCTGTTCGTCGGCTACGGCGGCGGGCACGTGCGCATGCTGCTGCCGGTGGCGCGGCTGCTGCGGGAGCGCGGGCTCGGCGAGCCGGTGTTCCTGGGGCTCACGACGGCGCGGGCCGAAGTGGAGGCTGCGGGCTTCGCATGCCTTGGCTTCGCCGACTTCCTGCGCGCTGACGACGCGGCCGCGTTGCAGCAGGGCAGGGCGCTGGCGGCGAAACTTCCGGCGCATGCGATCAGCTTCGAGGAGAGCGCGGCCTATCTCGGCCTGTCGTACGCGGATCTCGTGCGCGAGCACGGCGAGCAAGGCGCCGCGGCGCTGTATGCCCAGCATGGGCGCCAGGCCTTTCTTCCGGTCCCGACGCTCGAACGCATCCTCACCAAGGTGCAGCCCGATCTCCTCGTGGCGACCAGCGCGCCGCGCGCCGAACGGGCCAGTTTTCTGGCGGCACGGCGCCTCGGGGTTCCGGCCGTGTGCCTAGTGGACCTGTTCGCCGCCTACGAGATCGAGTGGCTGCGCGAGCCCGGTTTTGCCGATCGCATCTGCGTGTTGAATGAGCGCGTGCGCGACCGCCTCGTCGCCACGGGCCGCCGTGCGGAAGAGGTCATCGTCACCGGCAATCCGGCGTTCGATGGGCTGCTCGATCCCGGCGTCCGCGAGCGCGGCGCTGCGCTGCGAAAGGCGCGAGGCTGGGATGGCCGCCGCGTCTGGCTCTGGGCCTCGCAGGTGGAGCCCGAAAGCCATCCCTGCCAGCCCGGTCGGGGCGACACGCTGCTGCCGCGGCGGATCGCGCAGGAACTGCAGCGCATCACGCGGGCCCGGCCCGACATGGAACTGGTGATCCGGCCCCATCCGTCGGAAGGCGACTACCGAATCGAGTTGGGCGCCCGCGAGTGGTTGTCTCCACGGACCGAGAACCTGCACGAGCTCCTGCATGCCTGCGACGGCGCGGTCGTGCTCACGTCCACTGTCGGGCTCGAGGCCAGCATCGCGGGTTGCGCGGTCGTGCAGGTGACCGGCTCGCTCTATACGCTCGATGCGCCCTACCTGGCGTATGGGATCGCGGATGCGGCGGTGGCCCTGGAAGGGCTGGCCGTAGCGCTCGATGCCGCGCCGCCCCGCCGAGCGGCCGTCGACCTGGCGCCGGCCGCGCCCCGGGTGCTGGAAGCGCTGGCACGGTGGCTGTGACGCGCTCGCTCGAACTGAGACCCGAAGAGGCGATGGCGTGGTTCCAGTCCATGCCGCGCACGCAGCGGCTGCGCAGCCTGGCGCCCGATTTCGGCCAGGCCGACACGCGCCGCGCGCCGGGGCTGACGTGCTTTCACGTGGGCTACGAGGAAGGACCGTCGCGCTGGCTGCACACGCTGCACCTACGCGACGTGCCGGGCCTCGGACAGGCAGCGATTTCGCCCTACGGCTATGGCGGGCCGCTGTGCAGCAACGAGGAGCCGGCCTTCATCGAAGGCGCCTGGACCGCGTACCAGGCCTGGGCGCGGGGCCACAGCGTCCTGGGCGAGTTCTGCCGCTTCCACCCGGAGGCGGAGCACCAGCGCTTCTTCCTCGGCGACGTGCGCGCGAATCGCGTCACCGTCAGCGTGGACCTGCAGGTGCACCCTGTCGAAGGCCAGTACAACACGCTCGCCCGCCGCAAGCTCAAGCGTGCGGCCCGGATCCCGGTGCGCTGGTCGCGCGAAGCCGCCGACTGGCGGGCCTTCGGCGACTTCTACCGGCGCGCGATGGCGGCGATGGGTGCGCACGAGCGCTACCACTTCGGCGACGCCTACTTCGAGGCGATCTCGGCGCTCGAAGGCATCGAGCTGTGCATCTGCGGCGAAGGCGGCGAGTGGTTGTCGGCCGGCGTCTACCTGTTCCAGCAGCGAAGCGCGCGAGACGCCGCGCCGGGCGGCACCATGGAATACCACCTGGGCGCCAGCAGCGAAGCCGGACACGCGATCGGCACGGCCTATCTCCTGCAGCACGCCGCCGCGCTGGAGGGTGCGGCCCGGGGCTTGTCCAACCTGTACCTGGGCGGAGGCACCAGCACCGACGCGGACAACCCGCTCCTGTTCTACAAGCGCGCCTTCTCGCGGCGGGAGCGCATCTTCCACGTCGGCAACGCGATCCACCACGAGGCGCTCTACTCGGCATTCGCGCAATCGCGCGGGTACCATCGCGAGAGCCTGCCGCCCCACCTGCTGTTCGACTGAACGAACCCGACCATGGCCCTGGACCCCCGCTGGGAAGAGATCTTCCGCACCCGTGCCTGGGGCAAGTACCCGCCGGAGGAGTTCATCCGCTTCATGGCGGGCCACTTCTACCGTCATCCGGCCCGCCACGAGGTGAAGGTGTTCGAGGCCGGCTTCGGCACCGGCGCCAACCTCTGGTATGCGGCACGCGAGGGCTTCACCGTGTTCGGCCTCGAAGGTTCGCAAGCCGGATGCGAACTGACTGGTGCGCGGCTGGACGCCGAAGTGCCCGGCTGGCGGGATCACGGCGCCCAGCTGCGGGTCGGCGACATCTGCAAGCCGCTGCCGTGGCCGGACGGCAGCTTCGACGCGGTGCTGGACAGCGATGCGGCCACCTGCAACAGCCATGAAGAAGCGCGATCGCTCTACCGCGAACTGCATCGCGTGGCCAGGTCGGGTGGACGGCTTTACGTCCGCACGCCCGCCACGGGGAGCTGGGGCGAAGGCACCGGCACGCCGCACGGCCGCGGCCAGTGGGAATGCGCGCAGGGGCCGTTCGCGGGCACCGGGGTGGTTCGCTTCGCGAGCGAGCAGGACATCCGCGAACTGCTCGCGGACTGGAAGATCGAGCAGCTCGAGGAAGTCACCCGCACCATGGACAACCGGGCCCATGTCGTCCGCGAGTGGGTGGTGGACGCGGTGAAGGCCTGAGCTAGCCATGGCCCGCACCATCGCCACCATCTGCGCCCGCGGCGGCAGCAAGGGCCTGCCGGGCAAGAACCTGCGGCCGCTGGCGGGCAAGCCGCTGATCGTCCACACGATCGAGCAGGCGCTGGCCGCGCGCGGTATCGAAGGCGTTTTCGTCTCGACCGACGATCCGGCCATCGCCGAAGTCGCGCGCGGGGCGGGCGCGAAGGTGCCGTACCTGCGGCCTGCGGAACTGGCCACCGATGAAGCGCCCAAGCTGCCCGCGATCGAGCACCTTGTTTCGCGCCTGGAAAGCGAAGGCCTTGCAGTGGACACGGTGGTGGACCTGCAGCCGACCTCGCCCCTGCGCGCGCCGCGGGACATCGAAGCCGCACTGGCATTGCTGGGCGATGCCGACCTCGTCGTGAGCGTGACGGAGCCCTCGCACAACCCGTACTACACGATGGCGGAGGCCGATGCCCAAGGCTGGCTGCGGTTGAGCAAGCCGGGTTCAGTCGCGCGCCGGCAGGACGCGCCGGCGGTGTGGGGATTGAACGGCTCGATCTACGTCTGGCGACGGTCGGCCCTGCCCAGGGCCATTGCGCAAGGGTTCTGGAGCGTGCTCGCCAAGCCGTACGCCATGCCGCGCAGCCTTTCCCTCGACATCGATGACCTGGAGGATTTCGAGCTGGCCGAGTGGCTGTTGCAGCGTTCCCGATCAGCAGGAGCAGCGCATGGCCGCTAGTGCGCCGCGAACCTTCGTCATCGCGGAAGCCGGGGTCAACCACAACGGTGATCCGGAGATGGCCATCGCGTTGGCCGATGCCGCACTGGCGACCGGCGCCGACGCGGTCAAGTTCCAGACCTTCCGCGCCGAGGACGTGGTGAGCGCCTCGGCGCCGACCGCCGACTACCAGCGCACCAACACCGGTGCCACCAGCCAGTTCGAGATGATCAAGGCGCTCGAACTGGACGAGGAAGGCCACCGGCGCGTGGCGCGGCATTGCGCCCGCATCGGCATCGAGTTCTTCTCCACGCCCTTCTCGCCGCAAGCCGTCGACCTGCTGGTAGGGCTGGGCGTGCGGCGGGTCAAGCTGCCTTCGGGCGAGATCACCAACCGGCCGCTGCTGCAGAAGGCGGCGATGACGGGGCTGCCGCTGCTGCTGTCCACCGGCATGTCGACGCTCGAAGAAGTGCGCACCGCCGTGGGCTGGATCGAAGCGGCGTGGGCGCGCGGCGCGAGGCCATCCGCTTCTCCGGCGCTGGTGCTGCTGCATTGCACGTCCGCGTATCCGGCGCCCGCCGAAGCGCTCAACCTGCGCGCAATCGGCGCGCTGGCCGGGGCGTTTCCGGCGCTGCCGATCGGCTACTCGGACCACAGCCAGGGCATCGAAGCGGCACTCGCGGCGGTCTCGCTCGGGGCGGCCGTGGTCGAGAAGCACCTGACGCTGGACAAGAAACTTCCCGGACCCGATCACCGCGCGTCCGCCGATCCCGCGGAGTTCGCCGCGATGGTTTCGGCGCTCCGCCGGCTGGAGCCGATGCTCGGCGACGGCATCAAGCGTCCTCATCCGGTCGAGGAGAACACGCGCGACGTTGCGCGACGCAGCGTCGTGAGCACGCGCAGCCTGCCCGCCGGCCATGTGCTCGCCGCGGACGACCTCGCGCTGCGCCGGCCGGGCACCGGCATCGCGCCGGATCGGCTCGAGGCTCTTCCCGGCCGCCGCTTGCGCGAACCGGTGGCGGCCGACGTGCCCTTGCAGTGGTCGATGCTGGAGGAGGGCGGCTGATGCGCCGCATCGCCTACCTCACCGGGACCCGCGCCGATTTCGGCTTGATGGTGTCCACCCTGCGGCGCCTGCAAGCGATGCCGGGCGTCGAGGTGAGCACGTTCGTGACGGGCATGCACCTGAGCGCGGCGTACGGCGACACCGTGCGTGAGGTCGAGGCTTCCGGCCTGCCCATCGCGGCCAGCGTGCCGGTGAACATCGACGAGCGCACGCCGGAGGCGATGGCGAACGCGATCGGGGACACCGTCCAGGGCCTGACGCGCGCATTGGCCGTCCACCGGCCCGACCTGCTGCTGCTGCTCGGAGACCGGGGAGAGATGCTCGCCGGCGCGATCGCGGCGCTGCACCTCGGAATTCCGATCGCGCACCTGCACGGTGGCGAGCGCTCAGGCACGGTGGACGAACCGGTGCGGCACGCGATCACCAAGCTCAGCCATCTGCATCTGGTGGCGAGCGAAGAGTCACGCGATCGCGTCATTCGCATGGGCGAATTGCCGGAGCACGTTCACGTGGTCGGCGCGCCGGGCCTGGACGAGATCGTCGGCCGCAAGCCGTCCGCGCGCGAGGCGCTGCTGCACCGCCTGGGCCTGCCTGCGGGCGCGCGCTACGCCCTGGTGCTGTTCCATCCCGTCGTGCAGGAAGCCGGCGACGCCGGCGCGCAGACCCGCGCGCTGCTGCAGGCCGTGCGCGACGAAGTGCTTTCGCAAGGCCTGCATGCGGTCTGGCTGGCCCCCAATGCCGACGCCGGTTCGGGCGCGATCGTGCAGGAGATGCAGCGCGCAACGGGCGACCGCCTGCACTGCCTCACCCACGTGCCGCGAGCCGACTACCTCGATGCGCTCGAGGGCGCGGAACTGCTGGCCGGCAATTCCTCGTCCGGAATCATCGAGGCCGCCTCCTTCGGCACGCCGGTGGTGAACGTGGGCACGCGCCAGCGGCTGCGGCAGCGCAACGCCAACACCATCGACTGCGGCACCGACACCGCACAGATCGCCGCGGCGTTGCGCGAGGCCGTGGGGCACGGCCGTTACTCGCGCGAGAACGTCTACGGCGACGGACGCGCGGGCGAGCGCATCGCCGAGCTGCTGGGGACGCATCCCTTGCCGCGCAGCCTGCTGGACAAGACCAATGCGTACTGAAGCCGCCAGCCCGCTCGTTACGCGCCTGCTGGTGCCGCTTTCGCTCACCTGGACCGAGGCCGTGCAGCGGATGGACAGCGAGGGCGAGGGCATCCTGCTGGCCGTCGACACGCAAGGCGTGCTGCGACGCACGGTCACCGACGGCGACCTGCGCCGCGCCATGCTGGCCTCGGCAGCGCCGGGCGCGACGCTGGCCGACCTGCCATCGAACCCGCCGATCTGTGTGCGCGACGACGCGGACGCGACGGCTGCCCGCCGGCTGATGGAGCAGCACCGCATCAGCCATGTCCCCGTGGTCGATGCGCAGGGCCGCCCCATCGACCTGATCCACAGCCGGGAACTCGCGGGCCGCATCTGGCTGTCGCCGCCGCACCTGGGGGAAGAGGAAACCGCCTTCGTGGAGGACGCGTTCCGCTCGAACTGGATCGCGCCGCTCGGGCCGCACGTCGACGGCTTCGAGCGCGAGGTGGCGGCCTTCACCGGCGTCGGCCACGCCGCCGCGCTCAGCTCCGGGACGGCCGCGATCCACCTCGGGCTGCTGCTGCTGGGCGTGCAGCCGGGCGATACGGTGTTCTGCTCGTCGCTGACGTTCGTCGGGAGCTGCAATCCCATCCTGTACTGCGGCGCGAAGCCGGTGTTCATCGATTCGGAGCCGGGCAGCTGGAACATGTCGCCCGCCGCCCTGGAACGCGCCTTCGAATGGGCGCGGCGCGAGAACCGGATGCCACGCTGCGTGGTGATCGTGAACCTCTACGGCCAGAGCGCTGACATGGACGCGCTGCTGCCGGTGTGCCGCCGTCACGGCGTCCCGGTGCTGGAAGACGCGGCCGAATCCCTGGGCGCGACGTACCGGGGACGCGCCAGCGGGAGCTTCGGCGACGTGGGCGTGTTCTCCTTCAACGGCAACAAGATCATCACCACCTCCGGCGGCGGCGTGCTCGTGTCGGATGACGCTTCGCTGGTGGCGCGTGCGCGCAAGCTGGCGACGCAGGCGCGGGAGCCGGCGGGCCACTACGAGCACCGCGAGATCGGCTTCAACTACCGCATGAGCAACGTGCTGGCGGGCATCGGCCGCGGCCAGCTCAAGGTGCTGGCGCAGCGCGTGCAGCGTCGGCGCGAGGTGTTCGAGACCTACCGCCAGGCACTTTCCGGCTGCGAGGGCGTCGAGTGGATGCCCGAATTCGCGGGCAGCGTGTCCACCCGCTGGCTGAGCTGCCTGGTGCTGCGCGGCCCCGATGCGCAGGCACGGCGCGACGCGGTCGTGCGGCAGCTGGAGCGCCACGCGATCGAGGCGCGGCCCGTGTGGAAGCCGATGCAGGTGCAGCCCTTGTACGCCGGCGCGCCGTTCTTCGCGCACGCAGAGGGCGCCGACGTGTCGGCCGGTCTGTTCGAAGGCGGCCTGTGCCTGCCCTCGGGATCGAACCTGAGCGGGGCGCAGTTGGAGCGGATCGCCCTGCACCTGCGGCACGCGCTGGGCGCGACATCGAATGCAGTGGCCTAGGCGCGCTGCCCGCGTCACGCTCGACCTCGCGCTGGTCGCGCTGGCGTGGTGGCTGGCGTTCTGGCTGCGCTTCAACCTGGAGGTGCCGGGCGAGTTCATCGGCCTCGCATCGGAGGGCCTGGGCATCTGCGTCGTGGCTTACGCAGCCGCTTTCGTGGTCGCGCGCGTGTGGCGCCATGTCTGGAGCTACACCGGGCTCCCCGAGCTGCGCCAACTCGTGGTCGGCATCGTGGTGGGCGGCGCGATCACGGGGGCGCTGCTCCTGGCCCTGCGGTTGCCCAACTTCCCGCGTTCCGTGCTGCTGCTCCAGCCGGTGCTGGCCCTGGTGCTGCTGGGCGCGGCGCGCGCGGGCTGGCGCACGGTGGTCGAAAGCCGCTCGGCCCACGGGGGCGGCCGCCGCGTGCTGATCGTGGGGTCGCTGCAGGATGCCGCCGATGCGCTGCGAGCCCTGAAGGGGTCGCATGAGTGGCTGCCGGTCGGCATCGTCAGCCCGATCCCGAGCGATGTCGGCCGATCGATCCAGGACGTCCGGGTGCTCGGGGGTGTCGACGCGATGGCGCAGGCCTGCGCCGAAGTGCAGGCGCAGACCGCGCTCGTGGCCAGCCCGCCGGGCTCGGACGATCGGCGCCAGGCCTTGCTGGGGGCGACGGACGCGGGCATCCCGCTGCTCACGCTGCCCAGGCCCGACGAGTGGCTCAAGGCGCAAGGCGCCGGGCCGCGCCGGGTCGAACTGGAAGACCTGCTGGGCCGCGAACCCGTGCAGCTGGATGAAGCCGGCCTCTCGGACCTGATGTCCGGCCAGACGGTGCTGGTGACCGGCGCCGGCGGCTCCATCGGCTCCGAGCTGTGCCGCCAGATCGCGCGTTTCGGCGCGGCCCGGCTGGTCTGCCTCGACATCTCGGAATACGCGATCTACGAGCTCGAACAGGAGCTCCGGGCCAGCCACCCGCAGATGCGCGGCCTCTACTACACCTGCAACGTGCGGGAGCCGCAGCGCCTGGCCGCGATCGCCCAGCGCCACCGGCCCGCTGTGGTCTTCCACGCCGCTGCCTACAAGCATGTGCCGCTGATGGAGCAGCTCAACGAGATCGAGGCGCTGCGCACCAACGTCATCGGAACGCTGAACGCCGCGCGTGTGGCGGGCGAGTGCGGGGCGCGCCGCTTCGTCATGATCTCCACCGACAAGGCGGTCAATCCCACGAACGTGATGGGCGCGAGCAAGCGCCTGGCCGAGATGTTGGTGCAGGCGGTCGCGGGCCGGTATCCGCAGACGCGGTTCGTGTCGGTGCGGTTCGGCAACGTGCTGGGGTCGAGCGGATCGGTGGTGCCGCTCTTCGCTTCGCAGATCGCGCGCGGCGGGCCGGTGACCGTCACGCATCCGGAGATCGTTCGCTACTTCATGACCATTCCGGAGGCGGCGCAGCTGGTGCTCCAGGCCGGGCTGATGGGGCAGTCCGGCGAGATCTTCGTGCTGGACATGGGTGAGCCTGTGCGCATCGTGGAGCTCGCGCGCATGCTGATCCGGCTTTCGGGGCACTCCGAGCAGGAGATCCCCATCAGCTACATCGGCCTGCGGCCCGGCGAGAAGCTCTACGAGGAACTGCTCGCCAACGACGAGACCACGGTGCCCACGCCGCATCCGAAGCTTCGCGTCGCCAAGTCGGGTGGCGCGTTGCCGGACATCGAAGCCGTGGCGAAATGGATCGAAGGGGCCGGCGCCGCGCCGGCGGGAGAACTGCTGCGAGGGTGGTTGCGGGAGCAGGTGCCGGAGTACAGCCCGCCCGGCACCGTCGACCAGGCGGCCTAGGTCGAGATCCCCGTCTTCACGAGCACGTCGCTCACCAGCTCGAGCCGGACCAGCGGATTGTCCAGTTCCATCAGGCGCTGCTTGAGCGACACGGGCAGCGGCAGCAACTCGCACCAGCGATTCGCCACCCATCCGCAATCGTCCAAGCGCCAGGGCTGCGCCACGGGCATCTGCTCCGGCGTCGCGGCGCGTTCCTGCAGCGAGTGCAGCACCTTGGCCAGCGCCAGCGAGGTGGCCTCCAGATCGTCTGGCACCGGCACCGCCTTGTCGGCGTCCATGCGCTCCACGTCGGCGATCCACAAGCCATGCTTGAGCTGGTCGCTCGCACGGATGCGAAAGCGCTGCTGGCCGGCGGCACGGATCATCATCAGGCCGGGCCGCGGATGCTCGAGCGCGTCGATGGTGGCCAGCGTACCCACCGCCGCGAAGGCTTCGGGCCCGCCGCCGGGTTGCCGAACTTCATGGCCCTGCGTGAGCGCCACCACGCCGAACGGCGCGCCGGCCTTGTGGCAGCGCCCGATCATGTCGAGGTAGCGCACCTCGAAGATGCGCAGCGGCAACACGCCCCCGGGGAACAGAACCGTGCCCAGCGGGAACAGCGGGAGCGACTGGAGTGTGAGCGCGGTGGCCAAGCTGAGGTTGCGAGGTGACGCCGCTATGATCCCACGCCAACACGAAGGCGGGAGCGATGGCGCAAGAAATCCTTTCTTTTCTGCTGGACGTCGCGGCCGGCCTGCTGGGCGGCGCGTGCCTGCTGCGCCTGTACATGCAGCACCAGCGCGTGCCGTTCGGCAACCCGGTGGGACGCTTCGTGTTCGCCATCACCGACTGGCTGATCCTGCCGCTTCGCCGCGTGCTGCCGTCGATCCGCCGGGTGGACACGGCCAGCCTGGTGGCGGCGTACCTCGTCGAGCTGGCGCAGTACACGATCCTGTGGGCGCTGTTCAGCCGCGGCGATTACACGGCCGTTCCGCTGATCGCGCTGTTCGGGCTTTTGCAGCTGGCCGTGGCGGCGCTGACGGCGCTGGTGATCGTTTACGCGATCCTGTCGTGGGTGCAGAGCGAATCACCGCTGGCCGATGTGATCGACCGCCTCTGCGCACCGCTGCTGCGGCCGTTCCGCCGGGTGATCCCGTTGGTGGGCGGGATCGACCTGTCGCCGCTGGCGCTGCTGGTAGTGCTGCAGGTGATCTCGATGGTGCTGCGCGCCGCGGCGAACTCCGCCCTCTAGCCTCGCGCCGTCAGATCACCGCGTCGGCGGGCTGGCGCTGCAGCATGGCCAGCACGTGGGCCACCTTCATCCGCAGCTCGCGCCGGTCGCAGATGAAATCGACGCCGCCCTTCTGCTGCAGGAACTCCGCGCGCTGGAAGCCTTCCGGCAGCGTGACGCGAACCGTCGACTCGATCACGCGCGGCCCGGCGAAGCCGATCAGCGCCTTGGGTTCGGCGATGACCACGTCGCCCATGAAAGCGAAACCGGCGCTCACGCCGCCCATGGTGGGATCGGTCAGCACGCTGATGTAGGGCAGCCCCTTCTTCGCGAGGCGTGTGAGCGCGGCGTTGGTCTTGGCCATCTGCATCAGCGACAACAGGCCTTCCTGCATGCGCGCGCCGCCGGTCGCGGTGAAGCAGACGAACGGCACCTTCTGCTCGAGGGCACTTTCCACGCCGCGCGCGAAGCGCTCGCCGACCACGCTGCCCATGCTGCCGCCCATGAAGTCGAACTCGAAGGCCGCGGCCACCAGGCTGATGCCGTGCACCGCGCCGCCCATGACGACCAGCGCATCGGTCTCGCCGGTGTTCTCGAGCGCTTCCTTCAGCCGCTCGGGATAGCGGCGGCTGTCCTTGAACTTGAGCGCGTCGACCGGCAGCACTTCCTGTCCGATCTCCCAGCGGCCTTCGGGGTCGAGGAAGCCGTTGAGCCGGGCTCGCGCGCCGATGCGGTGGTGGTGGCTGCAGCTCGGGCAGACGTTCTGGTTGTGCTCCAGGTCCGTCTTGTAGAGGACCGTCTCGCAGCTCGGGCACTTGACCCACAGGCCCTCGGGCACGCTGCGGCGCTCGGTCGGGTCGGTCTGTTGGATCTTGGGGGGCAGCAGCTTTTCGAGCCAGCTCATGCGGTGCGCTCCGTTGTGTTTGATGGGATTCTAGTGATCCAGCGCCTGGCGGATTTCGCGCAGGAAGGCCGCGACTTCGGGTACGACCCGCTCGCGCGGCTGCTGCTCGACGAGCTGGACGATCTTCGTGCCGATGATCACCGCGTCGGCCACTTTCGAGATGGCCTTCGCGCTGGCCGCATCGCGGATGCCGAAGCCGACCCCGACGGGAACCTTCACGTGCTCGCGGATGCGCGGCAGCATCTGCTCGACCGTCGCGGTATCCAGGTGGCCGGCGCCGGTCACGCCCTTGAGCGCAACGTAGTAGACGTAGCCGCTCGCCACCTCGGCCACCTGCTGCATGCGGCGGGCGGTGCTGGTGGGCGCGAGCAGGAAGATCAGGTCCAGGCCGGCTTTCTTCAGGTCGCTAGCGAACTGGCCGCATTCCTCCGGCGGGTAGTCCACGATCAGCACGCCGTCGACGCCGGCACTGGCCGCATCCCGGATGAAAGTGCCCTGGCCGTGCACCAGGTCGTAGCGCTCGACGGGATTGGCATAACCCATGAGCACGACCGGCGTCTGCGAATCCCGCTCGCGGAAGGCGCTCACCATGGCGAGCACTTGCGTCATGCCGACGCCCAGCGCCAGCGCCTTCTCGCCCGCTTTCTGGATCACCGGCCCGTCGGCCATCGGGTCGGAGAAAGGCACGCCGAGCTCGATGACGTCGGCCCCGGCTTCCACCATGCCGTGCATCAGCTCCGGCGTGATGTCGGCGAACGGGAAACCGGCGGTGACATAGGGAATGAGGGCCTTGCGGCGCGCGGCGGCGAGTCGTGCGAACGTGGCGGAGATGCGGCTCATTTGCCGCCCTTCAGCTTCAAGCCGCGCATCGAGGGCCGGTCGTAGAAATCGACGCCCGCCAGGTCCGCGACGGTGCCGATGTCCTTGTCGCCGCGGCCGGACAGGTTGACCAAAAGGTGCTGGTCGGGCCGCATCGTCGGCGCGAGCTTCATCGCATAGGCCACGGCATGGCTGGATTCCAGCGCGGGGATGATGCCTTCGGTGCGGCACAGGTAGTGGAAGGCTTCCAGCGCCTCCTGGTCGGTGATGCCGACGTACTCGGCGCGGCCGATGTCCTTGAGCCAGGAGTGCTCGGGGCCGACGCCGGGGTAGTCGAGGCCGGCGCTCACGCTGTGCGTTTCGGTGATCTGGCCGTTGGAATCCTGCAGGATGTAGGTGCGGTTGCCGTGCAGCACGCCGGGGCTGCCGCGCTGCAGCGAAGCGGAGTGCTTGCCGCTCTCCAGACCTTCACCGGCCGCTTCCACGCCGATCAGGCGCGTGGCTTCGTACGGGATGTAGGGATGGAAGATGCCCATCGCGTTGCTGCCGCCGCCCACGCAGGCGATGACGGCATCCGGCTGGCGGCCGGCCATCTTCGGCATCTGCTCCAGGCATTCGTTGCCGATCACGCTCTGGAAGTCGCGCACCATCATCGGGTAAGGGTGCGGGCCGGCCACCGTGCCGATGATGTAGAAGGTGTTCTCGACGTTGGTGACCCAGTCGCGCATCGCCTCGTTGAGAGCGTCCTTCAGCGTCCTGCTGCCAGATTCCACCGGCACGACACGCGCGCCCAGCAGGTTCATGCGGTAGACGTTGGGGCTCTGGCGCTTGACGTCCTCGCTGCCCATGTAGACCACGCATTCGAGTCCGTAGCGCGCGCAGATGGTGGCCGTGGCCACGCCGTGCTGGCCGGCGCCGGTTTCGGCGATGACGCGCGGCTTGCCCATGCGGCGCGCCAGCATGGCCTGGCCGATCACGTTGTTGATCTTGTGCGCGCCGGTGTGGTTGAGGTCTTCGCGCTTGAGGTAGATCTGCGCGCCGCCCATCTCGCGGCTCATTCGCTGCGCGTGGTAGACGGGCGAGGGGCGGCCGACGAAGTGGGCCAGCTCGTAGCGGAATTCGGCCAGGAACTCGGGGTCGTTCTGCCAGCGCGCGTAGGCCTCGCGCAGCTGCTCGATCGCGTGGGTCAGCGTCTCGCTGACGAAGCTGCCGCCGTAGGGGCCGAAGTGGCCGGACGGATCAGGTTGTTGATAGGAGGGCATTCGGGCACCTTGCAAGGAGAGCGTCGGCGGCGCGCACGGCCGCGACGAACTGATGGATCTTTTCGGGGTCCTTCACGCCCTTGGCGGCTTCGACCCCGGAGCTCACATCAACGGCCAGCGTCCTGCAACGCGGCCGCACTTGCACGATGCCATCGGTCACGTTTGCAGGCGTCAGTCCACCAGACAAGACGAGGTGAGCGTTGACGCTTGGAGGAAGCCGTGACCAATCGAATGCCTTGCCGCCGCCGCCATACCCTTCGACGTGCGCATCGAGGAGCAGGGCCCGGGCTTGTTCGTGGAGGGTCGCAAATTTTATCAAGTCGAACGGCTGGGCCGCGTCGAGGGGGATGCGGGCGGCGCGCATCCAGGGACGCGCGCCGTTGCCGCTGGCGGCGCGGCACTGTTCAGGCGTTTCGTCCCCGTGGAACTGAAGCATCGCCGCGGGCACCTGCTCGCAGGCCGCGATCACGTTCTCCGTCGGCTCGTTGACGAACAGGAGCACGGGCGTGACGAAGGGCGGCAGCCGAAGCGCGAGTTGCGCGGCCCGTTTCGCATCCACGAAACGTGGGCTTTTCGGGTAGAGCACGAAACCGACGGCGTCGGCGCCGGCCTGCACGGCGGCATCGACGTCCTGCTCACGGGTGAGGCCGCAGATCTTGATCCGCGTGCGCTGGCTCAGGGGGTTGTGCGAGGCAGCGGTCATGGCAGCCAATCATAGGCGGCGGTGCGATCGGGCAAGCCCCAGCGGGGCTCGTAGATCGGACCGAGGAAGTACAGGCCGTCGGGCGGAAAGGTGGGCGCGGCCGCATCGCGATCGCGCGCCGCGAGCACCTCGGCGATCCACTCAGGCGTCCGCTGTCCCTGGCCGACCGCGAGGAGGCAACCCATGATGTTGCGGATCATGTGGTGCAGGAAGGCGTTGGCTTCGAACTCGAAGCGCCAGTACGGGCCATGCCGCGTGATGTCGATTCGGCGCATCGTCTTCACCGGCGACTTCGCCTGGCACGCAGAAGCGCGGAAGGAGGTGAAGTCGTGTTCGCCGAGCAGCCGCGTGGCGGCTTCACGCAAGGCGGCTTCATCGAGCGGCCGGAACACCCAGCCGGCGCGGCCGCTTTCGATGCTCGGTCGCACCGGCGATTCCAGCAGCACATAGGCGTAGCGGCGGGCGAGGGCGCTGGCGCGCGAGTGGAATTCGTCCGGGACGGCCTGCGCCCACTGCACGGCGATATCGGGTGGCAGGAAGCTGTTGGTGCCGCGAACCCAGGAAAAGGGCTCCCGCGTCACTTCGGTGTCGAAGTGGACGACCTGCATCAGGCCGTGCACGCCCGCGTCGGTGCGGCCTGCGCAGACGGTGGACACCGGTTGCGCCGCGAACTGGGCGAGGGCGGATTCGAGGTGGTCCTGGATCGTCCGGCCCGACGGCTGGCTTTGCCAGCCGTCGTAAGCCTGTCCGAGGTAGCTGATGCCGAGGGCCCACCTCACGGCCGGCCTTTGCGCGAAAGCGGGATCAGCCGATCTCCGCCAGGAACTTCTGGGCCTTGCTCTTGAGGTCGCCGGAGGCCTCGGCGATGACTTCCTGGGCCAGGCTGCGGGCGCCGTCGGCGTCGCCGATGGCGTTGAATTCCTGCGCGAGCGCGAGCTTGGTGGCGAGCGGGTCTTCGCCGCCGGCATCCACCACCTCGAGGCCGGTGGTGCTCATGGCGGAGTCGCCGGGTTCGGAGGCTTGCTTGGCCGCAGGCGCGGTGGACGCACCGGGCAGGTCGAGCGAGAGGCCGCCAAGGTCGAACTCGAGCATGCCATCGGCAGGGGCCGAAGCCACCGGAGCAGAGGCTGCGGCGGGCGAGGCCTTGACCGGCTCGGGCTTGAAGTCGAGGCCGTTCTCGGGCAGCGTCAGCTGCGGTGCCTCGAGGGAAACGGCGTTTGCTTCAGCCGCTTTCGAAGTGGCGCCCGCGAAATTCGTGTCCAGCGAGGGCGTAGCCGCCGCCGGCCTGGTGGCCGTGAAGCTGCTCGTCTGCAGTGCGCCCGGAGCCGTGCTGGCCGCGGCGGGAGCATCGTCCAGCGAAAAGTCCAGGTCCAGATCGACGGCGGAGGAGCCGGTGTCTTGGGCTGCCTTCGCGCTGGCGCCCGCCAGTGCGGCCGAAGCAGCCACGGCTGCAACCGGCGCCGCGGCAGGCGCGAGAGGCGCGAGAGGCGCGCCGCCCGAGGGATGGCCGCCCGGCTGGTACATCGGATTGGAAGGATCGAGTTCCAGCCCGAGTTCGCAGACCCGGGCCCACTCGGGACCTTCGCCGCGGGTGATGCTGTACGCGTCGCCGGCCAGGTGTTCGAACGCCTTGGCGTCCCGGCGCTTGGAGTAGATCTCCAGCAGCTTGACGTGGATGGCGATGCGCTGCGGGTTGATCCGCAGGGCTTCCTTGAGGATTTCCTCGGCCTGCAGGTCGCGGCCGTAGGCCAGGTACACGTCGGCTTCGGCCACGGGGTCGACGTCACCGGCCGCGTCGAGCTGGCTGGGCGAGTAGACCATCGAGGAGCCGGTGGGCGCGCCTTCGGCCGTGTCGATGCGCTGCCCGCCGCTGGCGCCGAAGAACGAATCGGGCTGCAGGCGGCTCTCGAGGAAGGAGCTGTCGACCTGCGCCGACTTACGCCGCTGGTAAGTACGCCAGCCCCCGACACCCAGCAGAAGCGCCAGGATACCGCCGAGCGCGGCCGGGACCATCGGGTTGCCCAGCAACTCGTCGATGAAGCTGGGCTCCTCGACTGCGGGAGCAGGCGCGGGCGGGCGTGCCGCCGTCGCTGGGACGGCAGGGGCGGAGGCGGGCGGCGTGGATGCAGCGGCGGCGCTGGTGTCCGGAGCCGAAGCCGGCGTTGCAGGCGTGACCGAAGTTGCAGCCGGGGCGGAAGCCGGGGTCGCAGCAGGCGTCGCGACCGGTGCGCTGGCAGGCGCCGCAGCGGCAACGGGAGTGCTGGCCTTGGCCGGGGCGGAAGCAGCCGCCGCTTGGGCGGGGGCCGCCGTGGTTGCGGCAGAAGGCAGCGCGACGGACGGCAACGCGGGACCCGACGCCGGACGGGCCGCGGCAGTTGCGGACGGCGCGGGTGCCCAGGTGTTGGCCTTGGGCGCACTGGCCGAGGCGGCCGGAACGGAGCCCGTGAGCTTGTTCAGCTCGCTGATGTTGCGGTCGAGTTCGGCGACGCGGGTGGCGGCGTCTTGCGACGCGCGGTTCTGCGCGACACGGTCCTCGGCGCCGCGTGCTTGCACGCCGCCCTTGGACAGGGTCAGCTTGTCGGCAGCCGTGGCGGCGGGGCGCTTTTCTTCGACCTGGGCCTGGACGCGTCCGCTGGCTTCGCGGCTGCTGCCCGTGGCGGGCGCGGTCGCCACGCCTTCGGCCAGGCGGCGGCGGAATTCGTTGAAGTCGCGGCTCTGCGCCACCAGCGTCTGGGTGGCTTCGGCCGCCGGAATGGCTTGCGCCTGCTCGATCGTCGGCATGTTGAGCACCGTGCCGGCACGCAGGCGGTTGACGTTGCCGTCGACGAATGCGCTCGGGTTGCCGCGAAGCAGCGCGACCAGCATCTGGTCGAGCGAAACGGTTTCGTGCTTGTTGGCTGCCGCGATGCGGCCGGCGGTCTCGCCGGCCTGCACGGTGACCTGCTTGCCTTCGCCGGAAGTTGCGGATCCGGCAGCGGGAGCCGACGCCGGAGCGGCGGGGCCGCGAGTGACGGGGGCTGCAGCCGCCGGGGCCGCGCGTGACTCAGTCTTGGCCGTTGCGCTGCCCGACTGGACCGGCGAAGTGGACGGCGTGACCTGCGCGGTCATCGGCGTCTGGCCCTGCCGCATGCTCGGCGGGTCGAAGAGCATCGTGAAGTCGCGCACGATGCGGCCGGAAGCCCACGCAGTCTCCAGGATCAGGTCGACGAAGGGCTCCTGCACGGGCCGATCGCTGGCCAGCCGCAGGTAATAGCGGCCGTCGGAGCGGCGCTGCAGCGAAACGTTGATGCCGGAAAGCGCCGGGCTGTATTCCAGGCCCGCCGCACGGAAGGCTTCCTGCGGGGCGACGTTGACCTTCAGGCTGGCGACCTCATCCGGAGTGATCTCGGGAACGTCGACTTCCACCCGCAGCGGTTCGCCCAGGGCCGACTGGACCGTGACGCGGCCCAGCGCGAGCGCCTGCGCGGGAGTGGACGGCAGGCTCAACAGCGCGGCGGCGGCAAGCGCGACGGCAGTGGCTTGCCACTGCCGCGTGTTCGTCGTTGTTGAGGCCCCCACTGCTCGGTCTGCAGGCAGTTTTGTTCTCTTCATGCGGACATTCGCCTTGAGACGGAAATAGCTAAAAGGACCATAACATCAATGTGTTAGGGCGACAAGCTGAGACAGCGCTTAATGCATGAAGCGCCAGATTCACCCCAACAGGGCCGACTGTCCTGTTGCCCCTCGACAACGTGCCGTAACGGAACGAAACGGCACGGTCCCGCTCAGGCCGGCATCAAGCGTCGAGCAGGATGCGCAGCATTCGGCGCAACGGTTCGGCCGCACCCCACAGCAGCTGGTCGCCGATGGTGAAGGCGCCGAGGTACTCCGGCCCCATCGCCATCTTGCGAAGGCGACCGACCGGAATGTTGAGCGTGCCCGTGACCGCCACGGGTGTCAGGTCCTTCAACGTCGCCTCGCGCGTGTTCGGCACCACCCGCACCCACCCGTTGTCGGCGGCGATCATGGCTTCGATGTCGGCCAGCGGCACGTCCTTCTTGAGCTTGAAGGTCAGCGCCTGGCTGTGGCAACGCATCGCACCCACGCGCACGCAGAAGCCGTCGACCGGAACGGCCGCGCTGCCGAAGCCGGGACCCTGGCCGAGGATCTTGTTGGTCTCCGCGCCGGCCTTCCATTCCTCACGCGAGACGCCACCGCCGAGGTCCTTGTCGATCCAGGGGATGAGCGAGCCGCCCAGCGGCACGCCGAAGTTCTCCATCTCATGATCCGCCATCGACTGCTGGCGGCCGAGCACCTTGCGGTCGATCTCGAGGATGGCCGACTTGGGGTCGTCCAGCAGAGCCTTCACTTCCGCGTTGAGCGCGCCGAACTGCGTGAGCAGTTCGCGCATGTGCTGCGCGCCGCCGCCGGACGCGGCCTGGTACGTCATGCTGCTCATCCACTCGACCAGCCCGGCCTTGTAGAGCGCGCCGACGCCCATCAGCATGCAGCTCACCGTGCAGTTGCCGCCGATCCAGTTGCGTCCGCCCTTGGCGAGCGCGTTCCTGATGACCGGCATGTTCACCGGGTCCAGGATGATGACGGCGTCGTCCTTCATCCGCAGCGTGGAAGCGGCGTCGATCCAGTGCCCGGTCCAACCCGCGGCGCGCAGTTTCGGGTACACCTCAGTGGTGTAGTCGCCGCCCTGGGCGGTGATGACGACGTCGCACTTCTTCAGCGCCTCGATGTCGAAGGCGTCCTTCAGGAGCGCCTCGTTCTTCGCCTGTGAGGGCGCCTTGCCACCGGCATTGGAAGTGGAGAAGAAGACCGGCTCGATCAGGCCGAAGTCGCCTTCGGCCTGCATGCGGTCCATCAGGACCGAGCCGACCATGCCGCGCCAGCCGACCAGGCCGACGAGCGGTTGTTGTGCCTTGTTGAGTGCCATCGTCAAACGCCTTTCGAGAAGAAGAATCCTGGTTCCCCCGGCTCGTCAGGCCCGGGGGAGGCGCGCGACGAACCGGAGCTGGCTAGCCCTTGGTGGTTTTCTTGGTAATCGCGGCCACGACGGCGTCGCCCATCTCGCGGGTGCCGACTCTCGTGGTGCCATCGGAGTGGATGTCCGCCGTGCGCAGCCCGGACGCGAGCACGTGCTTCACCGCGGATTCGATCCGGTCGGCGGCTTCGGGCTGGTTCAGGGAGAAGCGGAGCATCATGGCAGCGGAAAGGATTGTAGCCAAAGGGTTGGCGATTCCCTTGCCGGCGATGTCCGGCGCGCTGCCGTGACTCGGTTCGTACAGGCCCTGGTTCCCGGCGTTCAGGCTCGCCGAGGGCAGCATGCCGATGGAGCCGGTGAGCATCGCCGCTTCGTCGGACAGGATGTCGCCGAACATGTTGCCGGTGACCACCACATCGAACTTCTTGGGCGCCTTCACCAGCTGCATGGCCGCGTTGTCCACGTACATGTGGTCCAGCGCCACGTCCGGGTACTGCCTGCCGATTTCGGTGACCACGTCCTTCCACAGCTGGAACGTCTCGAGCACGTTGGCCTTGTCCACGCTGGTCACGCGCTTGCTGCGCTTGCGGGCGGCCTGGAACGCGACGTGCGCGATGCGCTCGATCTCCGGGCGCGTGTAGCGCATCGTGTCGAACGCTTCTTCGGTCCCGGGGAAGTGACCATCGGGCGCGGTGCGGCGGCCGCGCGGCTGGCCGAAGTAGATGTCGCCGGTCAGCTCGCGGATGATGAGGATGTCCAGTCCCGCCACCAGCTCCGGCTTGAGGCTCGAAGCATGCGTGAGCTGCTCGTAGCAGATCGCCGGACGGAAATTGGCGAACAGGCCCAGGTGCTTTCGCAGGCCGAGGATGGCCTGCTCCGGACGCAGCGCGCGTTCGAGCTTGTCGTACTTCCAGTCGCCCACCGCGCCGAACAGGATGGCGTCGGCCGCCTTCGCGAGCTTGAGCGTCGACTCGGGCAGCGGATGGCCATGTGCCTCGTACGCCGCGCCGCCGACCGGCGCCGTCTCCATCTCGAACTTGAGGTCCAGGACCTTCAGGACCTTGACTGCCTCGGCCACGATCTCGGTGCCGATGCCATCGCCCGGCAGCACTGCAATCTTCATCTTGTCATCCGTTCAGGGTGTGGGCGAGCCAGGGCTTGGCGGCCAGGCGCTCGGCTTCGAAGGCCTTGATCTTGTCCCTGTGCCGCAGCGTCAGGCCGATGTCATCGAATCCGTTGATCAGGCAGTACTTGCGGAAGGGCTGCACATCGAAGGCGATCTCCTCGCCCTGCGGCCTGACGATCACCTGCCGCTCGAGGTCGATGGTGAGCTCGTAGCCCGGGAAGGCGTTCACCTCGTCGAACAGGCTGGAGACCGTGGCCTCCGGCAGCACGATCGGCAGGATGCCGTTCTTGAAACTGTTGTTGAAGAAGATGTCGGCGTAGCTCGGCGCGATCAGCGCGCGGAAGCCGTACTGCTCCAGCGCCCAGGGCGCGTGCTCGCGCGAGGAGCCGCAGCCGAAGTTCTTGCGCGCCAGCAGGATCGAGGCGCCGCGGTAACGCGGCTGGTTCAGCACGAAGTCCGGGTTCGGCTTGCGGCTGGCCGGGTCCTGCCCCGGATAGCCCGGGTCGAGGTAGCGCCACTCGTCGAACAGGTTGGGGCCGAAACCGGTCTTGCGGATCGACTTGAGGAACTGCTTGGGGATGATCGCGTCGGTGTCGACGTTCTCCCGGTCCATGGGGGCGACCACGCCCTTGTGCACGGTGAACTTGTTCATGCTCCTGGGGTCCTCAGGCGAACTGGCGGACGTCGACGAAATGGCCGTGCACCGCCGCGGCGGCCGCCATCGCGGGGCTCACGAGATGGGTGCGGCCGCCCGCGCCCTGCCGGCCTTCGAAGTTTCGGTTGCTGGTCGACGCGCAGCGCTCGCCGGGCTCCAGCCGGTCCGCGTTCATCGCGAGGCACATCGAGCAGCCCGGCTCGCGCCAGTCGAAGCCCGCGGCCTTGAAGATCTCGTGCAGGCCCTCGCGCTCGGCCTGCTCCTTCACCACGCCCGACCCCGGGACCACCATCGCCAGCTTGACGTTGCGGGCGACCTTCTGCCCCAGCTTCTTGACCATCGCGGCGGCCTCGCGCATGTCCTCGATGCGGCTGTTGGTGCACGAGCCGATGAACACCTTGTCGACGAAGATGTCGTTGATCGGCTTGCCGGGCTCCAGGCCCATGTAGTCCAGGGCGCGCTCCATCGCACCGCGCCGGTTGGCGTCCTTCTCCTTGTCGGGATCGGGCACACGGCCGTCGACCCCCAGCACCATCTCGGGCGAGGTGCCCCAGGTAACCTGCGGAACGATCTGCGAGGCATCGAGTTCGACCACGGCGTCGAACCTGGCGTCGGGATCGGAGCGCAGCGTGCGCCAGTAGGCGGCGGCCTGGTCCCACTCCACGCCCGACGGCGAGAGCGGCCGGCCCCTCAGGTACTCGATCGTCTTTTCGTCGACGGCAACCATGCCCGCGCGCGCGCCGGCCTCGATCGCCATGTTGCAGACCGTCATCCGGCCTTCCATCGTCAGCGAGCGGATCGCGGAGCCGCCGAATTCGATCGTGTAGCCAGTGCCGCCGGCGGTGCCGATGCGGCCGATGATGGCCAGCACGATGTCCTTGGCCGTCACGCCTCGGCCCAGCTGGCCGTCGACGCGGATCAGCATGTTCTTCGCCTTCTTGGCCAGCAGCGTCTGCGTGGCGAGCACGTGCTCCACCTCGCTGGTGCCGATGCCGTGGGCGAGGGCGCCGAACGCACCGTGCGTGGACGTGTGCGAGTCGCCGCAGACGACTGTCATCCCGGGAAGCGTCGCCCCCTGCTCGGGACCGATCACGTGCACGATGCCCTGCTGCTTGGACAGGAACGGGAAGTAGGCCGCCGCACCGAACTCCGAGATGTTGCGATCGAGCGTGGTCACCTGCTCCTTGCTGATCGGGTCTTCGATGCCGTCGTAGCCGCGCTCCCAGCCGGTCGTCGGCGTGTTGTGATCGGCCGTGGCGACGACGGAGCTGATGCGCCAGACCTTGCGGCCCGTCTCGCGCAGGCCTTCGAACGCCTGCGGGCTGGTGACTTCGTGCACCAGGTGGCGGTCGATGTACAGGATGGCGGTCCCGTCTTCCTCGGTGTGGACGACGTGCTCGTCCCAGATCTTGTCGTAGAGGGTGCGTCCCATGGCGTGCTTCCGGCTGAAGGATGGGATTTTATTCGCCGGGGACTCACGCGCCCTTCCTTAGGGGCAGTCCCAAGAAGAAAGGCCGCTTGCGCGGCCTTCCTGTCGAGAGCCGCCGAAGCGGGCTTGTGACTCAACGCTGGGCGAGGGGCTTGACGTCGCGTTTCGTCGCGCCCGTGTACAGCTGGCGCGGGCGCCCGATCTTGTACTCCGGGTCGCCGATCATCTCGTTCAGCTGCGCGATCCAGCCCACGGTGCGGGCCAGCGCGAAGATGCCCGTGAACAGGTTGACCGGGATGCCGATGGCGCGCTGCACGATGCCCGAATAGAAATCCACGTTGGGGTAGAGCTTGCGCGAGACGAAGTACTCGTCTTCGAGCGCGATCTTCTCGAGCGACATCGCCAGCTTGAACAAGGGATCGTTCTCCAGCCCCAGCTCGTCCAGCACCTCGTGGCAGGTCTCGCGCATCAGCTTGGCGCGCGGGTCGTAGTTCTTGTACACGCGGTGGCCGAAGCCCATCAGGCGCACGCCCGAGTTCTTGTCCTTGACCTTGCCGACGAACTCGCCGATCTTGGCCACGCCGCCCATCTGCTGGATGTCTTCCAGCATGTTCAGCGCCGCCTCGTTGGCGCCGCCGTGCGCCGGGCCCCAGAGGCACGCCACGCCGGCCGCGATGGCGGCGAACGGGTTGGTGCCCGAGCTGCCGCACAGCCGCACCGTGGACGTGGAAGCGTTCTGTTCGTGATCGGCGTGCAGGATGAAGATGCGGTCCATCGCGCGCACCAGCACGTCGTTGGGCTCGTACTCCTCGCACGGCGTCGCGAACATCATCCGCATGAAGTTCGCGGTGTAGGACAGCGAGTTCTTCGGGTAGGTGTACGGCTGGCCGATGCCGTACTTGTAGGCCATGGCGACCAGCGTCGGCATCTTGGCGATCAGCCGGATGGCCGAGATCTCGCGGTGCTGCGGGTTATTGATGTCGGTGCTGTCGTGATAGAAGGCCGACAGCGCGCCCACCAGGCCAGTCATCACCGCCATCGGGTGCGCGTCGCGGCGGAAGCCGCGCAGGAAGAACTGCATCTGCTCGTTGACCATGGTGTGGTTGGTCACGCGCGAGACGAACTCCTTCTTCTGGGTCTCGTTCGGCAGCTCGCCGTATAGCAGCAGGTGGCAGGTCTCCAGGAAGTCGCACTGGGTGGCCAGCTGCTCGATGGGATAGCCGCGGTACAGCAGCTCGCCCTTGTCGCCGTCGATATACGTGATGGTCGACTGGCACGACGCGGTCGACATGAACCCCGGGTCGTACGTGAACATGCCGGTCTGCGCGTACAGCTTGCGGATGTCGATCACGTCCGGGCCGATCGTGCCCTGGTAGACGGGCAGCTCGACGTTGGGGCTGCCGTTGCTGAACGACAGGGTGGCTTTGTTGTCGGCGAGTTTCATGTCGGTTCCTTCTTCAAATCGGTGGCCGCCTCAGCGGCTGCGCAGCAGCTGCAGCAGCTGCCTCATCTCGGGGCGGTCCAGCTCGCCCGCGGGCTCGCGGCGGCACAGCAGCAGGTCCATCAGGTCATTGTCGGACAGCTGCATCAGCTCCTCGAGAAGCTGGCCCTGCCGCGGCGTGAGACAGGCGCCGTGCCGCGCGAAGAACCGCTCGAGGAACAGGTCGTTCTCCAGCAATCCGCGGCGGCAGCGCCAGCGCAGCTTGCCGACCGCATGTTCGTCGAGCAGGGCTTCGCCCATCGCGGCTTCAGACGGCCCGGCGGACCATCAGCTCCTTGATCTTGCCGATCGCCGCGGTGGGGTTGAGGCCCTTGGGGCAGACGTCGGTGCAGTTCATGATCGTGTGGCAGCGGAACAGGCGGTACGGGTCCTCGAGGTTGTCGAGGCGCTCGGCGGTCGCCTGGTCGCGGCTGTCGGCGATGAAGCGGTAGGCCTGCAGCAGGCCGGCGGGGCCGACGAACTTGTCCGGGTTCCACCAGAAGCTCGGGCAACTGGTCGAGCAGCTGGCGCACAGGATGCACTCGTACAGCCCGTCGAGCTCCTCGCGCTCCTCGGGCGACTGCAGGCGCTCCTTCTCGGGCGGGATGCTGTCGTTGACGAGGTAGGGCTTGATCGAGTGGTACTGCTTGAAGAAGTCCGTCATGTCCACGATCAGGTCGCGGACCACCGGCAGTCCCGGCAGCGGCTTCAGGACGATCGTGCCTTTCAGCGTGAGCATGTTGGTCAGGCAGGCCAGGCCGTTCTTGCCGTTGATGTTCATGGCGTCCGAGCCGCACACGCCTTCGCGGCAGGACCGCCGGAAGGAGAGAGTCGGGTCCTGCGCCTTGAGCTTCATCAGGGCGTCCAGCAGCATCCGCTCGTTTCCCTCGAGCGTGATCTCGACCGTCTGCATGTACGGCTTGGCGTCCTTGTCCGGGTCGTAGCGGTAGATCTGGAAAGTGCGTTTTTGCATGTCGTAGGGCAAATGTAGGAGCTTCGTGCCGCCGTGGAATTACGTAAGGGCTGCCGTCAGAAGGTGCGCACCTTGGGCGGCACGCTCTCGACGGTCAGGGGCTTGAGATTGACCGGTTTGTAGGTCAGGCTGTTCGTCCTGCTGTGCCAGAGGGAGTGCTTCATCCAATTGGCGTCGTCGCGGCCCAGCGGGGCGACCGGGTCATCGGCCGGGCGCTCGTAGTCGCTCACCGTGTGAGCGCCGCGGCATTCCTTGCGGGCGGCGGCCGACACCATCGTGGCCTGCGCGCACTCGATCAGGTTCTCCACCTCCAGCGCCTCGACGCGCGCGGTGTTGAACACCATGGACTTGTCCTTCAGCGCGATGGCATTCACCCGCTCGCGGATGGCGGCGATCTTGCGCACGCCTTCGTCCATGCCGGCCTGCGTGCGGAACACGCCCGCGTGCAGCTGGATGCTGGCACGGATGTCGTTGGCCACGTCCTGGGCGTATTCGCCGGAGCCCGCCGCGTCCAGGCGCGCCAGGCGCTCCAGCGTGATGTCGGCGGCGCCCGAAGGCAGCGGCTTGTGCGCCTTGCTGTTCTTCGAGAACTCCACGATGTGGTTGCCCGCAGCGCGCCCGAACACCAGCAGATCCAGCAGGGAGTTGGTGCCCAGTCGGTTGGCGCCGTGCACGCTCACGCAGGAGCATTCGCCGACCGCGTAGAGGCCGTTGACCACCGCGTTGTGGCTGTCCGCGTTCTGCACCACGACCTGGCCGTGGATGTTGGTCGGGATGCCGCCCATCTGGTAGTGGATGGTGGGCACCACCGGGATCGGCTCCTTGGTGATGTCGACGTTGGCGAAGTTGACGCCGATCTCGTACACCGAGGGCAGCCGCTTGTGGATCGTGTCGGCGCCCAGGTGGTCGAGCTTGAGCAGCACGTAGTCCTTGTTGGGGCCGCAGCCGCGGCCTTCCTTGATCTCCTGGTCCATGGAGCGGGAGACGAAGTCGCGCGGCGCCAGGTCCTTCAGCGTGGGCGCGTAGCGCTCCATGAAGCGCTCGCCGTTGCTGTTGAGCAGGATGGCGCCTTCGCCGCGGCAGCCTTCCGTCAGCAGCACGCCCGCGCCGGCCACGCCGGTCGGGTGGAACTGCCAGAACTCCATGTCCTCCAGCGGGATGCCGGCCCGCGCCGCCATGCCCAGGCCGTCGCCGGTGTTGATGAAGGCGTTGGTCGAGGCCGCGAAGATTCGGCCCGCGCCGCCGGTGGCCAGCAGCGTGGTCTTGGCTTCCAGGATGTGCAGGTCGCCGGTTTCCATCTCCAGCGCCGTCACGCCCACCACGTCGCCTTCGGCATCGCGGATCAGGTCCAGCGCCATCCACTCGACGAAGAAGCTGGTGCGGGCCTTGACGTTCTGCTGGTACAGCGTGTGCAGCATCGCGTGGCCGGTGCGGTCGGCCGCGGCGCAGGCGCGCTGCACCGGCTTCTCGCCGTAGTTGGCCGTGTGGCCGCCGAAGGGACGCTGGTAGATCGTGCCGTCGGGGTTGCGGTCGAACGGCATGCCCATGTGCTCGAGGTCGTACACGACCCGGGGCGCTTCGCGGCACATGAACTCGATGGCGTCCTGGTCGCCCAGCCAGTCGGAGCCCTTGACGGTGTCGTAGAAGTGGTAGTGCCAGTTGTCCTCGGACATGTTGCCCAGCGACGCGCCGATGCCGCCCTGGGCCGCGACGGTGTGCGAGCGGGTCGGGAAGACCTTGGAAAGCACGGCCACGTTCAGGCCGGCGCGCGCCAGCTGGAGCGAGGCGCGCATGCCGGAGCCGCCGGCGCCGACGATCACGACGTCGAAGCGGCGGCGGGTGATGTTCTTGCTGCTGTAGGCCATTGCTTCAGACTCTCCACAGGACTTGGACCGCCCAGCCGGCGCAGCCGGTGAGCCACACGATCACGAACACCTGCAGCGACAGCCGCAGCCAGATCGGCTTGACGTAGTCCATGAGCACGTCGCGCATGCCGACCCACACATGCCAGAGCAGCGCGGCGATCACCGAGAAGGTCAGCACCTTCATCCACTGGCTGGCGAAGATGCCGGCCCATTTGTCGTAGCCGATGGGGCCGCGCGACAGGATCACCTGCGCGAGCACCAGGACGGTGAACACCGCCATCAGCACCGCCGTGACGCGCTGGCTCAGCCAGTCGCGCATGCCGTAGTGGGCGCCGACCACGGTGCGGCGCGATCCGTAGTTCACCGGACCTTGTCTCTTGGGGACAGCCATCGTTTGTTTCTTTCCAGGGATCAGTACAGGCCGAACAGCTTCGCGCCCAGCATGACGGTGAGGGCGAGGCTGAGCACCAGCGTCACCTTGGCCGACGAGCCGCCGAACTGCTTGGTCGTGGCGGCGTGGCTCACGTCCATCCAGACGTGGCGCACGCCGGCGATGAAGTGGTGCAGGTAGGACCAGATCAGGGCCAGCGCGACCAGCTTGATGAACCAGCCTGGGACGAAGCCCAGTCCGCTTTCGAAGGCGGAGCGGAAACGCGCGAAGGAGAGTTCGGACGAGATGGAGGTGTCGAACATCCAGATGATGAACGGCAGCAGCAGGAACATCAGCACGCCGCTGATGCGGTGCAGGATCGACACCCAGCCCGGCGCCGGCAGCCGGTAGCTCGGGAGGTCCCGAAACGCGTTGATGTTCCTGAATTCCGGCCGCTGCTTCTGGGCAACTGTCATGGGGGGCTTGGCTTTCTGGGGGAGTCGGGTTGGCGCGTGACGCCCGCGATGCGCGGACAACCCAAAATTCTATTGCAACGCAACAAACCGATACGTTCACTCGAAAAACGCGACGCGTTTTTTTCGAGAGAAGACCGGCTCAGCTGAGCTCGTTGCGGTAGTGCCGGTTGTCGGTGCGGTAGAGGCCGCGGCGCAGCTCCATCGGCACGTCGTTGTACGTGAAGGCGATGCGCTCCACGCTCAACAAGGGCGAGCCGGTCGGCACCCGCAGCAGCTGCGCCTGCTGCGCATCGGCCGCGACGGCGCGGATCTTCTCTTCGGCGCGGACCATGCGCACACCGAACTCGAGCTCGAACATCGCATAGGTCGGCCCCTGGAAATCCGCCATCTGCTCGGCCGACAGGCCCTTGAATGCGCTGCCGGGCAGCCAGATGTCCTCCAGGATGGTCGGCACGCCCGCGAACGCGAGCACGCGCCGCACCTGCACCACCGCGTCGGAGGTGCGCAGCCCGAGAGCGCGGGCGACTTCGGCCGAGGCCCGGGTGCGGCGGCACTCCAGGATCGAGCGCTCGGCCGGCCCTTCCTCATCGCGGTCGCCACTGTCGGGCACCAGCTTCAGGAACCGGTACTGGACATGCTGCTCGGCATGCGTCGCGACGAAGGTGCCCTTGCCCTGGCGGCGCACGACCAGGTTCTCGGCCGCGAGCTCGTCGATGGCCTTGCGCACGGTGCCCTGGCTGACGCGGAAGCGCGATGCCAGGTCCATCTCGCTGGGAATGGCCTCGCCGGGCTTCCATTCGCCCGCCTGCAGGCTCTGCAGGATCAGGCCCTTGATCTGCTGGTACAGCGGGCTGAAGGACGGTGCAGCCTGCACCGGCACGGCATCTGGCGCGGCGTCGTCGAAAGGGGGCAGGGCGGGCATGGTCGTCAGCTTTCGGCAAGCCGGATCATATCTTATATAAGACATAAGACAAATTGACCGGCGCTGTCCCGAGCGGGTAAACTCGCCGCCTGTTCCGTCCGGGCACTGCCCACCGGTTCCGCCGGTCCGACGAGCCACAGCCGCTCCCCTTCCGGTCACGCGCCGCACGCGCCACCTGTCGCTTTAACCCACTTTCGGAGAACCTCCATGAGCAAGAAGCCCGTTCGCGTCGCCGTCACCGGCGCCGCCGGCCAGATCGGTTACGCCCTGCTGTTCCGCATCGCCTCCGGCGAGATGCTGGGCAAGGACCAGCCCGTGGTCCTGCAGCTGCTCGAGATCCCGGACGAGAAGGCGCAGAAGGCGCTCAAGGGCGTGATGATGGAACTGGAGGACTGCGCCTTCCCGCTGCTGGCCGGCATGGAAGCGCACGGCGACCCCAACACCGCCTTCAAGGACACCGACTACGCGCTGCTCGTGGGCGCCCGGCCGCGCGGCCCCGGCATGGAGCGGGCCGACCTGCTGGCCGCCAACGCCCAGATCTTCACGGCCCAGGGCAAGGCGCTGGACAAGGTCGCCAGCCGCGGCGTGAAGGTGCTGGTGGTCGGCAACCCGGCCAACACCAACGCCTACATCGCCATGAAGAGCGCGCCCTCGCTGCCGCGCGAGAACTTCACGGCGATGCTCCGCCTGGACCACAACCGCGCGCTGTCGCAGGTCGCGGCCAAGACGGGCACCAAGGTCGGCGACATCGAGAAGCTGTGCGTCTGGGGCAACCACTCGCCCACCATGTACGCGGACTACCGCTTCGCCACCGTGGGCGGCAAGAAGGTCAAGGACCTGATCAACGACCAGGTCTGGAACGCCGACGTGTTCCTGCCCACCGTCGGCAAGCGCGGCGCCGCCATCATCGAGGCGCGCGGGCTGTCCTCCGCCGCGTCGGCCGCCAACGCCGCCATCGACCACATGCGCGACTGGGCCCTGGGCACCAACGGCAAGTGGGTCACGATGGGCGTGCCCTCCAACGGCGACTACGGCATCCCGAAGGACGTGATGTTCGGCTTCCCGGTCACCACCGCCAACGGCAAGTACGAGGTCGTCAAGGGCCTGGAGATCGACGCGTTCAGCCAGGAACGGATCAACAAGACGCTCAAGGAGCTGCAGGAAGAGCAGGCCGGCGTCGCCCACCTGCTTTGAAGCCAGCCACGCCCGCGCATCCCCGCGAAGTCCTGCTGGGCGCCCAGGCGCAGACCGGATCGCTTCCGGTCTGCGACCACTACAGCGGCGTCGAGTCGCGGATGCGCAAGAGCCTGCAGCTGCAGGCTGAGATGACGCGCGAGTTCGGCGCCTGCGTGTTCGACGTCTCGCTCGATTGCGAGGACGGCGCGCCGGTGGGCGGCGAGGCGGAGCATGCGGCCTTGGTCGCGGAGCTGGCGCTTGGCGCCGATCCGCAGGCGCGCGTGGCGGTGCGAGTGCATCCGGTGGACCATCCCGCGTTCGCCCAGGACATCCAGACCATCGTCGGCCGCGCAGGAACGCGCCTGGCGCACGTCATGCTGCCCAAGGTGGAGTCGACCGCCGACGTCGACATCGCCTCGCGCGCGCTGGACGAGGCCCGGGCCCCGCAGCTGCCGCTGCATGCGCTGATCGAGTCGCCCGCGGCGGTGCATCGCGCGTTCGACATCGCCGCCCATCCCCGCATCCAGTCCCTCAGCTTCGGCCTGATGGACTTCGTGTCCGCCCATGGTGGCGCCATCCCGGAACACGGCATGGGCGCGCAGGGCCAGTTCACGCATCCGCTGGTGGTGCGCGCCAAGCTGGAGATCGCCTCGGCCTGCCACGCGCACGGCAAGGTGCCTTCGCACAGCGTGGTCACCGAGTTCCAGGACCGCGACGCGATGCGCGCGGCCGCGCGCCGCGCCAATGCGGAGTTCGGCTTCACGCGCATGTGGAGCATCCATCCCGACCAGATCCGCCCGATCCTGGAAGCGCTTGCGCCGACCGAAGGCGAGATCGCCCAGGCCGTGCGCATCCTCGAGAAAGCCGAGCAGGCTGACTGGGCGCCGATCAGCTTCGAAGGCAAGCTGCACGACCGCGCCAGCTACCGGTTCCATTGGCAGGTGCTCGAAAGGGCGCACCGCACGACGAGCCGGATGCCGGCCGAGGCCCAGCGCTGGTTCGCCGGCGCATGAACACATTGAAGACGGAGACAAGCATGCAAGCCACCCTCATCGGCGCCGCTGCGGCGCTGTGGATCGCCGCGGCCGCGCCGGCCCTGGCCCAGACGGTCACGGCCCCGGCCGAAAAGAAGTCGCAGGCCGCTTCCTCGCCCGCGGCGAACAAGGCGAGCGGCACCAAGCCGGCCCTGGCGCGCTCCGCGCAGAAGGCGGTCGAGGAAGTCACGCCGATCGACGACGACCCCAGCATCAAGATCAGCGACGCCGACCTCGAGATCGCCAAGCAGGTCTACGTCGGCGACATGCCGTGCGAGCTCGGCGCCACGGTGAAGGTGCGCGGGGCGCGCCGCACCGGCCTCTTCGTCGTGAGCACCAAGGGCTATCGCTTCCTGATGCACCCGGTGGAAAGCCGCACGGGCGCGATCCGCCTCGAGGACCCGAAGCGCGGCGCGATGTGGCTGCAGCTGGGCAACAAGTCGATGCTGATGAGCCAAAAGCTCGGCCGGCGCCTGGCCGACGAGTGCCAGAGCCCGCAGCAGATCACTTTCGCCGAGGAACTCAAGCGCAATCCGCGTCCCAGCATCCTCGACGCGCCGACGCCCGCGCAGGCCGGAGCCGCCGCGCAGCCGCCCGGCACGCCGGCTTCCGCGCCCGCGTCCGCGACCGTCACCTTCCCGGCCGGCTCGTCCGCACCGGCAGCCCCTGCGCCGGCGCCCGAATCGCCCGCCCGTACCAACTAACACCAACGCACCCAAGACGGAGAATCCATGCTGCAAGCCTATGTGTCCCACGTCGCCGAACGCGCGGCGCTCGGCATCCCGCCGCTGCCGCTGACCGCGCAACAGACGGCCGGCCTGATCGAGCTGCTGAAGAACCCGTCGGCCGCGGAGGCCGACTTCCTGCTGGACCTGATCACCCACCGCGTGCCGGCCGGCGTGGACGATGCCGCCAAGGTCAAGGCCAGCTACCTGGCCGCCGTGGCGCTCGGCAGCGAGAAGTGCATGATCATCAGCCGCGAGAAGGCCACGCAGCTGCTGGGCACTATGCTGGGCGGCTACAACATCGGCCCGCTGATCGACCTGCTGGACGACGCGGAAGTCGGCGCCGTCGCGGCGGAAGCGCTCAAGAAGACGCTGCTGATGTTCGACCAGTTCCATGACGTCAAGGAAAAGGCCGACAAGGGCAACGCCAACGCCAAGGCCGTGCTGAAAAGCTGGGCCGACGCCGAGTGGTTCACCTCGCGTCCCGAGGTGCCGAAGTCGATGACGCTCACCGTGTTCAAGGTGGGCGGCGAGACCAACACCGACGACCTGTCGCCTGCGCCCGATGCGTGGAGCCGCCCCGACATCCCGTTGCACGCGCTGGCGATGCTGAAGAACCCGCGCCCGGGCATCGTGCCGGACGAGGAGGGCAAGCGCGGCCCGATGAAGCTGCTGCAGGAGCTCAAGGCCAAGGGCCACCTGGTCGCCTATGTCGGCGACGTGGTGGGCACCGGCTCCTCGCGCAAGTCGGCCACCAACAGCGTGCTGTGGTGGACCGGCGAGGACATCCCGTTCGTTCCGAACAAGCGCTTCGGCGGCGTGTGCCTGGGCGGCAAGATCGCGCCGATCTTCTACAACACGATGGAAGACGCGGGCGCGCTGCCGATCGAGCTGGACGTCTCGAAAATGGAGATGGGCGACACGATCGAGCTGCGCCCCTACGAAGGCAAGGCGCTGAAGAACGGCCAGGTGATCGCCGAGTTCAGGGTCAAGAGCGAAGTGCTGTTCGACGAGGTGCGCGCCGGCGGCCGCATCCCGCTGATCATCGGCCGCGGCCTCACGGCCAAGGCGCGCGAAGCGCTGGGCCTGCCGCCTTCGACGCTGTTCCGCCTGCCCCAGGCGCCCAAGGACAGCGGCAAGGGCTTCACGCTGGCGCAGAAGATGGTCGGCCGCGCCTGCGGCCTGCCGGAGGGGCAGGGCATCCGCCCGGGCACCTACTGCGAGCCGAAGATGACGTCGGTGGGTTCGCAGGACACCACCGGGCCGATGACGCGCGACGAGCTGAAGGACCTGGCGTGCCTGGGCTTCTCGGCCGACCTCGTCATGCAGTCGTTCTGCCACACGGCGGCGTACCCGAAGCCGGTGGACGTCAAGACGCACCATGAGCTGCCGGAGTTCATCTCCACCCGCGGCGGCGTCTCGCTGCGCCCGGGCGACGGCGTGATCCACAGCTGGCTCAACCGCTTCCTGCTGCCCGACACGGTGGGCACGGGCGGCGACTCGCACACGCGCTTCCCGATCGGCATCAGCTTCCCGGCCGGCTCCGGCCTCGTGGCCTTCGCCGCCGCCACCGGCGTGATGCCGCTGGACATGCCCGAGTCGGTGCTGGTGCGCTTCAAGGGCAAGATGCAGTCCGGCGTGACGCTGCGCGACCTGGTCAACGCGATCCCGCTATACGCCATCAAGCAGGGCCTGCTGACGGTGGCCAAGGCCGGCAAGAAGAACGTCTTCTCCGGCCGCATCCTGGAGATCGAGGGCCTGCCCGACCTGAAGGTGGAACAGGCGTTCGAGCTGTCCGACGCCTCTGCCGAGCGCTCCGCCGCGGCCTGCACCGTGCATCTGAACAAGGAACCGGTGATGGAGTACATCCAGAGCAACATCACCCTGATGCGCTGGATGATCGCCAACGGCTACGCCGACGCCCGCACGCTGGCCCGCCGCATCGCCGCGCAGGAAGCCTGGCTGAAGGATCCGAAGCTGCTCAAGGCGGACAAGGACGCCGAGTACGCCGCCGTGATCGAGATCGACCTGGCCCAGATCACCGAGCCCATCGTCGCCTGCCCGAACGACCCGGACGACGTGAAGACGCTCTCCGACGTCGCGGGCGCCAAGATCGACGAAGTCTTCATCGGCTCGTGCATGACCAACATCGGCCACTTCCGCGCCGCTTCGAAGCTGCTGGAAGGCAAGCGCGACATCCCGGTCAAGCTGTGGGTCGCGCCGCCGACCAGGATGGACCAGAAGCAGCTCACCGAGGAAGGCCACTACGGCGTGCTCGGCGTCGCGGGTGCGCGCATGGAGATGCCCGGCTGTTCGCTGTGCATGGGCAACCAGGCGCAAGTGCGCGAGGGCGCGACGGTGATGTCCACCAGCACGCGCAACTTCCCCAACCGGCTGGGCAAGAACACCAACGTGTTCCTGGGTTCCGCCGAACTGGCGGCGATCTGCTCGCGCTTGGGCCGCATCCCGACACGCGATGAGTACATGGCCGACATCGGCGTGATCAACGCCAACGGCGACAAGATCTACCAGTACATGAACTTCGACCGGATCGAGGACTTCCGCAAGGTGGCCGACACCGTGCCCGCCTGACGCTCGCAGCGCAGGAAAGGACAAGCGGCCCTCGGGCCGCTTTTTCTTGGCGTCAGCGGCTCGGCAACCGGGTGCCGCTCGGGCCCCCGGCCGGAGCACCGCCCAGCGTGCCGGTCGAACCCGTGGAACCGGTGTCCGTGCCCGCGGTCGTGGCCGGGGCGCTGCCCGGTCCGGCGGTATTGGTGCCCGCCGCACCCGACCCGGTGCCGGGTACCGCGACGCCGGCATCCGCGCCCGCGCCGGCGGAATCACCGCCGGTCCCGCCACCTGCGCTCGTTCCAGCGCCGCCTCCCGTTCCGCCGCTCGTTCCGGCTCCAGCGCCGGCCGAAGTACCCGCTGCGCCGGTTCCGCCGGATGAACCGGTCCCGCCGGCGGCGGTCCCGCCGCTCGCAGCACCGCCAGTGCCCGCAGCGCCGGTGCCCGCGCCGCCACTGGCAGCAGCGCCTCCAGCCGCGCCGCCGCCCGCAGCTCCGCCGGTCGCCGTGCCGCCGGTGGTTCCGCCAGCCGCCGTTCCACCGCCGGCCGCGCCACCGGTGGCCGTGCCGGTACTTGCCGCGCCGCCGCCTGCCGCCCCCGCCGCAGCCCCGGCGCCGCCGCGCGCCCAGGCCGCGCCGCCGGCGATGGCGGTGATCGTCAATGCAATCGCGGCCGCGCACAGCCGCTGGCTCGTCGTCTCCATGGTGCTTCCTTCGGTTCGGGTTGGGGGGTCAGACCGCGACTTCCTTGTGCTCGCCCAGCTTGGGCCGCTCGCCGCTGATGGCCGCGGCCGCCATCTTGAACAGCTGGGTCGGCTTGCTTTCCTTCACGTCCCAGTACTCGGCGTGGGTGATGTGCACCTCCACCAGTTCCAGGTCGGGATCGGTGGGGCCGCCCGGGAACCAGGCCTTGGCCATCGGGTTGAACAGGCGCTGCTTGGCATCCATGTCCTCGCTGACCACGGCACGGCCGGTGATGGACACGTAGACGTCCTTGTGCGGATCGGAATAGGAGACGTTGACGTTGCCGTCGGTGCGCAGGCGCTGGCCGACTTCCGTCGCGCGTGAGACGAAGAAGTACAGCACGCCCTTCTCGCCCAGCGCCTTGCCCTGTGTCGTGAGGGGATGGGCATGCAGGCCGCCTTCGGGATGGCGGTGGGTCAGCATGCCGAAGCGGATGTCCTTGATCATTTCCCACAGGCGCTCGTGGGGGGTCTTGTCCTTGCTCATGGGTATTCCTTCGATCTGTCGGGGAGGTTGCCGCGAGTGTGGGCGCCGGTCCGCAGCCCCGGCAGTCGGAAGCGTCCGCCGACGGATGTGCGGCCGCTCCGACACCTCGTGCGCAGACGAGCAGCGGTTAGCATCTGCGACCCCGAACCGAGGATCGCCAGAATGTTCAAGTCCTTCTTCCTGTCGCGCCAGTGGTTCCACTGGTCGATCGCCGGTACCGCGCTCATCCTCTTCGCCACCTGGTACCGGGTGCAGCTCGACGTGAAGATCAACGAGTGGTTCGGCACCTTCTACGACGTGGTGCAGAAGGCGCTGGCCAAGCCCGGCAGCATCACCATCGCCGAGTACTGGGACCAGCTGCAGACCTTCCTGAACATCGCGATGATCTTCGTCATGGTGGCCGTCGTGCTGGACTTCTTCATCAAGCACTACATCTTCCGCTGGCGCACGGCGATGAACGACTACTACATGGCGCACTGGGACAAGCTGCGCCACATCGAGGGCGCGGCGCAGCGCGTGCAGGAGGACACGATGCGCTTCGCCTCGATCATGGAGGGCCTGGGCATCGAGTTCATGCGCAGCCTGATGGTGCTGTTCGCCTTCCTGCCGATCCTGGCCGGGCTGTCGGCCAAGGTCACCGAGCTGCCGTGGATCGGGCCGGTGCACTACTCGCTGGTGTGGGTGGCCATCGGTTTCGCGCTCGGCGGCACCGTGCTGCTGGCGGTGGTCGGCATCAAGCTGCCCGGCCTGCAGTTCCAGAACCAGCGCGTGGAGGCGGCCTACCGCAAGGAGCTGGTGTACGGCGAGGACCACCACGACCGGGCTCAGCCGCCGGAAGTCGGGCGCCTCTTCGGCAACGTGCGGCGCAACTACTTCACCCTGTTCTTCCACTACCTGTACTTCGACGTGGCCAAGTGGTCCTACCTCCAGGTCGGCGTGCTCGTGCCCTACGTGGCGCTCGGGCCGACTCTGGTGGCCGGCGTCGTCACCCTCGGCGTGATGCAGCAGATCGTGCGCGCCTTCGGCCGGGTGGAGAGCGCCTTCCAGTTCCTCGTGCTCAGCTGGAGCACCATCGTCGAACTGATGTCGGTCTACAAGCGCCTGCGCGCCTTCGAGATGCAGATCAAGGCCGGCGGCCCGCCGGCGGACGCGCAGCCGCAACCCGCCGGCGCGGCCTGACGCATCACGCGGAGGCGATGCGCCGCAGCGCCTCGCCTGTCGCGGCATCCAGCGGGAAAAAGGTTTCCAGCGTCAGCTCCTGCACCGTCACGTCCACCGCGGTGCCGAACACGGTCGTGGTGCTGATGAAGGTGAGCACGCTGCCGTCGGGCGTTCGCATCTGCAGCGGCAGCGCCACGCCCACGTGCTCGCCTTCCAGCCGTGTGTCGTGCGCGCCTTCCGGCACGGGATAGGCGCGCAACTCCTCCAGCAATGCCGCGAGCGTCGAGTCGCCGGTGGCCTGCACCTGCTGGCGAAGGCGCTCGAACAGATGCTCGCGCCACTGGCCGAGGTTGACGATCCTCGGCGCCAGCCCGCCCGGGTGCAGGCTCAGGCGCAGCACGTTGACGCGGCCCTGCAGCAGCTGCGGGTCGGCACCGGCCATCACGTGCGGCAGCATCCGGTTGCCGGCCACCAGGTTCCAGTGCCGGTCCACGGCGAGCGCCGGGTTGGGCTCGTGCGCCCGCAGGATCAGCTCCACGGCCTCGCGAGCTGGTGAGAGCGCCGGATCGTCCAGCGGCCGCTCGCGGTACATCGGCGCATAGCCCGCCGCGACCAGCATCGCATTGCGCTCGCGCAGCGGCACGTTCAGGCGCTCCGCCAGCCGCATCACCATCTCGCGGCTGGGCAGGGCCCGCCCGGTTTCCACGAAGCTCAGGTGGCGGGTGGAGATTTCGGCCTCCTCGGCCAAACCTTGTTGCGACAGTCGGCGGTGCTGCCGCCAATGGCGCAAGTGCGCCCCGAAGGGCTGCGGGGCGGCGGGGCGGGCAAGCGCGGTGGCGGAGCTCATGGGGCGAATGCTAGGCCCTGCGCGCGGCGCTTCCATGACCTGGGACGTCATGGACCGGGTGAGGGGGCGCGACCACGATGAAGGCCTGTCCAACCCACCGGGAGCTTCTCCATGTCCACTTTCGCTTCTTCCCCCCGATTCCTTCGCGGCGTGCTCTGGGCCGACGCGGCCTCGTGCCTGGCGACGGGCACGCTGCAGCTGAGCGCGATCGATGCGCTGCCGCGCCTCTTCGGCTTGCCGCAAACGCTGCTGCTGGACAGCGGCATCTTCCTCGTCGCGTATGCGCTGATGGCTGCGTGGGCGGCGACGCGTGAAGTGCCGCCGCGCGGCTGGGTCGCCCTGTTTGCCATCGGCAATGTGGCGTGGGCGATCGGTTGCGCTGCGGTGGTCGCGCTGCTGCAGCCCACCGCCCTGGGCATCGCCTGGATCGCCGCGCAAGCGGTCGCCGTGCTGGTGCTGGCGGACCTGCAGTGGATGGGTTTGAGGCGCGGCGCTGCCACGCCTCGCACCGCGCTGGGCTGAGCCCGGCAGGGGCATGGGGGCTTCTTGTATGCTGTCCGACTCCCTTTCAACACTGCCCGAGAAGCCCTTCATGCCCCGCGTCTTCAACTTCAGCCCCGGACCCGCCACCCTGCCCGAAGCCGTCCTGCGCCAGGCCGCCGAGGAGATGCTCGACTGGCACGGCAGCGGCATGTCGGTCATGGAGATGAGCCACCGCGGCAAGGAGTTCATCGCTATCCATGCCGAGGCCGAGGCGATGCTGCGCGAGCTCATGGGCATTCCGTCCAACTACAAGGTGCTCTTCATGCAGGGCGGCGCGATCGGCGAGAACGCGATCGTTCCGCTCAACCTGATCGGCCGCACCGGCACGGCCGACTACGTGGTCACCGGCGACTGGTCCAAGAAGTCGGTCAAGGAAGCGAAGAACTACGGCAAGGTCAACACGGCCGCCACCGGCGAGGCCAGCAAGTTCACCGCGATCCCGAAGCAGTCGGAGTGGAAGCTGGACCCCCAGGCCGCCTACGTCCACATCTGCTCGAACGAAACCATCGGCGGCGTCGAGTACCACTGGACGCCCGACACAGGCAGCGTGCCGCTGGTGGCCGACATGTCGTCCAACATCCTCTCGCGGCCGATCGACGTCAGCCGCTACGGCCTGATCTACGCCGGCGCGCAGAAGAACATGGGCCCGTCCGGCGTGACCGTGGTGATCGTGCGCGACGACCTGCTCGGCCATGCGCTGCCGATCACGCCCTCTGCCTTCAACTACCAGCTGCAGGCCGAGAACGACTCCATGTACAACACGCCGCCGACCTACGCGATCTACATCGCCGGGCTGGTCTACAGGCACGTCAAGGCGAATGGCGGCCTGGCGGCGATGGAAGAACACAACCGCGCCAAGGCGCGCATCCTCTACGACTACCTGGACGCGAGCAGCTTCTACCGCAACCCGGTCGCGAAGGAGGACCGTTCGCTGATGAACGTGCCCTTCAAGCTCAAGGACGACTCGCTCGACGAAGCCTTCCTCAAGGGCGCGCAGGCGCGAGGAATGATCCAGCTCAAGGGCCACCGCTCGGTGGGCGGCATGCGCGCGTCGATCTACAACGCGATGCCCATCGAAGGCGTGAAGGCGCTGGTCGCCTACATGCAGGAATTCGAGAAGCAGCATGGCTAATGCCGCGCGGCCGTTCCAGGTCCTGGTGCTGAACCAGATTTCCGAGCTGGGCCTGCAGCGGCTGCCGGCCGGCCGCTATCAGGTCGGCAAGTCCATCGACGCGCCGGATGCGGTGCTGGTGCGCTCGGCCGACATGCATTCGATGGACATCCCCGCCAGCGTGCAGGCCATCGCGCGCGCCGGCGCGGGCACCAACAACATCCCCGTCAAGGTCCTCAGCGCGCGCGGCGTTCCGGTCTTCAATGCGCCAGGCGCGAATGCCAACGCGGTCAAGGAGCTGGTGCTGGCCGGCATGCTGCTGGCGGCGCGCAACCTGCCCGGGGCATTGCGCTTCGTCGAGTCGCTGGACCCGGCAGCGCCAGGCCTGGACGAACAGGTCGAGAACGGCAAGAAGCCCTTCGCGGGTTTCGAGCTTGCCGGCCAGACGCTCGGCGTGATCGGTCTCGGCAAGATCGGCTGCCTGGTCGCGCACGCCGCGATCCAGATGGGCATGAACGTGCTGGGGCACGACCCGGAGATCACTGTCGATGCGGCCTGGAGCCTGCCTTCGCAGGTGCGCAAGGCGGCCAGCGTGTCCGAGGTGCTGAGGAACGCGCAGTTCGTGTCGCTGCACGTCCCGCTGGTCGACGCCACGCGCCACATGGTGAACGCCGACAACGTTCGCCTGATGAAGCCCGGCGCGGTGCTGCTCAATTTCTCCCGTGAAGGCGTAGTGGACGATGCCGCGGTGCTGCGTGCGCTCGATTCCGGCCACCTGGGCCGCTATGTGTGCGACTTCCCGAGCGCGGCGGTCCTGCGCCACCCGAAGGTGATCGCGCTGCCGCACCTGGGTGCGTCCACGCGGGAAGCCGAGGACAACTGCGCCGTCATGGTGGCGGAGCAGCTGCGCGACTACCTGGAGAACGGCAACATCGTCAATGCCGTGAACTTCCCCGCCGTGTCGATGGCGCGCGAATCGGCCTATCGCGTGGGCATCGCCAACGCCAACGTGCCGAACATGGTGGGCCAGATCTCCACCGCGATGGCGCACGCGGGCCTGAACATCCACAACATGGTCAACAAGTCGCGCGGCGAGATGGCGTACACGCTGGTGGACGTGGACAGCGCGGTGAGCGACGACGTGCTCGAGACCCTTCGCGCCATCGACGGAGTGCTCGCCGTCCGCTACCTGCCCGCCTGATTCGCGCCCCCGGCGGGCACGTCCCTCCTGTCCCCATGCCGACGCCCGCGGCGGCACAATGCTTGCCCCGAGCAGCCCTGCTCCAACCAAGAACTCATCACGGCAGGAGGACCCGATGCCCCACGCGTTTGCCCACACCCTGAAGAGCTTCAAGTTCGGCCGCAAGACCGGCAGCCTGTACTCGCTGCCGGTGCTCGCGGAAGAGTTTCCCAACATCCGCCGCCTGCCGGTCTCGATGCGCATCGTGCTCGAGTCGGTGCTGCGCAACTGCGACGGCCTGAAGGTGACGGCCGAGCATGTGCGGCAGGTCGCCAACTGGTCGCCCAACGCATCGCGCACCGAGGAGATTCCCTTCGTGGTGGCGCGCGTCGTGCTGCAGGACTTCACCGGCGTGCCGCTGCTGGCCGACCTGGCCGCGATGCGCAGCGCCGCCGCGCGGCTGGGCCGCGACCCCGGCCGCATCGAACCGCTGGTGCCGGTCGACCTGGTGGTGGACCACTCCGTGATGGTGGACCACTACGGCACCAAGGATGCGCTGGACCTCAACATGCGTCTCGAATTCAAGCGCAACCGCGAGCGCTATGAATTCATGAAGTGGGGCATGCAGGCCTTCAAGACCTTCGGCGTGGTGCCGCCGGGCTTCGGGATCGTGCACCAGGTCAACCTGGAGTACCTGGCACGCGGCGTGTACAGCACGCCGCAGGGCGTGTACTACCCCGATTCGCTGGTGGGCACCGACAGCCACACCACGATGATCAACGGCGTCGGCGTGGTGGGCTGGGGCGTGGGCGGCATCGAGGCCGAGGCGGCGATGCTGGGCCAGCCGGTCTACATGCTCACGCCCGACGTCGTGGGCTTCGAACTCACCGGCCGCCTGCGCGAAGGCTGCACGGCCACCGACCTGGTGCTCACCGTCACCGAGCTCCTGCGCAAGCACAAGGTCGTCGGCAAGTTCGTCGAGTTCTTCGGCGAGGGCACGCGCACTCTCGCGGTGCCGGACCGCGCCACCATCGGCAACATGGCGCCCGAGTACGGCGCCACCATGGGCTTCTTCCCCGTGGACGAGAAGACCATCGAGTACTTCCGCGGCACCGGCCGCGGCAAGGAGGAGATCGACGCGCTCGAGGCTTACTTCCGCGCGCAGGGCCTGTTCGGCATCCCGCTGGCGGGCGAGGTCGATTACTCGCAGGTGGTGAAGCTGGACCTGGGCGACGTCACGCCCAGCCTGTCGGGCCCCAAGCGCCCGCAGGACCGGATCGAACTGGGCAGCGTCGCCAGGCAGTTCACCAGCCTGTTCAGCAAGCCGCCCACCGAGAACGGCTTCAACAAGCAGGCCGAGACGCTGCAATCGCGCCACCTCCTGCACGCGGGCGGCGAGACGCCCGACACCAAGGTGCCGGCCAACCCGCCGCTCAAGCCGGCTGCGCTCGTGTCCGAGACCGAGATGGAATACAACAAGCCGACGCTGGCCTCCGCGCAGCACGAGGCGCCGTCCACTCCGTCGGCCGCGCAGCACATCACGATCGGCAACGGCGACGTGCTGATCGCGGCGATCACCAGCTGCACCAACACCTCCAACCCCGGCGTGCTGCTGGCCGCGGGGCTGCTGGCCAAGAAGGCGGTCGAGGCGGGCATGAAGGTGCAGCCGCACATCAAGACCTCGCTCGCGCCCGGCTCCCGCATCGTCACAGAATACCTGGAGAAGGCCGGACTGCTGCCGTACCTGGAGCAGCTCGGTTTCACGGTGGCCGGCTACGGCTGCACCACCTGCATCGGCAACTCGGGCGACCTGGCGCCGGAGATCAACGAGGCGATCGCCAAGAGCGACCTGGTGTGCTGCGCGGTGCTGTCGGGCAACCGCAATTTCGAGGCGCGCATCCACCCCAACATCAAGGCCAACTTCCTGGCCAGCCCGCCGCTGGTGGTGGCGTACGCGCTGGCAGGCACCGTGCTGCGGGACCTGATGACCGAGCCGGTGGGCAAGGGCCACGGCGGCAAGGACGTGTGGCTGGGCGACATCTGGCCCTCGAGTGACGAGATCCACCGCCTGATGCGCTACGCGATGGACGGAGACGCCTACCGCCGCAACTACGAGAAGGTGAAGGCCGAGCCCGGCGAGCTGTGGAAGGGCATCCACGGCGTCTCGGGCGAGACCTATGCCTGGCCGGCCAGCACCTACATCGCCGAGCCGCCGCTGTTCACGACGTTCGATCCGCAGCCGCCGGCCAACGATCCGCAGCAGGACGTGTCGGTGCGCAACGCGCGCATCATGGCGCTGTTCGGCGACTCGATCACCACCGACCACATCTCGCCCGCCGGCTCCATCAAGGAGAGCTCGCCGGCCGGCCAGTGGCTGCTGGCGCACGGCGTGATGAAGCCGGACTTCAACAGCTACGGCGCTCGCCGCGGCAACCACGACGTGATGATGCGCGGCACCTTCGCCAACGTGCGCATCAAGAACCTGATGATCCCGGCGATGCCGGACGGCTCGCGCGAGGAGGGCGGGCTGACGGTCTACCGCGGCGCCGAGGGCCGGCCGGAGAAGATGTTCATCTTCGACGCGGCCATGAAGTACATGGCCGAAGGCCGTCCCACGGTGATCTTCGCGGGCGAGGAATACGGCACCGGCTCCTCGCGCGACTGGGCGGCCAAGGGCACGCAGCTGCTGGGCATCAAGGCGGTGATCGCGCGCAGCTTCGAGCGCATCCACCGCAGCAACCTGGTGGGCATGGGCGTGCTGCCGCTGCAGTTCAAGGGCGCGGACACCTGGCAGTCGCTGCGGCTGGACGGCTCGGAACTCGTGGACGTGATCCCCGACCCGGCGCTACGTCCGCAGAGCGACGCCACCGTGGTGGTGCGCCGCTCGGATGGGAGCCGGCAGGAGATCAGCGTCACGCTGCGCATCGACACGGCGATCGAGGTGCAGTACTACCGCCACGGCGGGATCCTTCCGTTCGTGTTGCGGCAGCTGCTCGCGGCCTGATGCCTGAAGCGGCAAGCGCCGGCTGAATCCGCATCACATCGCGGCACAATGCGCCGCGATGGCACACGACATCCTCGTCGCGGGAGGCGGCATCGCGGGGCTCGCGGCCGCGGTGGGCGCGCGTGCGGCGGGCTGGGAGGTCCGCGTGTTCGAGAAGGCCGCGGCTTTCGCGGAAGCGGGGGCCGGGCTGCAACTCGGGCCGAACGCAACGCGCATCCTGCGCGAGTGGAACCTGCTGGATCATCCCGCGCTGCGGCCCTATGAGCCGCCGCGCCTCTCGGTGCGTGACGCGGTCGACGGACGCGAGCTCGGCGTCCTGCGCCTGGGCGCCACGGCACGAGAGCGCTACGCGGCGCCTTACCTGACCCTGCACCGCGCCGACCTGCACACGGTGCTGCTGGATGCGGCCGCGCAAGCCGGCGCGCACCTGCACGCCGGCCACGCCATCGCGGGCGCGCGGGTCGATGGCGAAACGGCGCAGGCGGACCTGGTGGGCGGCACGATGGTGGAAGCCGACGCGCTCGCGGTGGCCGACGGCGTGTGGAGTGCGCTGAGAACCCAGCTGCTTGGCGATGGCCCAGCGCCGGCCAGCGGGCACGTCGCCTACCGCGCTTTGCTGCCGATGGCGCAGCTGCCTGCTTCCTTGCGCCAGCAGGAAGTCCAGGCCTGGCTCGGGCCGCGCATGCACCTGGTGCGCTACCCCGTCCGCGGCGGCGAGGCGCTGAACATCGTCGCCTTCATCGAAGGCCGCGCCGAAGCGGCGTGGGACCAGGACGCGGGCGACGGCGAACTGCGTGCGGTCGCGCGAGCGTCTTGCCGAGAACTACAGGCGCTGGTCGAAACCGTGGATCACTGGCGCCTATGGCCGGTCCACGACCGCCCCCCGCTGCGCAGCGAGAACGCAATGGCCCTAGGCCGCGCCGTCCTGCTGGGCGATGCCGCGCATCCCATGCGACCTTATCTCGCGCAGGGGGCCGGCATGGCGCTGGAGGACGCGCTGGCGCTGCAAAAGGTGCTGGCCGCCTGCAGCGACCGGGTGCTCGACGTGCCGACCTCCCTGCGCCGATTCGCGCTGGACCGCTGGCAGCGCTGCGCCCGGGTGCAGGCGCGCTCGCGACGCAATGGCTGGATCTTCCATGCCGATGGCGCGCTGCGCTTGGCGCGGAACCTGTCGATGCGGATCGGGGGCGAGCGGCTGCTGGACCTGCCCTGGCTGTACGGCGCCTAGGCTGCGCGAACGCGGCGGATCATGCCGTCCACGTAGCTGGAGGTGTTCTTCGGGACCAGCTGCACCTCGGTGTGGGCTCGCGCGAACACACGGAAGATTTCGTCTGCGAACGCCTGGCCGATTTCGTCGACGCCCGAGAAGTCCAGCTCCACGACCTTGAACTGGTCGATGCGATTCACGAGGCGCTTCGCCTGCGAGCGCGAAAGCAGGTTCCCGTTGCCCAGGCTGGCGAGCTTGACGGGCACCACGGTCCTGGCAAACGACAAGTCGTCCGGCGCGTCCGGCGTGAAGCGCTCGAAGACGGAGCGGGTCGTGCGCGTGCTGTCCGCGTCGATGAACATCATGACGCCGGTGCCGAGCGGCTGGCCATCATGGTCGCGCAAGGTGAGATCCTGCGATTCGAGCCGCCCTTCCTGGTCGCCGACATTGAACTTGCGATAGCCCAGCTGGTTCGCCTCGAGAAAGAAGGCATCGAACATCCTCGAGGTGAAGAAGATGCCTTCCCCCGAGTGCTGGCGTGCGTCCGAGGTGAACTTTCCCTTCGAGAGTTCCAGCAGGGAAAACCGGGGATCAGGCAGCCGCAGGGTATCGGCGATCTTGCGGAAGATGCCGACACCGTCGTCCATGATCCCGAGAAAGATGAACTCGGCGCTGGCCTGGAAGTCGATCTGGAGCTCATGGCCGCCGGAATGGTCGTTGGCGTTGTTGACGATTTCGGTGAACCCGTGGTGCAGGATGTTCAGGATGTTGGGCGCCGCGGACATCCACGGAAGGAAATCGCGCTCCCAGAGCAGTTGCTCGTCCGCTTGTGGAAGCGTGTAGCGGCGGCTGATCCAGCGGGCGGGGCCCGCCGTGAAGCTCGGGCGTGTGCCTCCCTTGGTACGCAGGACGTAGCCGTGGGCCTCGAGCTGCTTCACCGCTCCTGCCGCTGCAGCGCGGGTGACCCCGAACCGGCGTGCCAATGCCGCAGTGAGGTCGTCCGGGTTCGACGACACGTGCTCCGTCGTCCACTGGGCGACGACTTCTCTGGGGAGGCGGGAGGGACGCGGCATCGGAAACTTGACAATCTCGCTCGATTGTAAAGTTTCGAAGCGCGAACTCACAAGTCGGTGCGCAGCTTCCAGATTTCCGGGAACAGCACCACGTCCAGCATCTTGCGCAGGTAGGACACGCCGCCGGTGCCGCCTGTCCCGCGCTTGAAGCCGATGACGCGCTCCACGGTGGTCACGTGCCGGAAGCGCCAGAGGCGGAAGGCGTCCTCCAGGTCGGTGAGCTCCTCGCCCAGCTGGTAAAGGTCCCAGTGGCGCTCGGGGTCGCGGTAGACCACCAGCCAGGCCTGCTCGACCTGCGCGCTCTCGACGTAGGGCTGCGTCCAGTCCCGCTCGATGTATTCGGCGGGCATCGGGAGGCCGCGGCGCGCCAGCAGGCGCAGCGACTCGTCGTACAGCGAAGGCGCCTCGTAGGCGGCGCGCACTTGCGCCAGCAGGTCGGGCCGGTGCTCATGCGGCTTGAGCATCGCCGCGTTCTTGTTGCCCAGCGCGAACTCGATGCAGCGGTACTGCGCGCTCTGGAAGCCGCTGGAGCTGGCCAGGTAGGGCCGGATCGCGCTGTATTCCGGCGGCGTCATCGTCGCCAGCACGTCCCAGGCGTGGACCAGCTGCTCCATGATGCGCGACACCCGCGCCAGCATCTTGAACGCGCTCCCCAGCTGGTCGCGCGAGACGCACTCGATGGCCGCGCGCAGCTCGTGCAGCATCAGCTTCATCCACAGCTCGCTGGTCTGGTGCTGGATGATGAACAGCATCTCGTTGTGGTCGGGCGAGAGCGGCTTCTGCGCGGTGAGGATGCGGTCCAGCTGCAGGTAGTCGCCGTAGCTCATCGCACGGCTGAAATCCAGCTGCGCGCCTTCCGCGTGCACGATGTCCTCGGGTTTGCGGTGCTCGCTCATGTCACGGCCTGCTGGCGGTTGAACTCGGGCCGGCGCCACTCGCCCGTCTCGAGGACTTGGCGCAATTGCTCCACGGCTTTCCATACGTCTTCATATTCGAGGTACAGCGGCGTGAAGCCGAAACGCAGGATGTCGGGCGCGCGGAAGTCCCCGATCACGCCGCGCGCGATGAGCGCCTGCACGATCGCGAACGCACCCTCCGCACGGGCAAGACAGACCTGCGAGCCGCGCCGGCCGTGCTCTCTCGGCGTGACGAGCGAAAGGCCTTGGCCGTCGCAGCGCTGCTCGACGAGCGCGATGAACAGGTCGGTGAGCGCGAGCGACTTGGCCCGCAGCGCCTGCATGCCGCCCAGCGGTCGCGCGGCATCGATCGCGTCCAGCCCGCAGTCGAGCGCCACCATGCTCAGCACCGGCTGCGTGCCGCAAAGGTAGCGCGCGATGCCGGGCGCGGGCCGGTACTCCGGCGTGAACTCGAACGGCGCGGCATGGCCCCACCAGCCGGCCAGCGGTTGCCAGAAGCGGTCCGCGTGGCGTGGATGGACCCACGCGAACGCGGGCGAGCCCGGACCGCCGTTCAGGTACTTGTAGCCGCAGCCGATCGCGAAGTCGGCGCCGGCTGCGTGCAGGTCGACCGGCACCGCGCCCGCGCTGTGGGCCAGGTCCCAGATCGCCAGCGTGCCGTGACGGTGGGCGAGGGCGGTGAGCCCCGCCATGTCGTGCATGGAGCCGGTGCGGTAGTTGACGTGCGTGAGCATCAGCACGGCGACGTCGCCGGTGCGCAGCTCCGACTCCAGCTGCCCTGCGTCAACGAGCCGCAGCGACCAGCCGCGCTCCTCGCACAAGGCCTGCGCGATGTAGAGATCGGTCGGGAAGTTGCTGCGCTCGCTGAGCACCACCTTGCGGCCGGGCGCGTCGGCGGACGCGATGCGAGTCGCGGCGCTCAGCACCTTGTACAGGTTGATCGACGTGGTGTCGGTGGCCACGACTTCGCCTTCGCGCGCGCCGATCCACGCGCCGATGCGATCGCCCACGCGGCGCGGCATCTCGAACCAGCCCGCGGTGTTCCAGGAGCGGATCAGGCCCTGGCCCCACTCCTGTTCCACGGCGGCCGCGACGCGCGCGGCGGTCGCCTTCGGCAAAGGACCAAGCGAGTTGCCGTCGAGGTACACGACCCCTTCCGGCAGAACGAAAAGATCGCGCAGCTTGCGCAGCGGATCGTTCTGGTCCATCGCGCGGCAGTCTTGCAGGGTCGTGGTCATGGGCGGCGCAGGACGGCGCGCACGGGAGAGGCGTCGGCCGTCATCAGTTTGAGGGGCAGGGCGATCAGCTCGTAGTCGCCTTCCGGGACGTCGTCGAGCACGAGGTTCTCGAGTACGCGAAGGCCGCGGCGGCGGATCACCTGGTGGCTGGCGAGCGCCTTGCTGTCGGCGGGATCGATGCTGGCCGTGTCGATGCCGACGAGGCGCACGCCGGCATCGGCGAGTCGCTCGATGGTCTCCGGCGCGAAGGCGCTCAGGTCGTTGTCGAACCGATCGAGCAGTGCGCGTTCGTAGGTGCGCACCAGCACGCGCGGCGGCAGGTCGCCCACAGCGTGCGCGAGGTCGCTCCACTCAACCAGCGGCCGCTTGCCGATCGCATGGATCACGCGGCAGCGGCCGAGGTAGGGATCCAGATCGAGCGCGCCGACGGGCACGCCCTCGGGGTCGTAGTGCAGCGGCGCATCCGCATGCGCGCCGACGTGGGGCGAGAGGGTGATGCTGCTCACGTTGACCGGACAGCCGGGCGCGATCTGCGCGGCCCACGACTGGCTGTACGGCGTGTCGCCGGGGAAGACGGGGGAACGCGCATCGACCGGGGGCGAGATGTCCCAGAGGCGTTGCATGCGCCGAGTGTGGACCGCCCGAAAACCGCGTGGTGTCGGTTAATGCCAACAGGACCCGGATTTACCGGAGCGCATCAGAAGGCCGGCAGCGGCGGCAGTCCGTGACGCGCCCGCGCCTTCTCGCAACCGTGACTGCCCGGCTCGAGCTCGCGGCAGGGATTGGGCCGCCACTCGTAGATGCCGCACGCGGCGTTCTCGCCGACCTTGCCCATGAGCGCCGCGCAACGCATGGGGACGTGGTCGGTGCCGCGCATGCGCCAGGTGCTGCCGCTGACCTCGACCGCCAGCCCGGCCGGCACGCTGCCGCCCATCTCATCCAGTTCGTGGACGGCGAAGTCGACGCGGAAAGCGGCGCAGCAGGCGCCGCAGCTCAGGCAGGGGTGGGGGTCCGACATGCTGTCAACGCCAGGCCCATCCGGGCCGTTGCGGACGGGCTGTATGGAGATACAGCTTTTCTTCTTCGAAAGGGAGAACCATGGAACTGCAAACTGCGCGCGAGATTATCGGCACCCCGGCCCAGGGCATCCATCCGGTCACCGGCGAGGTGATGCCGGAGGACAGCCCGTACAAAGCACCCCCGGTGATCCGGGCGTTGTTCGTGGCGGCGCAGGCGCTCGAGGGCGCGAATGGGATGGCGAAGCCGCGCCGCATGAAGGCGGATGCGCCGCCGAACACGGGCAAGCCCTGGGCGCCGGATGACGATGAACAACTGCGGCTCGGGTTCGATGCGGGGACGCCGACGAAGGACCTTGCGGCTGCGCTGGGGCGCACGCGGTGGGCCATCGAGTCCAGGTTGGTGAAGCTGGGCTTGATGACGTTGGCTGCGGCGCCGGCTGCGCAGCGTGCGGCGCAATGAAGGTCAGCTCGAAACGCGTCCGAGCAGCAAGAACTCCATCAGCGCCTTCTGCACGTGCATCCGGTTCTCCGCCTCGTCCCAAACCACGGACTGCGGCCCGTCGATCACCTCGGCGGAAACCTCCTCGCCGCGATGCGCCGGCAGGCAGTGCATGAACAGCGCGTCCGGCTTGGCGGCCTTCATCATCTCCTCGTCCACGCACCAATCGGCAAAGGCCTTGCGGCGTTCCTCGTTCTCGGCCTCGTACCCCATGCTGGTCCACACATCGGTCGTCACCAGGTCCGCGCCGCGGCAGGCGTCCATCGGGTTCTTGAACACCTTGTAGCTGTCGCGGCTGCGCACGCCGGCGACGGCCTGGTCCACCTCGTAGCCGCGCGGCGTGCTCACGTGGACCGTGAACCGCAGCAGGTCGGCCGCCTGCAGCCAGGTGTTGGCCATGTTGTTGCCGTCGCCCACCCACGCCACCGTCTTGCCCGCCAGGCATGCCGGGTCCGGCATGCCTTCCGAATTCAGGCCGCGGTGCTCCAAGAAGGTGAAGATGTCCGCCAGGATCTGGCAGGGGTGGAATTCGTTCGTCAGCCCGTTGATCACGGGGACGCGCGAGTGTTCGGCGAACCGCTCGATCTTGTCCTGCCCGAAGGTGCGGATCATCACGAGGTCGACCATGCGGCTGATCACCTTGGCGCTGTCCTCTATCGGCTCGGCGCGGCCCAACTGGGTGTCACCGGTGGTCAGGTGCACGACGCTGCCGCCCAGCTGGTACATGCCGGCCTCGAAGCTCACCCGCGTGCGGGTCGACGCCTTCTCGAAGATCATGGCCAGCGTTCGGTCGGCCAGCGGGTGGTACTTCTCGTACGACTTGAACTTGCGCTTGATGACCGCGGCGCGCTCGAACAGCCAGGCATAGTCATCGGCCGTGAGGTCGCTGAACTGCAGGTAGTGCTGGATCGGCATGCTCATTCCGCGAGGATCGCTTTCACCAGCGGCGCCAGGATGCCCACGCACTCGTCGGCCTCCGCGCGGGTGAAGATCAGTGGCGGCAGCAGCCGCACCACGGTATCGGCCGTCACGCTGATGAGCAGCCCCGCCTCCGCCGCGCGGTTGACCAGAGCGCCGCAGGGCTTGTCCAGCTCCATTCCGATCATCAGGCCCTGGCCGCGGATCTCCTTGAAACCCTTGACGCTCCCGAGCTCGCGCGTCAGTGCGTCCTTCAGGTAGCCGCCCACCTCGGCCGCGTTCTGCAGGAGCCTGTCCTCTTCCATGATGCGCAGCGTCTCGACGCCCGCACGCATCGCCAGCGGATTGCCGCCGAACGTCGTGCCGTGGTTGCCCGGCTGGAAGATGTTGGCCGCCTTCGGACCGGCGACGACGGCGCCGATCGGCACGCCCGAGCCCAGGCCCTTGGCCAGCGGCATCACGTCCGGAACGATCCCGGCCCACTGGTGGGCGAACCACTTGCCGGTGCGGCCCATGCCGCACTGCACCTCGTCGATCATCAGCAGCCAACCGCGCTGGTCGCACAGCAGGCGCACCTGCTGCAGGTACTCGATGCGCATCGGGTTGATGCCGCCTTCGCCCTGGATGGTCTCGAAGAACACGGCCACAACATCCTTGTTGCCCTCGGTCGCGGCCTTGAGCGCGCCGATGTCGTTGAGCGGGACGCGGATGAAGCCTTCCACCAGCGGGCCGAAGCCCTTTTGCACCTTCTCATTGCCGGTGGCGGAAAGCGTGGCGATGCTGCGGCCGTGGAAGGCCTTTTCGTAGACCACGATCTGCGGGCGTTCGATGCCCTTGTCATGCCCGAACTTGCGCGCCAGCTTGATCGCAGCCTCGTTGGCCTCCAGCCCGGTCGAGCAGAAGAACGCGTTCGTCATGCCAGAGATCTCGACCAGCTTCGCGGCGAGCTTCTCCTGGTTGGGCACGTGGTAGTAGTTGCTGCTGTGGATGATCTTGGCGATCTGGTCCTGCAGCGCGGGGACGAGCTTGGGATGGTTGTGCCCCAGCGTGTTCACCGCGATCCCGGCCAGAGCGTCGAGGTACGGCTTGCCGTTGATGTCCCACACTCGCGAGCCTTGGCCGTGCGACAACGCGATCGGCACGCGGCCGTAGGTGTTCATCGTGTGGGGCGACGCCGCCTCGATAAGGGCCATTGAGCTCTCCAGAAAAGAAAATCGGCTCAACGCGTGAGCCGTTGAGGCCCGATTTTAGGCACACGGTTCGCGCGCGCTGCTTGCCGATTCCGCATCACAGCCATGCATGGCGTTGCGTGGCGAGGGGTGCAAGCAGGCGCTGGGAAGCCGATCGCAGGTCTTATATAAGATAGAATACTTGTGCGTTGCAGCATGGGCGATCCCCAGCGGCGGCGCGCCGATTCGCCACCCCCGAATGCCTTCCTCCGCCGCCAGAGAAATCTTCATCCAGGGCATCACCCGGGATGGGCGCACCTTCCGGCCGAGCGACTGGGCCGAGCGCCTGGCGGGTGTGATGAGCGCCTTCCGGCCCGGCGGCGCGACGCCTGGAAGCCACCTGAGCTACTCGCCCTGGTGCGTGCCGCACGTGATCGACGGCGTGAAGACCGTCGTCGTGCACAGCGACCTGCGCAAGGCGGAGCCGATGGCCTGGGACTTCGTCATGAACTTCGCGAAGGACAACGACCTGAAGGTCGAGGAGCGCGACGTCGGTCCGCCTCGCTGAAAGCAAGCCGCAAAGCAAAAGAGCCGTCTTTCGACGGCTCTTTTGCTTTGCTGGCAGCGCACCCGGTTCAAACGGCGGGCTTCTTTGGAAGCCCGGGCGGGTTCACCTGATTGAAGCTCAGGCGGAAGCTTGCGAGGCGGACAAGGACTTGACCTTGGCCGAGAGGCGGCTCTTGTCGCGAGCAGCCTTGTTCTTGTGGAAGATGCCCTTGTCGGCGACGGTGTCGACGATGCTCTGGGCCTTGGCGAACAGTTCCGTGGCCTTGGCCTTGTCGCCGGAGGCGACGGCCTTCTCCACGTTCTTGACGGCGGTGCGGTACTTCGAGCGCAGCGAGGTGTTCGCGGCGTTCAGCTTGACGTCCTGGCGGGCGCGCTTGCGGCCCGACGCAAGGCGCGGGTTCTTTTTCTTGGGTTTGGCAGAAGCCATGGTGTGATTCCTTCGGTGTCTGAGGATGTTGCCAGCAAAGCCCTCCATTGTAAGCGAAGCGCCCACTTGCCTCCAACTCGGCCGCTACACTTGAGCCGGTGAGTCTTTTCAAAGCCGCTTCCACCGTCTCGCTGCTGACCCTGGCCTCACGCGTGACGGGCCTCCTGCGGGACCTTCTGATGGCGGCCTTCTTCGGCGCCAGCGCAATGACCGACGCCTTCAACGTGGCCTTCCGCATCCCCAACCTGTTCCGCCGCCTGTTTGCCGAGGGCGCGTTCAGCCAGGCCTTCGTGCCGTCGCTGGCGCACACCAAGGCGCAGCAGGGCGACGAATCCACGCGGCGCCTGATCGACTCGGTGGCCACGGTGCTGGCCTGGGTGCTGCTGGCCGCGAGCGTGATCGGCGTCGCCGCGGCGCCGGTGCTGGTCTGGGCGCTCGCCAGCGGCCTGGGCAAGGACCCGCAGGCGTTCGACGCCGCAGTGCTGATGACGCGCTGGATGTTCCCGTACATCGGCTTCATGTCGCTGGTGGCGCTGTCCGCCGGGATCCTGAACACCTGGCGGCGCTTCGCTGTCCCGGCCGCCACGCCGGTGCTGCTGAACATCGCGATGATCCTGGCGGCGTGGCTCGGGGCTCCGTTCTTCCGCGACCGCGGCATCGAGCCGATCTACGCGATGGCCGCGGGCGTCATGCTGGGCGGCGTGCTGCAACTCGGGATCCAGATCCCGACGCTCGCGCGCCTCGGCCTGCTGCCGCGCATCGGCGTGAGCGTCGCGCGCATTCGCGAAGCCTGGCGCGATCCCGGCGTGCGGCGCGTGCTCTCGCTCATGGGGCCGGCGCTGCTCGGGGTCAGCGTCGCGCAGATCTCGCTGCTGATCAACACGCAGATCGCCTCTCACCTGCCCACCGGCAGCGTGACCTGGCTGTTCTACGCCGACCGCCTGATGGAGTTCCCGACCGCGCTGCTGGGCGTGGCGCTGGGCGTGGTGCTGATGCCGCAGCTCGCGGCCGCCCGCGGCGCCGGCGACGACGAGCGTTATTCGGCCATGCTCGATTGGGGCTTGCGGCTGGTGCTGCTGCTCGCCGCGCCCGCATCGGCGGCGCTGCTGGTGTTCGCGCATCCGCTGGTGGCGACGCTGTTCCACTACGGCGCGTTCCGCGACAGCGACGTGCTGCAGGTCTCCCTCGCGCTGGCCGGCTACGGCGTGGGCCTCCTGGGCCTGGTCGGCATCAAGGTGCTGGCCCCGGGCTTCTACGCCAGCCAGGACATGAGGACGCCGGTGCGCATCGCGATCGTGGTGCTCGTGCTCACGCAGCTGATGAACCTCGGGCTGGTGCCGCTGTTCAAGCACGCGGGCCTGGCGCTGTCGATCGGTCTCGGCGCGCTGATCAACGCGGGCTGGCTGCTCGTCGGGCTGCTGCGCCGGGGCAGCTGGCGGCCCGCGCCGGGCTGGGGGCGCTTCCTGTTGCAGGTGATCGCGGCGACCGCGCTGCTGGCCGTGTTCCTGATGTGGGCCTCGGCGCAGTTCCCGTGGACCGAATTGCGCGCGCAAGCGTCGCTGCGGGTCGCGCTGCTCGCGGGCATGCTCGCGGCCGCGGCCGCGATCTACTTCGGCGCGCTCTGGGCCGCGGGAGTTCAGCTGAGGCAGTTTGTCACGCGCTGACAACCCCCCTCGACCGTCGCCTTGACGCTGGGGGAGCGGTCCACTACAAAGGACGACACCATGGCGCTGAATTTCGAAGTCCCGACTCCGCTGGAATACTTCCGTTCCCTGGTTCAGGACGACGACCATTTCCCCCTGCTGGAGACCGCCGCCAGCATCGCCCAGGACGAATACCCCGATCTCGACGTGCAGCAGGTGCTGGGCGATGTCGACCAGCTCCTCGCTCGCCTGAAGCGCCGCCTGCCGGCCGATGCGGCGCCCCTGCAGCGGCTGCGCGCGCTCAACCAGTTCTTCTTCCGCGACCTCTCGTTCGGCGGCAACGTCAACGACTACTGCGACCCGGACAACAGCTACCTCAACGTGGTCCTGCGCACGCGCCGCGGCATCCAGATCTCGCTGGCGGTGCTGTGGATCGAGCTGGCCCAGGGCCTGGGCCTGCACGCGCGGGGCGTGTGCTTCCCCGGACACTTCATGGTGAAGGTCAACCTGCCCAAGGGCCAGGTGGTGATCGACCCGTTCACCGGCCAGTCGCTCTCGCGGGAGGAACTGTCGGAGCGTCTCGAACCGTACAAGCGCCGCAGCGGCCTGGTCGACGACTTCGAGGTTCCGCTGGGGCTGTACCTGCAGGCCGCGCCGCCGCGCGACATCATCGCCCGCATGCTGCGCAACCTGAAGGAGATCCACCGCGCGCAGGAAGACTGGCAGCGGCTGATCGCGGTGCAGGACAGGCTGCTGATCCTGCTGCCCGATGCCTGGGCCGAGTACCGGGACCGCGGTCTTGCGCACGCGGAGCAGGGCCATGCGGCCTTGGCCGTGCTGGACCTGGAAACCTACCTCATCCACGCGCAGGATTCGCTGGACATCGACGCCATCGCGGACCGGGTGGCCGACTTGCGCCGCGCCCGGAATAACGGCTGACGTCTCAGGTCTTCGCGACAACCCGCACGGCGCACGTGCGGTACACCTCGAACCCCAATTGCCGATAAAGGTGCAGCGCCCCCGCGTTGCTGCTCATGACGTGCAGGAATGGCGTTTCGCCGCGCGCGAGCTGGTTGGCGACGATGCGTTTGACCAGTTTTCGCGCGAGCCCGCGGCCCTGGAAGTCGGGGTGGGTGGCGATGGCGCTCACCTCGCGCAGGGCGCCGGCCTGCGTCCGCTCGCCCGCCATGGCCGCCAGGCGTCCTTGCTCGAAGCAGCCCAGGTAGGTGCCGAGCTCCAGGTTGCGCGGCCCGAACGGGCCCGGCTTGGTGAGCGTGGCCAGCTCGACCATGTGCTCGACATGGTCCGCGCCCAGCCGCACGGCCTCGATCGGCTCCTCGGACACGGCGCCGCCGGACCAGACCATCAGCTCCATCGTCGTCTCGAGTTCGATCTGCCAGCCGGGCGGGGCATCGCCCCTCCAATCGGCCGCATAGAAGCGCTCTCCCGGCGCGCAGAACGGCGCCAGTTCGTCCAGGTGCGGATGGCGCGGATCGGCGAACGCCAGCAGCGGCGGCAAGCCGGAGGAATAACGGCGGACGTTCCCGGTGCCGAGCGTCAAGTGACGCTGCGTATCGGACAGCGCGTGCCAGAAGACGTTGTCGAGCACCGCCATCGGCGCGCGCTCAGCCGATGGCCACGGCCGGCCCCGTGCCGCGCTCGGCGATGACGCCGATCTCGTGCACGTTTTCACCTTCGGCGCGCAGCGTGATCGCGACCGCCTGGGCCTGTGCGGCGCCGACCACCACGGCCATGCCGATGCCGTTGTTGAAGGTGCGGTTCATCTCGTGGTCGGAGATGCCCGCGGTCCGCTGCAGCCACGTGAACAGCTCGCTGCGCGGCCAGCTGCCGGCCTTCAGGCGCGCGGCCGTGCCCTCGGGCAGCACGCGCGGGATGTTCTCGAGCAGGCCGCCGCCCGTGATGTGGGCCAGCGCCTTGATGCCGCCGCCGGCAGCGGGATGGCGCGCGAGCGCCGCCAGCACCGGCTTGACGTACAGCCGCGTGGGCGCCATCACGGCTTCGCGGAACGGCCGGCCATCCAGCGTGGCGGGCAGCGCCGCCCCCGCGCGCTCGATGCACTTGCGCACCAGCGAGAAACCGTTGGAATGCACGCCGCTCGACGCGAGCCCCAGGACCACGTCGCCGGGCGCGACCTCGCGGCCGGTGAGGATGCCGGACTTCTCCACCGCGCCGACCGCGAAGCCGGCCAGGTCGTATTCGCCCGGCGGGTACATGCCCGGCATCTCGGCGGTCTCGCCGCCGATCAGGGCGCAGCCCGACAGCTCGCAACCGCGGGCGATGCCGCCCACCACGCGGGCGGCGGTGTCCACATCCAGCTTGCCGCAGGCGAAGTAGTCCAGGAAGAAGAGGGGCTCGGCGCCCTGCACCAGCACGTCGTTCACGCTCATGGCGACGAGATCGATGCCGACCGTGTCGTGCATGCCCCACTCGAAGGCGAGCTTGAGCTTGGTGCCCACGCCGTCGGTGCCGCTCACCAGCACCGGCTCGCGATACCGCTTGGGCACTTCGAAGAGCGCGCCGAAGCCGCCGATGCCGGCCAGCACGCCTTCGCGCAAGGTCTTCTTCGCCAGGGGCTTGATGCGCTCGACCAGCGCATCGCCGGCATCGATGTCGACGCCGGCGTCTTTGTACGAAAGGGGGGTCTGGCTCATGGGAGGGAGGGCGGCAAGCGCGAGGGCGCCCGATAGAATTTGCAGGATTTTACCGGCGGCACCCCTGTCCGCCCGCCTCCGCGCAGCGTCGTCCCACCCTCATGCAATTCACCCCCACGCAAAAGCGCGCCGCGCTCTGGGCCGCGATCGCTTTGCTGGCGCTGCTCGCCCTGCGCGCCCTCGGTCCGGTGCTCACGCCGTTCGTGGTCGGCGCCGTGCTCGCCTACGCGCTCACGCCGCTGGTCGACCGCCTCGACGAGGCGGGCCGCGGATGGGTGCCGCGCGTGGTCTCGGTGGTCGTGGTGGAACTGCTGTTCATCTTCGTCCTCTTTTCGCTGTCGCTGCTGGTGCTGCCGATCCTGGTCAAGGAGATCCCGCTGATGCGCGAGCAGGTGCCGGTGCTCTTCCGCTGGCTGGACGAGACCGTGCGGCCCTGGCTGGCGCAGTACGGGGTCAACGTCGCGCTGGACCTGGATAGCCTGCGGGCGCAGGTGATGCGCTACCTGAACACGAACTACGAGGAGGCCCTGTCGCGGGTGCTGCCCTCGCTGAAGATCGGCGGCAGCGTGGTGTTCACGCTCCTCTTCAACGCCGTGCTGATCCCGGTGGCGCTGTTCTACCTGCTGCTGGACTGGGACCGCTTCGTCCATCGCGTGCTGGAACTGGTGCCCCCTCGCATGCGGCCCGCCGTCGATTCGTTCACCCAGGAGTGCGACCAGGTGCTCGGGCAGTACCTGCGCGGCCAGCTGCTGGTGATGATCACGATGGCGAGTTTCTATTCGCTGGGCCTGGCGCTGTTCGGGCTCGACCTCGCCGTGCCGATCGGGCTGTTCACCGGGCTGGCGATGTTCGTGCCCTACCTGGGCTTCGGCATCGGGCTGGTACTGGCGCTGCTGGCCGGGCTGCTGCAGTTCGCCTCGGCCAAGGCGCTGGTGATGGTGGCGGTCGTGTACGGCGCGGGGCAGGTCATCGAAGGCTTCTACTTCACGCCCCGGTTCGTGGGCGAGCGCATCGGCCTGCATCCGCTGGCGGTGATCTTCGCGCTGCTGGCGTTCGCTTACCTGTTCGGCTTCCTCGGCGTGCTGGTGGCGCTGCCCGCCAGCGCGGTGCTGCTGGTGGCGATCCGCCGCGTGCGCGACGGCTACATGGGCAGCCGCCTGTACCAGGAATGAAGCAGATTCCGCTTCCCATCGGGATGGCGCGTGCGCCGACCCTGTCGGCCTTCTTCGCCGGACCGAACGAGCCCGCGGTCGCGCACCTGAAGCTCTGGGTGGGCAGCCCGACCCGCTCACCCGTGCCCACCTACCTGTGGGGGCCGCCGGCGAGCGGCAAGACGCACCTGCTGCGGGCGGTGCGCGAAGCCTTGCGGGAGCAGGGCGCTTCGGCCGGCTGGCTGGACGCCGCGGTGCTCGAGCCGCCGCCCTTCGACGAGCGCTGGGCGGTGGTGCTGCTGGACGACGTGCACCTGTACACCGCCGTGCAGCAGCACGCGGCCTTCAGCTGGTTCGTGAGCGCCCAGGCCCTGCAGCGCGGCGTGCTCGCCGCCGGGCTGCTGCCGCCCGCGCACCTGCAGCTGCGGGAAGACCTGCGCACGCGACTGGGCTGGGGCCACGTCTTCCAGCTGCAGCTGCTGTCGGAGCCGGAGCGGCGTGCGGTGCTGCGCCAGGCGGCGGACGCGCGCGGCGTGTTCCTGGGCGACGAGGTGATGGACTTCATGCTCACGCGCTTCTCGCGCGACCTGGGCAGCCTGATGCAGCTGCTCGAGGAGCTGGACGCCTATGCGCTGCAGACCCAGCGCGCCATCACCATCCCGCTGATCAAGTCGATGCTGGAGAACGAGTGACGCGCAAGACGAAGGTCGCCCTGTTCGACCTGGACCACACCCTGCTGCCGATCGACTCCGACTACAGCTGGGGCGTCTTCACGCAGGCGATCGGCTGGACCGACCCGGTGGAATTCAAGCGGCGCAACGACGAGTTCTACGCGCACTACAAGGCCGGCACGCTGGACGTGGACGCCTACGTGCGCTTCGCCACCGACGCGATCCGGCTGAAGGGCCGCGAGGCGTCGCTTGCGGCGCGCGAGCGCTTCATGCGGGAGGTCATCGCGCCGGTGGTCCGGCCCCAGGCGCTGGAGCTGGTGCGCGGCCACCAGCGCGCGGGCGACCGCGTCGCCATCGTCACCGCCACCAACGAATTCGTCACCGAGCCGATCGCGCGAGTCTTCGGCGTCGAGGAACTCATCGCGGTTCGCCTCGTCCTCGGGCCGGACGGCTGGATCACGGGCGAGATCGACGGCGAGCCGTCGCTGCGCGCGGGCAAGGTGACGCGAGTGGGCGAGTGGCTGGCCGCGCAGGGCCTGGGTTGGGACGAGGTGGAGACCACCTTCTACTCCGATTCGCCCAACGACCTGCCGCTGCTCGAGCGCTGCGACCACCCCGTGGCCACCAACGCCGACGACACCTTGCGCCGCCTGGCCCTCCAGCGCGGCTGGCGCATACTGGACCTGTTCGCTTCCCATCCATGATCAAGAAATTCATCGACCGCCTGCTGGGCGCCGGCGGCGCCGGCCGCAAGCCCCGCTTCGGCAAGCGCCAGGAGATCGGTCCCCAGGAACACGCCATCGATCCCTCCCTGGTGGACGAGCGCGCGCTCAACGTGGTGCACACGCTCAAGGAGGCCGGGTTCCAGGCCTACATCGTGGGCGGCGCGGTGCGCGACCTGCTGCTCGGCCTGCGCCCCAAGGACTTCGACGTCGCCACCGACGCCACGCCGGAGCAGGTCAAGGGGCTGTTCCGGCGCGCCTTCATCATCGGACGGCGCTTCCGCATCGTGCACGTGGTGTACGGCCGCGGCCGCGAGCACGAGGTGATCGAGGTCTCCACCTTCCGCGCCTACATGGACAACGCGGCCGCCGAGGCGGTGGCCGGCAACGAGAAGACCAGCCGCAGCGAGCTGGCGGGCATGAAGCACGCCGTGGATGCGACCGGACGCGTGCTGCGCGACAACGTGTGGGGCCCGCAGGAGGAGGACGCGACGCGGCGCGACTTCACCATCAACGCCATGTACTACGACCCGGAGACGCGCACCCTGGTCGACTACCACGGCGGCATGAAGGACGCGCGCAAGCTCACGCTGCGGATGATCGGCGACCCTACCACGCGTTACCGCGAGGACCCGGTGCGCATCGTGCGCGCCGTGCGGTTCGTGGCCAAGCTCAGTCCGCTCGGCTTCAAGCTCGAGGCCAAGACCGCCGCGGCCATCAAGCCCTGTCTTGCGCTGCTGGCCGACGTGCCGCAGAGCCGGTTGTTCGACGAGATGCTCAAGCTGCTGCAGACCGGGCATTCGGTCGCCACCATCGAGCAGCTCAAGGCGCTGGGCCTGGACAAGGGCATCTACCCGCTGCTCGATTTGATCGTCGAGCGCAGCGAGCAGCCTTTCGTGCGCGCCGCGCTGCAGGACACCGACCGGCGCGTCGCCGAGGACAAGCCGGTCGCGCCCAGCTTCCTGCTTTCGTGCGTGCTCTGGTCCGACGTGCGCGAGGGCTGGGCCCAGCGCCTCGCGCGCAAGGAGCATCCGTTTCCCGCGCTGCAGGGCGCGATCGACGACGTGTTCGATTCGCGCATCGGGGACGTGTCGGGCCGCGGCAAGCTGGGCGCCGACATGCGCGAGATCTGGATGATGCAGCCGCGCTTCGAGCGGCGCACCGGCAACACGCCTTTCAGCCTGATCGAGCAGCCGCGCTTTCGCGCCGGCTTCGACTTCATGCGGCTGCGCGCCGACGCGGGCGAAGTCGACGTCGTGCTGGCCGACTGGTGGCAGGAGTTCAGCCAGGCCGACGACCAGGAGCGCGAGGACCTCGTCGCGCAGGTGCGGCAGGAGCATCAGAAGGGCGCGCGTCGCGTGCGCGTGGTCAAGCCGCAGGAGAAGGCGTCGCCCGCCGAACGCCCCGCCGCGGGTGCGCCGCTGCCGCCCGAGTCCTCCGCGGAGGCGGCCGAGCCCGCGCGGGGGCCCGACGGCGCGGGCGCCGACGCGCCCAAGAAGCGCCGCCGCCGACGCCGCAAGCCCGGTGCGGGCGGCGGACATGCGCCGGCCGGGGAAGCCGGGCCGCTGCCTTCGGGCGGACCGGAGTGAGGCCGCGGCGCGCAGCCGCTTGCCTTGGCCAGCCATGAGGGAGCCGGTCACCGCGTACGTCGCGCTCGGCGCCAACCTCGGCGATGCGCAGCAGGCGGTGCGCGCGGCGATGGACCGGCTCGATGCGCTTGCGCAAACCCGCGTCACCGCGCGCTCATCTCTCTACCGCACCGCGCCTGTCGGTGCGAGCGGGCCTGACTTCATCAACGCCGTGGTGCGGCTGCAGACCGCTTTGACGGCGCCCGACCTGCTCGATGGCCTGCTGGCCGCCGAACTCGACGCCGGCCGTGAGCGTCCCTTCCCGAACGCTCCACGCACGCTGGACCTCGACCTGCTGCTCTACGGCGATGCGCGCATCGACAGCCCGCGCCTGACGGTGCCGCATCCGCGCATGAGGGAGCGAGCCTTCGTGCTCGTGCCGCTCGCGGAGATCGCGCCGACTGCGGTGCCGCCGAACGCGCTGGCGGCCCTTACCTCCCAGGTCATTGCCCGCATTCCCTGAGTTGGCGAGCATGGAGCCATCCCACAAGGAGGTTCACATGAGCGACACCGGATTGATTGCACTGGCCTGCGGGCTGATCATCGGCCTCGGCGCCATCGGCGCATGCCTGGGCATCGGCACCATGGGCGGCCGCTTCATCGACGGCGCGGTGCGCCAGCCCGAGATGATGGAACCGCTGCAGACCAAGATGTTCCTGCTGGCCGGGCTGATCGACGCCAACTTCCTGATCGGCGTCGGGGTGGCGATGATGTTCATCTTCGCCAACCCGTTCGCGCGCTGACCGTCAGCGCGGGCCGCCGCGCTGGCGGGCGACGTCCAGCTCGCTCACCGGCCCCGCGCGATTGCCCCACGACGTACGCAGGTGCGTGAGCACGGCGGCGACGTCGGCGTCGTTGAGCAGCATCACGTAAGGCGGCATGCCGTAGGGGCGCGGATTGCCTTCCGTCGCGGGCGGGTAGCCGCCCCCCATCACGACCTGGACGAGGTTGGCGGTGATGGGCAGCGTCACGGCGCGGTTGCCGGCCAGCGGCGGATAGGCGCCGGGCACGCCTTCGCCACGCAGGCCGTGGCATTGGGCGCAGTGCTGCGAGTAGATGCGCGCGCCGCGTTCGGCCACCTTGGGATCGACGGGCGGCGTGGGGCCGGGCTCCGAAGGCGGGATCTGCGGCAGCGATTTCAGGAACACACCCATGGCGACCGCGTCGGCGTCGGTGAGGTACTGCGTGCTGTAGAGCACCACTTCCGCCATCGGCCCGAGCACCGTGCCCTGCGCGCTCGCGCCGTCGCGCAGCAGGCGCGCGATGTCCTTGGGGCTCCAGTGCGCGACACCCGCTTCACTGGCCGCGGCGAGGGAAGGCGCGTACCAGTTCTGCATCGGGATCAGGCCGCCCGACAGGTCCATCATCTCGCTGCTGGCGCCCAGCACGTTGCGCGCCGTGTGGCAGGCCGCGCAGTGGCCCAGGCCGCGCACCAGGTAGGCGCCGCGGTTCCACTCGGCCGATTGCTCGGGGTCGGGCTCGTACACGCCGGGGCGGAAGTAGAGCGCGCGCCACACGGCCAGCGCGGCCTGCGTGCTGTAAGGCCAGCGCAGCGCGTGCCGCGTGTTCTGGCGCTCGACCGCGGGCACGGTGCGCAGGTAGGCATGCATCGCGTCGGAATCGGCGCGGGTCACCTCGGTGTAGTTCGGGTAGGGGAAGGCGGGATAGAGCAGCCGGCCGTCGCGCGATCGGCCGTGGTGCAGGGCGCGCCAGAAGTCGTCGGCGGTCCATGAACCCAGGCCCGTGCGGGCGTCGGGCGTGAGGTTGCTCGAATAGACGATGCCGAACGGCGTGTCGATCGCGCGGCCGCCCGCCCACGCCGCGCCGCCGCGGTCGGTGTGGCAGGCCATGCAGTTGCCCACGCGCGCCAGGTAGGCACCGCGCTCCACCGACGCCGGCCCCGCAGCGGCCGACGGGCCGGGGTCGTGGTCGCCGTAGTTCACGTACCAGACCCAGCCCGCGGCAGCCAGGACGAGCAGGGCGAGGACCAGCAGGACCCGCTTCACGGCCGCTGCCTCCCGGCCGGAAGGATCGCGCTGCCGCATGGCATCGGCGCCCGATGCTCGAGGTGCTCCACCGCTCGCGGCTGCGCGGGCAGCGGCTGCGCGGCCAGCCAGCTGGCGACCGCCACCAGGTCCTCGGGCGAGAGGGCGCGCGCGATCTGCGCCATGCAGTCGGGCGCATGCGCTCGCCTCTGCCCGGTGCGCCAGGCGCCGAGTTGCGCATTCAGGTAGTCGCGCGAGAGGCCGAGCAGGCCCGGCGTGTTCGGCTGGATGCCGGTGAGCGCTTCGCCATGGCAGCCGGCGCACGAGGGCAGGTTCGTGCCCGGGACGCCTTGCAGCGCGAGCTGCCGTCCGCGCTCGAGCACTTCCGGCGTCGCCTTCGGCGTGGGCGGTTGCGCGTACGGCAGGTCCAGCTGCGCGAAATGCTGCGCCATCTCCAGCAGGTAGTCCTCGGAGAGCGGATCCAGCAGGCGCGTCATCAGCCAGTAGTGGCGGCGGCCGTCGCGGAAATTGAGCAGCTGGTTGTAGAGGTAGCCGGCGGGCTTGCCGGCGATGCGCGGGTAGTAGCCGTCGGGGCCGGCGCGGCCCTGTGCACCGTGGCAGATGGTGCAGGCCATCGTGCGCTGGGCCATGGTGTCTTCGAAGGGCACCTCGGATCGCGGCGCCGTAGCACGAACCGCCGGAACGGCCACCAGCGCGACGGCAAGGAAGAGCAGGCGCGAGAGATTTGTCACGGAGCCGGATCATGCATCAGGCGCGCTGCACGGCCGTGTCCATGCGCCGCCGTCCTACATGTCCGCCATGGCCGCGTTCCTAGAGTGGGGCGAGGACCACCGTCATGAACAAGCCCGCTTCCGCCCCCGACACCATGCCCCCGCACGAGTTGCCGCCGCCCGAGAAGGACGAGGTGCCCGAGGGGACGAACGACACCATCCATCACCCGGACGACCAGGCCGGGAAGCATCCCGCGCGCGAGGACCAGAAGCCACGGTCTCCGTACGTCCACGGGAACACGTGAGGCGAGCCGCCTCACTCCAGCACGATGTCGGCCGCCGGGTGCGCCACGCAGGGCAGCACCCAGCCTTCGCGCTTTTCCTCCGCGAGCACGCCGGGCCACTCGATCCGGTAGCTCACCTCGCCCGAGAGCATGCGCTGCATGCAGGTGCGGCAGCTGCCGTTGCGGCAGGAGCTCGGGAAGGGCCATCCCGCGGCCTCGGCGGAGCGAAGCAGGGTCTGGTCCTGCGGCGCGTCGAAGCTGGGGCCGCCCACCCCGATCGTCACCCGCCACACCACTGCACCGACCTCGCTGTCATCCATCAGCGATCATAGGCACGCCCAACACACGGACCCACCACACATGGCCTCGAGTTTCTTCGCCCTGCTGGACGACATCGCGACGATCCTGGACGACGTGTCCCTTCTGACCAAGGTCGCGGCCAAGAAGACGGCTGGCGTCCTGGGCGACGACCTCGCGCTCAATGCGCAGCAGGTGTCCGGCGTCGCGGCCGATCGCGAGCTGCCCGTAGTGTGGGCGGTGGCCAAGGGATCGGCGATCAACAAGCTGATCCTCGTACCCACGGCGCTCGCCATCAGCGCCATCGCGCCCTGGGCGGTGCTGCCGCTGCTGATGATCGGCGGCGCGTACCTGTGCTTCGAAGGCTTCGAGAAGATCGCCCACCGCTTCCTGCACCACGAGGACGACCACGCGCGGGTGCGGGCGCTGGAGCGCACGCTGGCCGATCCCGCCGTCGACGTGATCGCGCTGGAGAAGGACAAGATCAAGGGCGCGGTGCGCACCGACTTCATCCTGTCCGCCGAGATCATCGTCATCGCCCTGGGCACCGTCGCCGCGGAAGCGCTGCCCACGCGCATCGCGGTGCTCGTGGGCATCGCGGCGCTGATGACCGTGGGCGTCTACGGCCTGGTCGCCGGCATCGTGAAGCTCGACGACCTTGGCCTGTGGCTCGCGCGCACCGGCGCGGGGGTGCGCCGCTCGGTGGGCAACGCCATCCTGCGCATCGCGCCGTGGTTGATGAAGGCGCTCTCGCTGGCCGGCGCCGCGGCCATGTTCCTGGTGGGCGGCAGCATCCTCACGCACGGCGTGCCGGCGCTCGAACACGCGGTGGAGCACGCGGCCGAGGGCCTGCCCGCCTTCGCGGGCACGCTGCTGCCGCTGCTTGCCCACGCGGTAGTGGGCATCGTCGCGGGCGGCGTGGTGATGGGCGGCGTCGCGCTGGCCAAGCGCACCTTCGGGCGGCGCGCCGCGGCCTGACCGAGTCCTACAGGCGCCGGGGGCTGTCACTGGCGCGGCCCGCGCCGCTCGCGCCTTAGTGTTGCGGCCCATGGAATTTTCCGAATGGATCGACTTGCTGCAGTGGCCCGCCATGGCTGCCAGCCTGCTGGCCGCGTGGCTGGTGGCCTCCAACCGCAAGGATCGCCGCAACGTGGGGTTCTGGGTCTTCCTCGCGAGCAACGTGCTGTGGGCCGTCTGGGGCTGGCATGACGGCGCGTGGGCGCTCATCGCACTGCAGGTGGCGCTGGCCGCCCTGAACATCCGCGGCGTCTCCAAGACCGAGCCTCCCGAGCACCACCGGGCCCAGGCGTAGGCGCCGTCCTACCGTGCGGTGCGGCGGCGGCCCATGTCGCGCTGTGGCTCATCCGGCCATCATGCTGCTGAGGCGGACGACACCGCCGGAAGGGAAGTCACCATGGCGCGCCTCCTGCAGCAACTCCTGTCCCCGTTCGACTCCGCCGCCGACGACGCGCGCGATCACTCGTACCTCCCCGCGGGAGACGACGAATTCGCCCTCGGATTCGAGTGCGCGAACCCCGCATTGCAGTTCGATGGCTGGGAGCCTTCCGGCGCCTTGCCGCAGGGTTCGAGCCGCGGCTACTGAGCAGCAAATCGTGACAGTGGCGGTCCTACAGGCCCTGCCGTTCTAAACCCACTTCGAGGCTCGTGCGGGGCGACCTAATCTTTGGTCAGCCGGTGCCAACAACTGCCGGCGCCTTTCCATCCGAACCCCCTCGTGGGCAGTTGAATCAAGGAGTTAGACATGATCAAGACAACCCTCACCACGGTGGCGGCCGCGGCCGCCCTGGCCTTCGGCAGTTACGCCATCGCCCAGAGCGCCGGCGCTTCCGGCAGCGGCACCAGCGGCTCCGCCTCCAGCACCAGCGGCGGCAGCGGCAGCGCCAGCGGCACCGCCGGCACGACCAACCCGCAGGACCGTTCCACGTCGACGGGCACCACCGGCACGATGGGCGCTTCCGGCAGCACCCCGAGCACCAGCGGCTCGAGCGCCAGCGGCTCCAGCAGCACCCCGAGCTCCTCGAGCAGCAGCAGCACGCCGGCCGCGAGCGGCTCCACCAGCACCCCGAGCGCCAGCGGCTCCGCCAGCACCCCGAGCGCCAGCAGCGGCTCGAGCAGCTCGCCGAGCAGCAGCGGCACGTCGATGGGCGCCAGCGGCGGCTCGAGCTCCAGCTCCAGCACGACGCCCCCGGCCTCCGGCTCCACCGCCGGTTCTTCGGGCTCGGCCAGCTCGCCGTCGACCGCTTCCGGCTCGGCCAGCACGCCCAGCAGCAGCGGCAGCACGATGGGTTCCAGCGGCAGCAGCTCCAGCAGCAGCACGATGGGCTCGGGCAGCTCCAGCGACGCCAGCGGCAGCCGCGCCGCCCGCGCCGACCGCAACTAAGCGGCACGCCCGCCGCACACAAGGGGCGGGCCTGCGGGCCCGCCCTTTTTCGTTGAGACTCTCGCCATGCGATTTCCCTGGCTCCCCACGACGTCCCGGCGAACCGATCAGCCTGCGAAGAAAGGCGATGGGGTGCGCGCGACCCTGGTCGCGGCGCTCCTTTGCGGATCGGCGGCAGTGGGCTGGTGGTATGGCCAGCCGCAGCAGCAGGGTGAACCCGCCGCGAAGGTCGCGCCGAAGCTCAAGTCCGCGCCGCACCTTCCCCGGTTCGCGACGTTCGCGGGCGAGCAGCCCACGCCCGACGTGCGGCATGTCGCCGACTGGGCCCTGGATTCCGGAGATGCCGGCGGCCGCTCGTACGTCGTGATCGACAAGCAACAGGCGCACGTGTGGCTGTTCGATCCGCAAGGCGTGCTGGTGGCGCACACGCCCAGCCTGATCGGCTCCGCGGTCGGGGACGACGCCGTACCGGGCATCGGCGAGAAGCCGTTGTCGCAGATCCAGCCGGAGGAGAAGACCACGCCGGCCGGCCGGTTCGTGGCCGAACCCGGCGTCAACGCCCAGGGCGAGGACATCGTCTGGGTCTCCTACGACCTCGCGGTGTCCATGCATCGCGTGCGCGCCAACGTGAAGGCCGAGCGCCGCCTGGAACGCCTCGCCTCCGAAACCCCGGACGACAACCGCATCTCGTTCGGCTGCATCAACCTGCCCGTGGACTTCTACGAACACGCCCTGCTGCCCGCGGTGCGCGGCACCGGCGCCGTCGTCTACGTGCTGCCCGAAACGCGCCCGGTGCAGCAGCAGTTCGGCTCCTACGACGTGGCCACGCGCTGGCGCGGCACACGGACCGCGCCCGCGTGAATTTGCGCACGGGCTCCCGCGCGAACCCATCCATCGATCCCCGATGCCGGCTTGCGGCTGCTGAGCGCCGCTAGCATTGCCGGAAGCTGAGCCGCTGCGGGTGCGGCAGCGCAGAAGAGCCCGCCCGCAGCGGGAACACGGGGACTTTCGGATGCAATGGAAGAGCAGGGCGGCGCTGCTGTGCGCCGCGTGGGTCGTCGCGTGCGCCGCCACCGCGGGCAATCTCGATGCGGGCTTCGAGCGGCAGCAGCCTTCGGCCGACGCGCGCGAGATGGCCGAGTTCGTGCAGGACACCCACGATGCAGGAGGTCGCCCCTACCTCATCGTCGACAAGAAGGCGGCGCGCCTGTTCGTCTTCGAAGGCAACGGCCGGATGCTCGCGAGCACGCCTGTGCTGCTGGGCGCCGAGCCGGGTGACCACAGCGTGCCGGGCGTCGGGGAGCGCGCACAGACCGGCGAGCTGGCCCCGGAAGACCGAACCACGCCGGCCGGCCGCTTCCTCACGCAGCCGGGCCGCAACCTCGAAGGCGAGCACGTGATCTGGCTCGACTACAACGCCGCGCTTGCGTTGCACCGGCTGCGCCCGGGCCGTGCCCACCAGGTGCGCGCTGCGAGGCTGGAGCATTCGCAGCCGCACGAGCGCCGCGTATCGCTGGGCTGCGTAGTCGTGCCGGTGGCCTTCTACGTGGATGTGATCGAGCCGCTCCTGGGCTCGCGTCGTGGCGTGGTGTACGTGCTGCCGGAAACGCAATCGGTGCGCGATCTCTTCGTGCAGCTGTGAAGCTGCGCGCAGCACCATGAAGAAAGCCGGGCGTCACCCGGCTTTTTTTTCCAAGCGCACCCGCCCGTTCAGATCGACTGCCAGTGGTTCTCCGCCACCACGCAGCCGCTGATGCGCCAGCTGCTGTCAGGCTGGCGTTCTAGCGCGAACAGCGCGAGCCAGGACTTGTCGTCCGTGTCCTTGATCTCGACCAGCTGCAGCACGCTGCCGTCTTCCTCTTGCGGCTTGTGGAAGCTGACGGAAGCGGGGCGGTAGACCATCGGATAGACGCCTCGCACCATCGCGAGGAAGCGGTTGGAGCTGCCGATGGCCGCGCGCACCTCGGGGGTGGCGGTCTCGAAGGCCTTGTCGGCATCGTCCACCGCCAGCGCCGACAGCTGCGCGACGATCACCTCCCGAACGCGGGAAGCTTCCGGCTCGGCGAGCGGACTGGCAACCGCGCGAACGTGGGCGCCGAGGGCCGCCAGCGCCATGACGATCAGCGCGAACAATCGAACGGAATGCCGGTTCATGGGACGCTCCCTGCTGGAAGGTGATGCATGCAGGGTAGGAAGCGGCGCGCGCGCGGGTTGTAGGCGGAACGCGCTGCGGGCAGTGCGCAAACACGTCTCCGCGCGTGGGCGGTTGCTAACGCGGCGGGGGGAGTTTTCGCCGCGTCGCGGGTGTGGCGCGACACGGTGGCGGAAGCGGGCAAGGTAAATGGCCCACCGCGGCCGCTGGACAATGTTCGTTCGTTTCGCAGTGGATCGCGGAAGACCGATACCTGTCTCGTGGCGCGGCACCCGGCGGGCACAAGGGGAAGTGTGGGGAGCGACCCGGTCGCACGCCGCAGGCAGGCTGCTTGTGCGGCTGTAGGCGCGTGCCCGGACCGCGCGCCGTCCTCGGGCCTACCGCGTGGCGGTGCCGGCCTGCCTCATGCGCTCGACGATGGTTTCGCGCGTGCTGCGGATCTCGGAAGCGAAGGGATTGCGCGGGTCGGAAGCGGCCTGCTCGATGAGAGCGAGGGCCTCGCGCTGCTGGCCCTGGTCGGACAGCACCTGGGCCAGGTTGTTGGCGACGATGGCCGAGGCCGGATGGCGCCGCCGAGCCTCTCGCAGCACTTCGGTGGCCTGCGCCAGAGCGCCGCGCGCGTGCAGCTGGTTGGCCAGCCCCACGGCGGCGGCCAGGTTGTCGGGCCAGCGGCGAAGCGCGGTCGCGAAGGCGAGGGCGACGCGCTCCGGGTCGGCCACTCTCGCCAGTGCGAGCACGGCGTTGGTCCACGCGTCCTCGGTGGCCGTGACGGGAATGCGGTCGGGCGGCGTGACCACCATGGCCCAGTAGCCGCTTTTCATCCAGGTGCGCTCGAAGGCGGTGAAGGGCATCTCCAGCCGCGCCGTGGTGCCCGAGCGCAGGTAGACCGTGCCGCTCGGGTAGTCGAATCCGTTGACGACGGCGTAGTGCCACTGCTGCGACAGCGCGCCGATGTCCTGCAGCACCAGCACCGGATTGCCCGCGGCCACTTCGCGCAGCAGGTCGGAGTAGCGCGGCGCGAGCACGTACGAGATGCGCCCGTTGCGGCGCGCGGCCGCGAGCATCTCCAGTTGCAGGCTGCCGCGTCGCGCCGGCACGTACACCTGCGACACCAGCGGCTCCGGCGTGATCGGCACGCCGGTGTGGGCCAGCACGGTGGCCAGCGCGGCGGGGCCGCACTGGTACTCGTTCTGCGGGAAGAAGGGGACGTCCTCGAGCTGGATGCTCTGCGGCACGCCGGCCGGCCAGCCGCTGCGCAGCGCCAGCGTCTGCGGCACCATCTGCGCGCAGCCGGCCGCCACCAGCACCAGCACGGCGGCGAGGGATGCGCGCAGCGCGAAAAACCAAGCCCGCATCAGGCGGGCTTCGGAATGCGGCATGCCGGTCGTCCGGCGGCGCGCATCAGCGGCGGAACCCGAAGTACCAGATCGCGGCCAGTATCACCAGCACGAGCAGCACGGTGCCGCCATCCGCGCCGGCGGGCGCTTCGCGCATGTCGGAAGCGAGCTGCGTGACCTCCTGGTCGCTCATGGCGGCGACGCGGTCGCGCGCCTGGTTCGGATCCACGCCCATCGCTTCCAGCCGCGAAGTCGTGTCCGCGCGGGCCAGCACCTCCAGCACCATTGCGCGATCCGTCTGCGCCGCACCCGGCGCGGCTTGGTCCGCACCGATCATCCCGGCCCCGGCTGTCTGGAAGGACAGCGCGAGCGTCGACACCACCAGGCCACGGCAAATCATCTTCTTCAGGTTCATCACGGGCTCCTTGTACGGTTGGAAGGGAACGGCGCCGGCGCGCGTGCCGGGCGCGCAACCAATATACGCGTGCGCCGCGGCGTTGTGTGGTGCTCGCGTCACGGTCGAGCAGGAGAAGCTTGTGCGTCGCGCGTCGAACGATCACGCCCCGTCATTCGTCGTCGCCGCCCAGCACGCCCCCGAGCAGCCCGCCCGCGCCGAAGCCGCCGAGCGCCGAACCCTCCTCGCGGGAGCCGCCGCGTTGCGGCGCGGCGGCGAACACTCGCGAGGCCAGGCGCGAGAACGGCAGGCTCTGCAGCCAGACCGTGCCCGGGCCCGAGAGCTTCGCGAAGAACAGGCCTTCGCCGCCGAAGAGCGCAGTCTTGATCTTGCCGACGTACTGGATCTCGAAGCTGGTGCTGGGCGTGTACGCGACCACGCAGCCGGTGTCCACCAGCAGCGTCTGGCCGGCCTGCAGTTCGCGCCGCACGACGGTGCCCCCGGCATGCACGAAGGCGAGACCGTCGCCGTCGAGCTTCTGCATGATGAACCCCTCGCCGCCGAAGAAGCCGGCGGACAGGCGCTGCTGGACCGCGATACCCAGCGACACGCCGCGGGCGGCGCACAGGAACGCGTCCTTCTGGCAGATGAGCGTGCCGCCCAGCTGGCGCAGGTCCATCGGCAGGATCTTGCCGGGGTAGGGCGCGGCGAACGCCACGCGCTGCCTGGTGCCCGAGTTGTTGCTGTAGATCGTGGTGAACAGCGATTCGCCCGTCACCAGCCGCTTGCCCGCGCCGAGCAGCTTGCCGAACAGGCCGCCCTGCTGCGCGCTGCCGTCGCCGAACACCGTGTCCATCGCGATGCCGGCGTCCATGAACATCATGCTGCCCGCCTCGCCGATCGCGGCCTCGCCCGGGTCGAGTTCCACCTCGACGAACTGCATCTCCGCACCGCGGATCTCGTAGTCGATCACGTCCATGGCCATGTCCAGAACCTCCGTTGCATGTTGAACGGGCGGATCGTAGATCGAGATGGCGCACGGACGCACACGGCCCCCGCGCAGCGATCGCGCGCCGCGCAGGAGACTTGGTGGGACTGGCACCGCGACGCGCGCTACAGCGCGCCGGTGGCGTACTGACGGCCGCTACAGGACCGATGTCGGGTCGCGGCGGATGGTGTCGCGGCCGCGATGCTGGTGCCGGTCGAGCTTGCCCAGCGTGTGCTCCAGCGCGTGGATCAGCTTCGTCGTCGCACCCCGGACGGCTTCGTCCTGCGAAGGCGCGTGGTGCGTGACCGCCACCGGGTCGCGTCCCGCGATGCGCGCTTCCAGCGTGCAGCGCTTGTCGTCCGCGCCCTTCTTGCCGCTGTTGGTGTCGCGCAGCTGGACCTCGATGCGCGTGATGTCCTGGCCGAAACGGTCCAGCGAGTCGTTGAGGAAGTCGCTCGCCCAGCGCTCCAGGCTTTCCTTGTTCTCGATACCGTTGCTCGTGTTCACCTGAACCTGCATTGCACGCTTCCTTTCATGCTTGCTCCAGGCCAGTGTGGCCACACGGCTGCGCATGGGGTGTAGGACAATGGCGGCCCCTTCGTTCAGACGTCCCTTTCCCCTCACATGAGCCTGCTCGACGCCATCGAGATCGAGACCGCGCCGCAGCCGTCCGCGACCGTCATCGTGCTGCACGGCCTGGGCGCCGACGGCAACGACTTCGTGCCGATCGCCAGCCAGCTGCGCCTGCAGCCCGTCGGGCCGGTGCGCTTCGTCTTTCCGCACGCGCCGGTGATGCCGGTGACGATCAACAACGGCTACCGCATGCGGGCCTGGTACGACATCCTCGGCGCCGACCTCGTGCGGCGCGAGGACGAGGCCGGGCTGCGCAGCTCGCTCACCGCTGTGGAGGCGCTGCTCGCACGCGAGAAGTCGCGCGGCATGCCGGCGTCGCGCATCGTGCTGGCCGGCTTTTCGCAAGGTTGCGCGATGGCGCTGCTGACCGGCCTGCGGCATGCCGAGAGGCTGGCGGGCATCGTCGGGCTCTCGGGCTACGTGCCGCTGGCCGCCACGACCACGGCCGAGCGCAGCGACGCCAATGCGCTCACGCCGATCTTCATGGCGCATGGAACCTACGACAACGTCGTGGCGCCGCAGCGCGGCCGCGAGTCCTGCGAGCTGCTGCGCGCGATGGGTTACGACGTGAGCTGGCACGAGTACCCGATGGCGCATTCGGTGTGCCTGGAGGAGATCGAGGACCTCAACGCCTGGCTGCTCAAGGTGCTGGCGCGCGATTGACGCGCGGTTGCCAGCCCACCTGCGCGCGACCGGCGCAGGCGCCATCCGGATGAGGGACGCCTAGCGCATCCGCGATTCCGGCGTGCGCTGCAGGAATTGCCCAAAGGTGTTAACTTCTGCGGCCTGTCCCCGAGGGCGAACAACGATCCCATGAGCCGACTGCAAGACGCCCTCAACCAGATTGCCGCCGAGCGGCTGCGGGGCATCCGCCGCGGCATCGAGAAGGAAAGCCTCAGGGCCACGCGGGCCGGCACGCTGGCGCTCACGCCGCATCCGGCCGCGCTGGGTTCCGCGCTCACGCATCCGCACATCACCACCGACTACAGCGAGTCGCAGCTCGAGCTGATCACCGGCGTGCATGCCACGCCCGAGACCTGCCTGGAGGAACTGCTGCGCATCCACCAGTACGTGGTGCGCGCGCTCGGCGACGAGATGCTGTGGGTCTCCAGCATGCCGTGCAACCTGCCGGCCGACGAGACGATTCCGATCGGCCGCTACGGCTCGTCCAACGTCGGGCGCGCCAAGAGCGTCTACCGCATGGGGCTGGCGCACCGCTACGGCCGGCGCATGCAGACCATCTCGGGCATCCACTACAACTGGTCCATGCCGGGCGTGGGCAGCGACCAGTACTTCGCGCTCATCCGCAACTTCCGCCGCCACGCCTTCCTGCTGCTGTACCTGTTCGGCGCCTCGCCGGCGGTCTGCTCGTCGTTCGTCGCGGGCCGCCAGCATGACCTGCAGGCGCTGGGCGAAGGCACGATGTTCATGCCCTGGGGCACGTCGCTTCGCATGGGCCGCCTGGGCTACCAGAGCGACGCGCAGGCCAGCCTGGCGGTCAGCTACAACGGACTGGACGGCTACGCGGCATCGCTGCAGGAGGCGCTCACCCGCCCGTACCCCGCGTACGAAGCGGTGGGCATCACGAACCCCGGCGGCGAGTACAACCAGCTGGCCACCAGCCTGCTGCAGATCGAGAACGAGTTCTACGGGCCGATCCGCCCGAAGCGCGTGATCTTCCCGGGCGAGAGGCCGCTGCATGCGCTGCGCGAGCGCGGCGTCGAATACATCGAGGTGCGCCTGCTCGACCTGGACCCTTTCGTGCCGGTCGGCATCAAGGCGACCACGCTGCGATTCCTCGACGTGTTCCTGCTGCACTGCCTGCTGGCCGACAGCCCGCCGGACACGCCGGCGGAGATCGCGCAGATCGGCCGCAACCAGCACCGCACCGCGGCCTTCGGCCGCCAGCCGGGCCTGAAGCTCGAACGCGGCCGCGGCGAAGTCCACCTGACGGAGTGGGCCGAGGAACTGCTGGACGCCTTCGCGCCGGCCGCGGCGGCGCTGGATGCGGCCCATGGCGCCAGCGACCACGCCGACGCGCTGCGCGCCGCGCGCGCGATGCTCGCCGACCCGGCCCTGCTGCCTTCGGCCCGCGTGCTGGAGGTGATGGCGCGCGACCACGCCGACTCCTTCATCGGCTTCACCCGTGCGCACTCCCTGCAGACGCACAACAAGCTGCTGTCGCTGCCGTTCAGCAGTGCGCAGCAGGCGCGCTTCGATGCCCTGAGCCAGCAGTCGCTGCAGGAGCAGCGCGACATCGAGGCGCGCGACTCCATGCCTTTCGAGATCTACCGGCAGCAGTACATCTCGCCGGAGAGGCTCGGGCTGGGCAAGACGGCGGTCGCGCCGGCCCTGGCGGCTGTCTGATCGCCGCAAAACCGCTGCTTTTTTTCACGTTTTTCGCGCCTGCTTCACGCGGGGCTGTCCACTGTTGAGCCACAGTGGCGCCTTGGGAGTGTTCCCGTCTTCCCGAGGAGGAGCGAATGAAGCAAATCGACCACAAGACCTGGTGCGCGGGGCTGCTGGCAGCCCTGGTCCTGGCGCTCGGCAGCCCGGCCCTGGCAGAAAAGCCCGACTGGGGCGGCGGTGGAAGTCACAAGCACAAGGGGGGTGGCAAGGACCACGACGGCGGCGGCAAGCATGCCCACAAGCATGAGAAGAAGGGCGGCGGCCACCGCGAGGCGCGCGTCGGCGGTTACTTCAACGACCGCGACCGCCAGGCGATCCGCGTCTCCTGGGGCGAGAGCTACGGTGGCGGGAAGGGCTGTCCGCCCGGGCTGGCCAAGAAGGGCAACGGCTGCATGCCGCCCGGACAGGCGAAGAAGTACAACGTGGGCCAGCCGCTGCCGACCGCGGTGGTCCATTACCCCGTGCCGTCCCAGGTCCTGGTGCAGCTGCCGCCGCCGCCGGTCGGCCACAAGTACGTCCGCGTCGCGGCCGACATCCTGTTGATCGCAGTGGGCACCTCGATGGTGGTCGACGCGATCACCGACCTCTCCAGGCTCTGATGCCCCGGTCCGCCGCGCCGCCTGGCGCGGCGGCCTTCACAACGGCCCGGGGAGAGCCTTCAGGCCGATCCACGCGGCCACGGTGACGGCGCTCACCGGCACGCTGAGCGCGCTGGGCACGTAGAACAGCAGCGAGAGCACCGGCGACTCCAGGATCATCTCCACCACGCCCCCCAGGCCGTAGAAGGCCAGCCCCCACCACATCCAGCGGCGCAGGTACAGCGGCAGCCAGCGGGCCTGCTCGCGGTTGTAGCGCCACGCGGCCGCGCGCTCGAACAGGGTGCCGCGGGTGACGTCCTTGAACAGCCAGCCGAAGAAGAAGTACCGGTAGAGGAGGGTGCGAAATTCCAGTTCTTGCACGATGCGACCCCGGCAATGGGAACGTGAGCCCAGTGTTTTTCGAAAGCCCCGGCGCGGGCTGTAGGAGCCGGCCGACCGCTCTCGTGGGGCGCGGTCGCGAGCCCCAGCGGCAAGAGGAGGCCTTCGGGTCGCCGTTCAGAGCGTCGCGAACATCGCCAGCAGCCCCGCGACCACCAGCGCCAATCCCAGCCTCTCCACCGGCGCGATCTTCTCGCGCAGGAGGCGGTGCGACACCAGGTAGCTGAACACCACTTCGGCCAGTCCCAGCGTGCGCACGTTGGCCGCGGTGGTGAGCGCGAAGGCGGTGAACCAGCCGATGGAAGCCAGCGCGCCCATCAACCCCGCGGCGGTGGACACGCGCCCGGCGGCGGCGATCGCGCGCAGCGAATCGGGCGACCGCCAGGCGAGCCAGCCGCCCAGCAGCAGCGTCTGCGCCGCCTGCGCGCACAGCACGCCCCACGCGCCCGACATCCAAGGTGAAACGTCCGGCAAGGCGAGCGCCGCGCCGCGATAGCCCACCGCGGACATGGCGAAGCCCGCCCCCGAGGCCAGTCCCCAAAGCGCCGCGCTGCCGGTCCATTCGACCTTCGCCGCGCCCTTGACCGGCAGCGAAAGCAGCACCACGCCCGCCGTCGCGAGTGCGATCGCCAGCAGCGTCGCCCAGCCCGGCAGTTCGCGCAGGAACAGCGTCGCGAACAGTGCGACCTGCAAGGCATCGGTCTTGGAGAACGCCACGCCGACGACGAAGCTGCGCTGCTTCATCGCCGCCAGCAGGAAGGCCGTGGCCGCGAGCTGGCTCACGGCGCCGAGCAGCAGCCAGCCCACCCACGCCGCGTTGAACTGCGGCACCGGCGCGGCCGTGCCCGGCAGCAGGTGCAGCAACGCCACCCAGGCGGCGGCGAACGGCAGGCCATAGAGGAAGCGCGCCAGCGTCGCGCCGAGCGTTCCGGCCCGGGCGACCAGCGAGCGCTGGGCCGCATTGCGCGCGGTTTGCGCGAGCGCCGCCCACAGGACGATGGGGATCCAGATCCAGGGCAGGGCGGCGGCGGACATCACGGCATTGTCCGCCGTCACAGGCCCTGCCTCAGCCGGTGCAGCTGCCGTTCCCGCCGCGGCGGAAGGAGGTGCCCCGCGCAAGGGCGAGCGGACCGTCGCCCTCGGTCACCTTCAGCTCCTCGCCCTGCTTCTCCAGCACGAGCACGCCCACCCTGGTTTCCTGCGTGCGCAGCACGTTGCCTTCGACCTTTCCCGTGATCGTGCGGCTGCGGCCCTTGCGCAGCAGCTCCCCTTCGACGTCCTGGTGGTGCTGGTTCAGCCGGAGGCTGAATTCACGCAGAGGCCCGGTGCCGCACCACAGGCCCTGCACCTGCGCGGGCACCACCCACAGGTGGACCTGGCTGGTCTTGTTCAGGCCCACCTTCTTGTCCGGAACGTCCAGCACGGAGGTGCGGTCGGGCTTCCAGTCGCCCATGTCCCAGTCGTGCGAGACCACGCGCGTGCCGGGCCGCAGCTTCAGGAGGGCGGGGCGCAGCTGCAGGTTCACTTCCGGCAGCAGGTACATCGTGACGACTGTCGCGGGCGACAGGTCGGTCCTGAACAGGTCCTGTTCGGCAAAGGAGACGCGGTCCGCCACGCCCGCTTCCTGCGCCGACTTGCGGCTGGCCGCGACCAGCTGGGGGTCGATCTCCACGCCCAGACCGCTGGCTCCGAAACGGCGCGCGGCCAGGATCACGATGCGGCCGTCGCCCGAGCCGAGGTCGATCACGTGGTCGCGGGGGCCGACGCCGGCCAGGCGCAGCATCTCGAGGGTGACGTTGTCCGGCGAGGTGATGAAGGGCACCTCCTCGCCGCCCTGGGCGCGGGCGCCGGCGCCCAGGCACAGGGCGAGCAGCAGGGTGGAAAGCATGCGGCGTTTCATGGGCCGCACCTTAGCAAACCGCCTGGCGGCTGAGCGCCGCGTTGCGGGCGCCCGATGCGCCGCCGCCGCGCGCCCCGAGTTGTCCTACAGACCCGCTTGTCCCTCACCGACAGACGATCGCGGGGCGGCACCTACAGTCAGCGCACGCCCGGGCGCGCGGTGCGCGGGGCGTCATAAACCAGGAGCAAGCTATGGCATCTTCGAAGTCATCCGCATCCAGCGGGAGCAAGAGCGGCGGCAGCAAGAGCCCAGGCAGCAGCGGCAGCCGCGGCAGCCGTGGCCAGGCCAACAGCGGCAGCATGAGCCGCGCGGAGGCCGGCAGCAAGGGCGCCAAGGTGAGCAACCAGAACAGCAAGGCGCAAAGCGAACGCGCCACCGGCAACACCAACCGCAGCAAGAGCAAGTGACGCTTCGAAGCGCGTAGCGCGCGAAGCGTCATCCCCGCGCAAGCGGGGGTCCAGAGAGCCCGGCGCAGCCGGGCTTTTTCATGCGCATGGGCGAGGCTTGCGTCACGCTTCCGCCATGCGCTGCGGTCGATTCACCACTCCCGCTGGGAATGGAAGGGCGCCTGCCCGACAATGTGTCCGATGTCCGCTGTCCTCTCGTTGCCCGCCAATCCGTCCAACTTCCGCGACCTCGCCGCCGGCGTGCGCAGCGTGCCGGTGCGGCGCAACGTGCTTTTCCGGTCGGACCACCTGGGCGCCCTGGACGCGAACGACGCGCGGCAGATCCTGGCCCTGGGTATCCGCCGCGTGCTGGACTTCCGCGGGGTCGACGAGCGGACGTCGGCCGTGTGTGCGCTGCCCAAGGTCCAGGTGCACTCGCTGGCGATCGAGCCGACCATCGTGCAGGTGCTGTCCGAACTCACCGCGCAGGGGCACAAGCTCTCCGAGGACGACGTGGTCGGCCACATGCAGGACACCTATCGGGGCTTCGTGCGCACCAGCACCCACCGCTTCGCCGAGTTCTTCAACCACCTGCTCGAATCGGACGACCCCACGGTGTTCCACTGCACCGCGGGCAAGGACCGCACCGGCTTCGCCGCCGCCCTGGTGCTGCATGCGCTCGGTGCCACGCGTGAGGAGGTGATGCACGACTACCTCCTGACGAACGACAGGCTCAAGCCGCCGTCCTCTTTCTGGCACCACCTCGAGCCGCGTGCGGCCGCCGTGCTGTGGGGGGTGCGGCCGGAGTTCCTGCAGGCCGCGTTCGACGCCATCGACCAGGACTACGGCGGCATCGAAGGCTACCTGCGCGAAGGCCTTCGCCTCGGCCCCGCCGAACGCGCGCGGCTGAACGCCCTGTACCGGCGCTGACGCGCACGCCAAGCCCAGCCGTTCTCCTACATGATGAGCCTGCGGGCGCCGACACGGCGCCCGTTTCGCCTGCTCGCACCATGCATGCAACAAGCCGGCGAAGCAGTCCAAATGCCGGCATGAAGGGAGATGCCATGGCGATGCAGGGGCTCACCGCGCTGACGCGCGAAAGGACCGAAGGTCCGCAAACGGAGGACTCGCCATGCGCAGGATGTTCGCTCCGCTGATCGCCGTGCCGGCGCTGGGCGCCGCCCTTTACGGCGCCGCCATCGCCTGGCTCTGGTTCCGCCAGGAACAGCTGCTGTTCGAGCCGGCACCGCTGCCGTCCGACCAGCCCCTCTTCACCGACCCCGACGTGCGCGAGTTCATGGTGGACGTCCCCGGCGCGCGCCTGTCGGTGGCGCAGTTGAAGCTGCCCGACCCGCGCGGCGTGGTGTTCTACCTGCACGGCAACTCGGGCAACCTGCGCAAGTGGTTCGTGGGCCTCGACGCCTTCCGCGAGCTGAACTTCGACGTGGTCATGATGGACTACCGCGGCTACGGCAAGAGCACCGGCCGCATCGAGAGCGAGGCGCAGCTGCGCTCCGACGTGCGCGCGGTCTGGAACGAAGTCGCCACCCAGTACGAAGGCCGGCGCATCGTGGTCTCGGGCCAGTCGCTGGGAACCGCGCTCGCCGCGGGCCTGTCCGCCGAACTGTGCGAAGCCGGCTGGCCGCCGGACCTGACGCTCCTGATCTCGGCCTACAGCAGCATGCGCGCGCTGGCCGACGAACACTATCCGTGGGTGCCGAGCCGGGTGCTGCGCTATCCGCTCGCGACCGCGGACATGCTTGCGAAGATCAAGGGACCGGTCATGCTGGTGCACGGCGACCGCGACGAGCTGATCGGCCATCACCACAGCGAGGCGCTGCGCAAGGTGCTGCCGCAATGCCAGCTGCTGCTGGTGGAAGGCGCGGGCCACGGCGACGTCCACGAGCACCCTTCCTTCCGGCAAGGCATCGCGTCGGCCCTGATCGGCCTGGCGGGCCTGGCCGCCGCCCCGGTTTCCTACGCGCCGTCCGGCGGGTCGCCTACAGCCGCGGTGAGCTGAGCGCCCGAGCATCGGGGAGGACTGCAGGAGACCTCCCATGCCCGACCAGAACCGTTCCCCCGACGAAACCGCGCGCAAGGACGCGGACCAGACGACCAAGCCCTATGCGGGCGACGGTCCCGGCAAGGTGGGCGTGACCAGCGACCGCCAGCCGGACCTGGTCGCGCCCAGCGGCGTCAACGAGCGTGACCACGGCGCGGCCGACGACAAGCCGATGGGCGGCGGCTCGGTGAACCTCGACGACGACGACGAACTGCGCCCGCGCGGCAACACCACCCGCACCCAGGGCACCTGGTCCGCGCAGGGCGGTGATTCCGGCGAAGTGGGCAAGTCGCCCGGCCCCGGCCTCTCGGACCGCAACGGCCCCAGCGATCCCGACGCCAAGGACGTGACCGGCCGCCGCTAGCGCGGCGCGCGACAGGCGGCCGCCCGATCCCGCCGCATGCTGTTCGCGCTCTGGTCCGTCCTGATCGGGCTGCTGCTGATCCTCATGGCGCTCAGCGCCACGGTGCTCACGCGCCTGCCGCTGTCGACCGCCATGATGTACCTGGCCGTCGGCGTGGCGGTCAGCCCGTGGTGGCTGGGCTGGATCCAGGTGACGCCCCTCAGCCAGCCCGTCCTGCTCGAGCGCCTGACCGAAGTGGTCGTGCTCGTGTCGCTCTTCGCCGCGGGACTCAAGCTCGGTCACGGCCTCAAGGACCGGCGCTGGCTGCTGCCGCTGCGGCTGGCGACCGTCTCGATGGTGATCACGGTCGGCCTCATTGCGCTGGTCGGCTGGGCGTGGATGGACCTGTCGCCGGGCGCCGCCATCCTGCTCGGCGCGGTGATCGCGCCCACCGACCCGGTGCTCGCATCCGACGTGCAGGTGCAGCGACCGACCGACCAGGATCAGCTGCGCTTCGCGCTCACCGGCGAAGGCGGGCTCAATGACGGGACGGCCTTTCCGTTCGTCATGCTGGGGCTGGGCCTGCTCGGCCTCCACGAGCTGGGCGAGGGCGCCTGGCGCTGGTGGTCGGTGGACCTGCTCTGGGCCGTGGCCGCGGGCCTGGGCATCGGCGCCGGACTGGGCATCGCCGTCGGCCGCCTCGTGCTGTTCCTGCGCCGCGAACACGAAGAGGCCGTCGGGCTGGACGACTTCCTCGCGCTCGGGCTGATCGCGCTGGCCTACGGCGTGGCCGTCCTGGTCCACGCCTACGGCTTCCTCGCGGTGTTCGCCGCCGGCGTCGCGCTGCGGCAGCTCGTGCAGTCGCAGAGTCCGTCGCCGGAGGAGAGCCGTGCCGCGGTGGAGCAGGCCACCGCCCTGGCGGACAAGAGCCTGGCCGACACGATGGCGGTCGACCCGAAGCACGCGCCGGAATACATGGCGCAGGCGGTGCTCGGCTTCAACCAGCAGCTCGAGCGCATCGGCGAAGTCGCGGTCGTGGTCACCATCGGCGCGCTGCTGTGGGCCGTGCAATGGGAGCTTGCGGCGGCGCACTGGTGGTTCGTGCCGCTGCTGCTGCTGGTCATCCGGCCGGCCGCGGTGGGCCTCGGCCTGGTGGGCACGCGCACGATGCCGGTGCGGCGGCGGCTGATCGCTTGGTTCGGCATCCGCGGCGTCGGCTCGCTCTACTACCTGCTGTACGCGATCAACCACGGGCTGCCGCAGGACCTGGCGCATCAGCTCGCCGCGCTCACCCTGGCCGTGGTGGTGACGTCGATCCTGCTGCACGGCATTTCCGTGACGCCGCTGATGATGCTGTACGAACGAAGGTCCGGCCGCCGCGCCTGATCGCCGGCGCTCTGCCCGCCGTCCTACAGCACCGGCAGAGGCATGCTGACAGGGCCAGGGAACGCCGCTTGCCTAGAGTTGGGCGACAGCATTACGAGCAGGAGTTTCCATGGAACCGGACCAGAAGCCGGCCGCCGGTGGCGAGCCGCAGCAGGGCAGGCGCATTCCCAACAGCGACATGCAGGCCGAGGACGCGGGCACCGCGGAGAGCGGCAACGAGGACGAGGGCCGCTCCAGCGCGAGCGAGTCCGCCATGAAAGAGACCGACAAGACCGACAAGGAAAGCGGCGGCAGCCGCTGAAGAAGGGGAGCGCCCACATGAGCGAAAAGAAGCAGGACGCCCTGGAACTGCTGGACGCGGACCATCGCGCGGTGCGCCAGTTGTTCCAGGAGTACCGCGAACTCGCCGCCAACGACGCGCCGGAAGCGCGCCGCAAGGCGCTGGCCGAGCAGATCTGCATGGAGCTGACCATCCATGCCAAGCTCGAAGAGGAACTGTTCTATCCGCCGGTGCGCGAGGCCATCCGTGACGACGACCTGATGGACGAGGCCGAGGTCGAGCACGCGAGCGCGAAGGACCTGATCGTGCAGATCCTCTCGATGGACCCGCACGAGGAGCTGTACGACGCCAAGGTCACCGTGCTGGGCGAATACATCGAGCACCACGTGCGCGAAGAGCGCGAGGAGATGTTCCCCAAGGCGCGCAGGAGCGGCATCGACCTGCAGCGGCTGGGCGAGCTCCTGCGCGAGCGCAAGGGCGAACTGCAGGCCGTGCCGGAAGCTCTGCGCGAAGAACTGCTGGTCGGGGCCCTGGCCTGAGCCTCTGCCGTTGCGGCGGGGAGGCAGAGCCTGTCCTACAGGCTTCAACAGTACGGGACGACAACTGGGCTGCGGTGCCCACCTAGAGTGCTAATCAGGCAGCGAGGGCTGCCATTTCTACGTCCCCATACCTACGTCCCCATACCGACACCAACCAAGGAGTTCCAGATGAACGCTTCCCAACTCTCTCGCGGCACCGCCCTGGCGGTGATCGTCGCCGCCGCGATGTCGCTGGCTGCCTGTGGCAAGGAAGGCGGCGGTGGCGGCTCGGCCGGCGCGGGCGGTGGATCGCAGCCCGGCGGCGCGTCCAGCAGCACGGCCGGCGGATCCAGCGGATCCAACAGCGGCGGCGCGTCGGGCTCGGCCAGTACTTCGCCCAGCACCTCGGGCAGCGCGGGCAGCTCCGGCTCCGCCAGCACTTCTCCCAGCACGTCGGGCAGCTCCGGTTCCGCCGGCGGCTCCACCACGATGGGTGGCTCGGCTTCCAGCTCGCCCAGCAGCTCGGGCAGCGGTTCGGGCAGCTCCGGCTCGGCCAGCTCGTCCCCCAGCTCGTCGGGCAGCTCCGGCGGCGCGAGCGGCAGCTCGGGTTCGATGGGCGCCTCCAGCTCGTCGGGCTCCACGGGCACGAGCACCCGCTGATGACGTTGCGTGCGATCGCCCTGGCGGTCGTCGCGGCGGCGGCCCTGTCGGCCTGCGGTCGCGGTGCCGACAGCGGCGCGACGGCCAACCCCAGCGCGCAGGGCAGCCCCGGCAAGGGCAATGCGGTCGAGCAGGCACGTGTGCCGTTGCGCGGCGATGGCCCGCCAGGGGGTTCGTCGGGTGCGAAGGGATCAGCGCCACACACGGGCGCCTCGGGCGGTGACGCGGTGCCAGGCACGACCGGCCGGGGCACCGCCGACGCCGGTGGCCGCAGCCAGACGCCCGGTCCGGGCACCGGCACCACCGGCGGGCTGGGCGCGAGCCAGGGTCAGACCGCGACGATGGGCGCGGCGCCTTCCGGCGGCACCGCGACTTCCGGCAGCAGCAACAGCACGTCGGGAAGCGCGGTCGGCGGGCGCTGAGTCCCGGCCACGCGCAAACGAGAAGGGCCCCGCGAGGCCCTTCGCCGTTTCAGCCCTTCGCGACCGGGCGCTTCGGGTCGCGGCACCACTCGCTCCAGCTGCCCGCATACAGGCCCGTGGGAGCGAAGCCCGCGACTTCCATCGCGATCAGGTTCGGCACGGCGCTGACGCCGCTGCCGCAGTGGTGCACCACGGATGCGGGGTCGCGGCCCTGCAGGAGGCGATCGAATTCGGCTCGCAGTTGCTGCGGCGTCTTGAAGCGGCCCTGCGCATCGAGGTTCTCGGCGGCGGGGCGATTCAGCGCGCCGGGGATGTGGCCGGCCACGGCGTCGAACGGTTCCACTTCGCCGCGATAACGTTGCGCCGCACGCGCATCGATCAGGGTCTGGCTCGCGGCGGGCAGCGCCGCCGCGACCTCGTCGGTGCCCACCAGCCGGCGCAGCGGCCGGCCCAGGCGGAAGTTGGTCTGGAAGCGCGCCGTCTCGGGCTCGCCCGTGACTTCGCCGCCCGCGGCCTGCCAGGCCTGCAGGCCGCCATCGAGCACCGCCACGGCCTCGTGCCCCGCCCACTTGAGCATCCACCACAGGCGGCCGCAGTAGCTGGACTTCTGCCGGTCGTACACGACAGCCTGCATGTCGTTGGAGAACCCCACGCTGCACAGCCACATCGCGAACTTCTCGCGGCTGGGCAGCGGATGCCTGCCGCCGGACGCGGCATCGTCATGCGGGCGGTGCGTGCCGTCGGGATCGACGACGCCCTCGTCGGACAGCGCGGTGTCCAGGTGCGCGTAGACGGCGCCGGGGATGTGCGCCTGCCGGTACTGCTCCTCGCCGGCCGCCGGGTTCATCAGGTCGAAGCTGCAGTCGAACAGCATCAGCGGCGCGCCGGACGAGCGCAGCGCCTTGAGCTGCTCGGGGGAGATCAGGGTGGTGTACATGTCAATGCTCTTCCGCGGGCGAGTTGGGTGCGGCGCGCTCTCGCAGCACGGTGGCGGCCACGCCGCTGGCGAGGATCAGCGCCATGCCGAGCCAGCCCGAAGGCGTGATCGCCTCGTCGAACAGCAGCAGGCCGAAGGCCGCGCCGAACACCAGTCCCGAGTATTGCAAATTGGCCACCACCAGCGTGGCGCCCTGGCTGTAAGCGCGTGTCATGCACCACTGGCCCAGCGACGCGAGCAGGCCGATCGGCAGCAGCCACAGCGCCTGCCCCCACTCCCAGTCCGACACCCCGGTGAGGGCCATGCCGGCGCCCCCGGCGATGGCGGACCCGACCGCGAAATAGAAGACGGTGCGCGCCTCCGGCTCGCCCAGGTGGCCGAGCGCCATCACCTGCATGTAGGCGAAGGCGGCCGTCATGCCGGAGAGCAGGCCCACCACGCCAGCCAGCGCCTGGTCCTGCGCGATGGTGGGCCGCAGCATCAACACGACGCCCGCGAAGCCGGCGAGCACCGCCAGCACCAGAGGGCCCTGCCGCGGCACGCCGGCGCGGGCATTCCACGCCAGCAGCGCGCCGCCGATGAGGAAGGCCGCGATCCACACGCTGCTCATGTAGTTGAGCGTCATCGCCGTGGCCAGGGGCAGGCCCGCGATGGCGTAGAACCAGGCCCCGAGCGACAGCACGCCGATCAGGCTGCGCCAGGCGTGCATGCCGGCGTACGCGGTGCGCAGCGAGACGCGCTGCTGCCGCGCCATCAGCCACATGAACAGCATGCCCAGCAGGCCGCGGTAGAACACCATCTCCGAGGCGCTGAACCACGCGCCCGCGACCTTCACGCACACCGCCATGCTGGCGAAGGCGAACGACGCCAGCAGCATCCACAGCGCCTGCATCAGGGCGGTGTGGTTGCCGGCTGGAAAGGCGGTGCGGTCGTCACGTCCAGCTGCGGCCGGACATCGTGCGCCGGTACCACTCGTGGAAGTGCTGCATGCCGTCTTCCATCGGGCTCTGGTACGGGCCGACCTGGTTCTCGCCGCGCTGCACCAGGGCCTTGCGGCCCGCGTCCATGCGAAGGGCGATCTCGTCGTCCTCCACGCAGGTCTCCATGTACGCGGCCTGCTGCGCCTGGACGAACTCGCGCTCGAACGCGGCGATCTCCTCCGGATAGAAGAACGCGACGACGTTGAGCGTCTTCTGCGGCGAGATGGGATGCAGCGTGGAGACGGTGAGCACGTGCGGATACCACTCCACCATGATGTGCGGGTAGTAGGTCAGCCAGATCGCGCCGTACCTGGGCGGCTCGCCCTGGCGCCACGACAGCAGTTCCTTGTGCCAGCGCTCGTACACCGGGCTGCCCGCCTTGCCCAGGCGGTTGGCCACGCCCACGGTTTGCACCGAGTAGTGGTCGCGCAATTCCCAGCGCAGGTCCTCGCAGGTCACGAAGTTGCCCAGCCCCGGATGGAACGGGCCGACGTGGTAGTCCTCCAGATAGACCTCGATGAAGGTCTTCCAGTTGTAGTTGCACTCATGCAGCTCGACGCGGTCGAGCACCATGCCGGAGAAGTCGAGGTCCGGCGCCACGCGCATGTTGGCCAGCTCCGCGGCGATGTCGCGGCCGTTGTCCTCGAACAGCAGGCCGTTCCACTCGCGCAGCTTCCACTTGTCCAGATTGAGGCACGGGTCCTGCGCGAAGTGCGGGGCCCCCAGCAGCGCGCCGGCGGGACTGCCGTGTCCGCCGCTGTAGGTCCAGCGGTGTAGCGGGCACACGATGTTGCCCCCGCCGCCCCCCGGGCCCGCGATCGACCCGCGGCCGCGCAGGATCACCGCCTGCCGGTGCCGGCAGACGTTGGACACGAGCTCGACGCCCGCGGGCGTGCGCAGGAGCGCGCGGCCTTCGCCTTCCTGCGGCAGGGCGTAGTAGTCACCGATCTCGGGCACCGAAAGCGCGTGCCCCACGTAGCGGGGCCCGCGGCGGAACAGTGTTTCGGTTTCGCGTGCGAACAGCGCCTCGTCGAAGTAACTGGATACGGGAAGTTGGCTTTGGGCCTGCTGGAGCTGAAGACTTAAATCAGACATATCACCTGACCTAGAGACTCCCCCTATGAAGGGGCAGGAAAGCGCTTGATCCGGGGACGTGGGCGCGCAAGGGGACGGGGATTGTACCCCTGGGGTACACATGGGGACCCCGCGCCTAGAATCCACCCTTTTCCCTCGAAGAATTCATGTCCCAGGACCCGTCGAAGCCCCCGGTGAGCTACGAGGCCGCACTGGAAGAGCTCGAGCAGCTGGTCCAGCTCATCGAGTCCGGCCAGCTGCCGCTGGAGCAGCTGCTCACCGGCTACCAGCGAGGCGCCGAACTGCTGGCCTTCTGCCGCGGCAAGCTCCAGGCCGTGGAGCACCAGATCAAGGTGCTGGACGAAGGCACGCTCAAGCCGTGGACGCCGCAGTGACGGGCCCGGCGTTCGATCTTTCCCGCTGGAGCAGCGAGCGGCTCGCACGAGTGGAGCAATCGCTCTCTGCGTGGGTCAACCCGGATGCACCGGCGGGCCTGGGCGAGGCGATGCGCTACGCCGTCCTCGACGGAGGCAAGCGCCTGCGGCCGCTGCTGGTGCTCGCGGCCGCGGAAGCAGTCCAGGGCAACGGGCAAGCCGCCCTGCGCGCCGCCTGCTCGGTGGAGCTGATCCACGCGTACTCGCTCGTGCACGACGACATGCCCTGCATGGACAACGACGTGCTGCGGCGTGGCAAGCCCACGGTGCACGTGAAGTTCGGGCAGGCGCGCGCGCTGCTGGCGGGCGATGCGCTGCAGGCATTGGCCTTCGAACTGCTCGCGCCCGAGGACGAGGGCATCCCCGCCGGCGTGCAGGCGGCGCTGTGCCGTCTGCTCGCGCAGGCGGCGGGCTGCCACGGCATGGCGGGCGGCCAGGCGATCGACCTGGCCAGCGTCGGCCGCACGCTCACCGAGAACGAACTTCGCCACATGCACCGCCTGAAGACCGGCGCGCTGCTGCAGGCCAGCGTGATGATGGGCGCGGCCTGCGGCGCGCCCGCTGCGCGCGCGCAAAATGCGCTGTCGGCGTACGGCGCGGCGCTCGGCCTGGCCTTCCAGGTGGTCGACGACATCCTGGACGTCACGGCCGATTCGCAGACGCTGGGCAAGACCGCCGGCAAGGACGCGGAGCAGGACAAGCCCACCTACGTGTCGCTGCTCGGCCTGGAACGTTCGCGCGAACATGCGCGCGAATTGCTGGTCCAGTCCCTGAGCGCGCTGGACGACAGCGGCCTGTCGGACGTGCGTGCGTTGCGCGCGCTCGCCCGCATGGTCGTGGAACGCGAGAACTGAATTGATCCCCATGGCATTGCTGGAAACCATCCAATCCCCCGCCGACCTGCGCCGGCTGCCGCGCCAGCAGCTGCCGCAGCTGGCCGACGAGCTGCGCGCCTTCGTGCTCGAAAGCGTTTCGCGCACCGGCGGGCACCTGAGCTCCAACCTCGGCACCGTGGAACTCACCATCGCGCTGCATTACGTGTTCAACACGCCGCAGGACCGGCTGGTGTGGGACGTGGGCCACCAGACCTATCCGCACAAGATCCTCACCGGCCGGCGCGACCGCATGGCCACGCTGCGCCAGCTGGGCGGCCTCTCGGGCTTCCCCCAGCGCAGCGAGAGCGAGTACGACACCTTCGGCACCGCCCATTCGTCGACCAGCATCTCCGCCGCGCTCGGCATGGCTGTCGCGGCCAAGCGCAAGGGCGAAGACCGCAAGTCGGTGGCCATCATCGGCGACGGCGCGATGAGCGCGGGCATGGCCTTCGAGGCGCTGAACAACGCCGGCGTGGCCGACTGCGACCTGCTGGTAATCCTGAACGACAACGACATGTCGATCTCCCCGCCCGTGGGCGCTCTCAACCGCTACCTGGCGCAGCTGATGAGCGGCCAGTTCTATGCCGCGGCCAAGAGCGTGGGCAAGAACGTGCTGAAGGTGGCGCCGCCGCTGTTCGAGCTGGCCAAGCGCTTCGAGGAGCAGGCCAAGGGCATGGTGGTGCCGGCCACGCTGTTCGAGAAGTTCGGCTTCAACTACATCGGCCCGATCGACGGCCACGACCTCGCTTCGCTGGTGCCCACGCTGGAGAACATCCGCCAGCTCAAGGGGCCGCAGTTCCTGCATGTCGTGACGAAGAAGGGGCAGGGCTACAAGCTGGCCGAAGCGGACCCGGTGGCCTACCACGGCCCCGGCAAGTTCGACCCGAAGGTGGGAATCACCGCTCCGGCCACGCCCGCCAAGCAGACGTTCACGCAGGTGTTCGGCCAGTGGCTGTGCGACATGGCGGCGCAGGATTCGCGGCTGGTGGGCATCACGCCCGCGATGCGCGAAGGTTCGGGCCTGGTGGAGTTCGAGAAGCGCTTCCCCGACCGCTACTTCGACGTCGGCATCGCGGAGCAGCACGCCGTCACGTTCGCCGCGGGACTTGCCTGCGAAGGACTCAAGCCGGTGGTGGCGATCTACTCCACCTTCCTGCAGCGCGCGTACGACCAGTTGATCCACGACGTGGCGCTGCAGAAGCTGCCGGTGGTGTTCGCGCTCGATCGCGCGGGGCTGGTCGGCGCCGACGGACCGACTCATGCAGGTGCCTACGACATCGCGTACCTGCGCTGCATCCCGAACGTGAGCGTCGCGTGTCCCGCCGACGAAAACGAGTGCCGGCGGCTGCTGACCACCGCTTTCGGCCAGGACCATCCGGTGGCGGTGCGCTATCCGCGCGGCGCGGGCGTCGGCGCGGCCATGGAGCGCGGCCTGCAGGCTCTGCCGTTCGGCAAGGGCGAGGTGCGACGCGAACGCACGGACGCTTCGCGCAAGGGGGTGGCCATCCTCGCGTTCGGCACGCTGCTGTATCCGGCGCTGCAGGCCGCCGAGCGGCTCGATGCGACCGTGGTCAACATGCGCTGGGCCAAGCCGCTGGACACGGGGCTGCTGCTTCGCATCGCCGGCGAGCACGAGGCGCTGGTGACGGTGGAGGAGGGCTGCATCGCGGGCGGCGCCGGCAGTGCGGTGGCCGAGGCGCTGCATGCGGCCGACATCCGCAAGCCGCTGCTGCAACTGGGCCTGCCGGATGTCTTCATCGAGCATGGCGATCCGGCCAAGCTGCTCGCGCTGCAAGGCCTGGACGCGGCGGGCATCGAGTCTGCGGTGCGCGACAGCTTCGAAGAACTCGTGGCCCGCGCGACGCCATCGCTGAAGGTGGTGGGCTGAGGGCGCTTGCGATGCGGCGTGGACCGCGCGTTTTTGAAGCCTGAAAGTTTCCTGACGCGAACGCTTTCACACGAAAGTGTTCGGGTTCTGCGCAAGGGAAAACCCCTGAGTACCTAAGTGTGGTCCTTCCTAGAATGGCGGCGACATTCGTTGTTCATCCGTTATTCGTACTCGAGAGGAGCTCACCATGGACCGTCGTTCACTCATCAGGGGCGCAGGCATCGCCGGCGTGCTGGCTGCCGGCGTCGCCCCGGCCGTCCATGCGCAGGCCGCGATCCGCTGGCGCCTGGCGTCGAGCTTCCCGAAATCGCTCGACACCATCTTCGGCGCCGCCGAAGTGTTCTCCCAGAAGATCAAGACCATGTCGGGCGGCAAGTTCGAGGTGTCGGTGCATGCGGCCGGCGAGCTGATGCCCGCCTTCGGCGTGGTCGACGGCGTGCAGCAGGGAACGGTGGAGTGCGCCCACACGGCGCCGTACTACTTCTTCGGCAAGGACGAGACCTTCGCCCTGGGCTGCGCCATCCCCTTCGGCCTGAACAGCCGCCAGATGACGGCGTGGATGGTCGAGGGCAACGGCATGAAGCTGATGCGCGAGTTCTACGCGAAGTTCAACATCGTCAACTTCGTCGGGGGCAACACCGGTTCGCAGATGGGCGGCTGGTACCGCAAGGAAATCAAGGGCCTGGCCGACGTCAAGGGCATGAAGATGCGCATCGGCGGCTTCGGCGGCAAGGTGCTCGAGCGCATCGGCGGCGTGCCGCAGAACATCCCCGGCGGCGAGATCTACCAGGCGCTGGAGAAGGGCACCATCGACGCGGCCGAGTGGGTGGGCCCGTACGACGACCAGAAGCTGGGCTTCAACAAGGTCGCTCCGTTCTACTACTACCCCGGCTGGTGGGAAGGCGGCCCGCAGCTGGACTTCTTCGTGAACCAGAAGGCGTACGAAGGCCTGTCGGCCGAGAACAAGGCCATCGTCGAGGCCGCGGCCTATGAAGCCCACGTGGTCATGCAGGCCCGCTACGACGCGCGCAACCCCGCCGCGCTCAAGCAGCTGGTGGGCGCCGGCACCAAGCTGCGCCCGTTCCCGAACGACGTGATGAACGCCGCGTTCAAGGCCGCCAATGAGCTGTACGAGGAGCTCAACACCAAGAACGAGAGCTGGCGCAAGGTCTACGCCGACTACAACAAGTTCCGCGCCGACCAGAACCTGTGGTTCCGTTTCACGGAGATGGGCTTCGACCGCTTCATGCAATCCCAGAAGCTCTGATCGCCGCGCGCGATCCCCAGCAAGAAGGCCGGGCAGACGCCCGGCCTTTTTCATTGGCGCTGACGATTGCCTGACGCCGGCGTCTCTCCTGTCAGTGACCTGCAAGGCTGCCTCCAGGGCGGCTCGGATGATCGCGCCGCGTCCGGCACGCGACCCGTGCGACGCAAGCATCCATCCACACACGAGCAGGAGAAGACCATGGACCGCCGTTCCCTCATCAAGCACGCCGGCATCGCCGGGGTGCTGGCCGCCGGCGCCGCGCCCGCGGTGCACGCGCAGGCCGCGCTGCGCTGGCGCCTGGCCTCGAGCTTTCCCAAGTCGCTCGACACCATCTACGGCGCGGCAGAAGTGTTCGCGAGCAAGGTCAAGGCGCTCTCGGGCGGCAAGTTCGAGGTCTCCGTGCATGCGGCCGGCGAACTGATGCCGGCCTTCGGCGTCGTCGACGGTGTGCAGAACAACACCGTGGAAGCCGCGCACACCGCGCCGTACTACTTCTTCGGCAAGGACGAGACCTTCGCGATCGGCGGCGCCATCCCCTTCGGCCTGAACAGCCGCCAGATGTCGGCCTGGACCTTCGAGGGCAACGGCCTGAAGCTGATGCGCGAGTTCTACGCGAAGTTCAACATGATCAGCTTCCCCTGCGGCAACACCGGCGCGCAGATGGGCGGCTGGATGCGCAAGGAGATCAGGAGCGTCGCCGACCTCAAGGGCCTGAAGTTCCGCATCGGCGGCTTCGCGGGCAAGGTGCTGGAGCGCCTGGGTGGCATTCCGCAGAACATCCCCGGCGGCGAGATCTACCAGGCGCTGGAGAAGGGCACGATCGACGCGGCCGAGTGGATCGGCCCGTACGACGACCAGAAGCTCGGTTTCAACAAGGTCGCGCCGTTCTACTACTACCCGGGCTGGTGGGAAGGCGGCCTGCAGCTGGACCTGTACATCAACCAGAAGGCGTACGACGCGCTGAATGCGGAGCAGAAGGCGATCGTCGAAGCGGCCAGCGCCTTCGCGCACGTGGAGACGCAGGCCAAGTACGACGTGAAGAACCCGCAGGCGCTCAAGCAGCTGGTGGGCTCGGGCGCCAAGCTGCGTCCCTTCCCGGCCGACGTGATGGCGCAGGCCTTCAAGGAGTCGATGGCGCTGTACGAGGAACTGGGCACGAAGAACGAGAACTGGAAGAAGGTCTACGGCGACTACGCGAAGTTCCGCGCCGACCAGAACCTGTGGTTCCGCTTCACCGAGGCCACCTTCGACCGCTTCATGCAGAGCCAGAAGCTGGGCTGACGCTGTAAGCCGAACGGCCGCAGCCTCATGCAGGAGCCGCACGGAAGTGCGGCTTTTTTTCTAGCCGCGCGGCGAAGGATGAATACAGCCGGTGCAACCGCTGCCAGCCTTCTGACAGGGTTCGGGCACCGGGCAGCCCATCATCGCGCGCGCGTTTCCTTCCAACAACAGGAGTTCCATCCATGGATCGTCGTTCCATCATCAAGCACGGCGGCATCGCGGCCGTGCTGGCCGCCGGCGCCGCGCCCGCGGTCCATGCGCAGGCCGCCGTCCGCTGGCGCGTGGCCTCCAGCTTCCCCAAGTCGCTGGACACCATCTTCGGCAGCGCCGAGACCTTCTCCCGCACCGTCAAGGCGCTCTCGGGCGGCAGGTTCGAGGTGTCGGTGCACGCGGCCGGCGAGCTGATGCCCGCCTTCGGCGTCGTCGACGCGCTGCAGAACGGCACGATCGAGATGGCGCAGACCGCGCCCTACTACTTCACCGGCAAGGACCCGATCTTCGCGTTCGGCTGCGCCGTGCCGTTCGGCTTGAACGCGCGCCAGATGGACTCGTGGATGGAGCACGGCAACGGCCGCAAGCTGCTGGACGAGTTCTACGCCAAGTACAACATGAAGAGCTTCTCCGCGGGCAACACCGGCACGCAGATGGGCGGCTGGTACCGCAAGGAAATCAAGACGGTGGCGGACCTCAAGGGCCTGAAGATGCGCATGGGCGGCGGCCTGTTCGGCGAGGCGATGGCCAAGCTGGGCGTGGTGGCGCAGAACATGCCCGCCGGTGAGGTGTACCAGGCCCTGGAGAAGGGCACGCTGGACGCCACCGAGTTCGTCGGCCCGTACGACGACGAGAAGCTGGGCTTCAACAAGGTCGCCCCCTTCTACTACTACCCCGGCTGGTGGGAAGGCGGCGCCGAGCTGGAGTTCTTCGTGAACACCAAGGCGTTCGAGGGCCTGTCGGCCGAGAACAAGGCGATCGTGGAAGCCGCCAGCAAGGTGGCCGCGCGCGACATGACGGCCAAGTACGACGCCCTGAACCCGATCGCGCTCAAGCGCCTGGTGGCCAACAAGACGCAGCTCAAGCCGTTCTCCAAGGAGATCATGGACGCGGGCTTCAAGGCGTCGATGGAAGTCTTCGCCGAGCACGAGGCCAGGTCGGCCGACTTCAAGAAGATCCACCAGGACATGCGCGCCTTCCAGCGCGACCAGCTGCTGTGGACCCGCTTCTCGGAATACCGCTACGACAATTACATGACGGGGGTGAAACTCTGAAATCGCTGCGCGATTTCAGAGTTGTCTTCTAGTCAGTCGAACGAGGACCGGCAAAGCCGGATCCTCGCTCAAGGTGTGTTCCCGCTGCATGCTATTGCGCGGGAACGGAAGCAAAGAGGCCCACGGGCCTCTTTGCATTTAGATTCGGCGCATGGACCATCATGTGCCCCTGATCGCGACGATCGCGGCTGCCCTCGGGCTTGCACTGCTGCTCGGCTTTCTCGCCGCCCGCGCCAAGCTTCCCGCCCTGGTCGGCTATCTCGTCGCCGGCATCCTCATCGGCCCGTACACGCCCGGCTTCGTCGCCGACATGTCCCTGGCTTCGCAGCTGGCCGAGATCGGCGTGATGCTGCTGATGTTCGGCGTGGGCCTGCATTTCTCGCTCGGCGACCTCATGGCGGTACGCAAGATCGCTGTGCCCGGCGCGATCGTGCAGATCGCCGCGGCCACGGTGATGGGCGCCGGCATGGCGCTGTGGTGGGGCTGGAGCGCGGCCGGCGCGCTGGTGTTCGGCATCTCGCTGTCGGTGGCCAGCACCGTCGTGCTGCTGCGTGCCCTCGAGAGCCTGGGGCTGCTCGAGACGTTCAACGGCCGCATCGCCGTCGGCTGGCTGGTCGTGGAGGACCTGGCGATGGTGCTCGTGCTGGTGCTGCTGCCGCCCCTGGCCGAAGCGCTGGCCGGCACCGGCGCCACCGGCGCGCAGGACGTGTGGCGCAGCATCGGCACGACGCTGGTGCAGGTCGGCGTGTTCGTCGCGCTGATGCTGATCGTGGGACGCCGCCTGTTCCCCTGGCTGCTCTGGCAGGTGCAGAAGGTGGGGTCGCGCGAGCTGTTCACGCTGTGCGTGGTGGCGGCGGCGGTGACGATCGCCTGGGGGGCGACCAAGCTGTTCGGCGTTTCGTTCGCGCTGGGCGCCTTCTTCGCCGGCATGGTGCTTCGCGAATCGCAGTTCAGCCACCGCGCGGCCGAGGAGACGCTGCCGCTGCGTGACGCCTTCGCCGTGCTCTTCTTCGTGTCCGTCGGGATGCTGTTCGACCCGAAGGTGCTGGTCGAGCAGCCGCTGCAGGTGCTGGCCGTCGTGGCCATCATCGTGCTGGGCAAGTCGATCGCCGCGGCCGTGCTGGTGCTGCTGCTGCGGTATCCGCTCAACACCGCGCTCGTCGTGTCGGCGAGCCTCGCGCAGATCGGCGAGTTCTCCTTCATCCTGGTCGGGCTGGGCGCGGCGCTGAAGGTGATGCCGCCCGAGGCGCAGAGCCTCGTGGTCGCGGGCGCGCTGATCTCGATCGCGCTCAACCCCTTTGTCTTCCGGAGCATCCAGCCGCTGCAGCAATGGCTGCTCGCCCGCTCGCAATTCGCGCGCGAGCTGAATGCGCGGCACGATCCGCTGGCCGAACTCCCCATGAGCACCGACGAGAAGTACCTCGCGCGGCAGGTGGTGCTGGTCGGCTACGGCCGGGTGGGGCGGCACGTCGCGACGGCGCTGCGAGAGGCCGGAGTGCCTTATGTCGTGGCCGAGCAGAACCGCGACATCGTCGAGCAACTGCGCAGCGAAGGCGTGCCCGCGGTGGTCGGCGATGCGGGCCAGCCCGAGGTGCTGGTGCAGGCGCACGTGGCGCGCGCGGCGATGCTGGTGGTGGCCACGCCCGACACGCTCGGCGTGCGGCAGATGGCGCGCAACGCCCGGCTGCTCAACCCGGGCATCGAGATCGTGGTGCGCAGTCACAACGAGGAGGAGGCGCGCCGGCTGCAGGAGGAACTCGCCGGCACCGTGTTCCTGGGCGAGCAGGAGCTCGCCAGGTCGATGAGCCGCTACGTGGTGGAGCGCTGCGCCCAGGTCTGAAACGCGGCGCGTCATGAAAAAGGCCCGCTTACGCGGGCCCTTTTTCGTGGAGAGCGCGGCCGCTATTTCTTGTTGAACAGCTCGTCGAGCTTCTTCTGCTCGTCGTCGCCGGATGGCGTGCTGCCGCCTTCCTGCTGCTTGAGCGGATCGTCCGTGCCGCCGCTGGGCTGTTCCACCGGCATCTCGATCTTGACCTTGTCCAGGTCGATCGTCTCCACCACGTCGCGCGAGACGATGCCCGGGAAGGCGATGATCAGGCCCACCATGATGATCTGGATGATCACGAACGGCACCGCGCCCCAGTAGATCTGGCCCGTGGTGACCGGCGCGATGGGCTTGCGCGTCACCTTGTCGGTGTACTCCTTCTCCGGCGCCACGCTGCGCAGGTAGAACAGGGCGAAGCCGAACGGAGGGTGCATGAACGAGGTCTGCATGTTCACCGCCAGCAGCACGCCGAACCAGACCAGGTCGATCCCCAGCTTCTCGGCGACCGGAGCCAGCAGAGGCACCACGATGAAGGACAGCTCGAAGAAGTCCAGGAAGAACGCCAGCAGGAAGATCAGGATGTTGACCACGATGAGGAAGCCCAGCTGGCCGCCCGGCAGGCCGGTGAGCAGGTGCTCCACCCAGCGGGGACCGTCGACGCCCTGGAAGGTCAGGCCGAAGATCGTCGCGCCGATCAGGATGAACACCACGAAGGAGGACAGCTTGGTGGTGGTGTTCAGGGCCTGCTTGAGAAGCGAGAACGACAGCCGCCCGCGCACCATGGCCATCGCGAAAGCGCCCAGCGCACCCATGGCGCCGCCTTCCGTCGGCGTGGCGATGCCCAGGAAGATGGTGCCCAGCACCAGGAAGATCAGCAGCAGCGGCGGGATCAGAACGAACGTCACGCGCTCGGCGATCCGGGACAGCAGCTTCAGGCCCGTGAGCTTGTTGATCAACGCGATCACGAAGGCCAAACCCACGCCGGCGGCCATGGCGAGCACGATCATCTCGTCGGTGGGCACCGTGGTGACCTCCTCGCCGCGCCACCAGCTGACCACCTGCGCGTAGTTGGCACCCAGCGTGATGGCCAGCCCCGCGCTGATGACGGTGAGGACCAGCAGGGATGGGACGCCGCTGCTGCCGTTCGGCTCGCGGTAGACACGCGCCTCCACCGGCAGCGCGGGCGCGGCGTTCGGCTTGACCAGGGACAGCGCCACGACGTAGATCACGTACATGCCGGTGAGGATGAAGCCGGGGATGAACGCGCCCTTGTACATGTCGCCGACGCTGCGGCCGAGCTGGTCGGCCAGCACGATCAGCACCAGCGACGGCGGGATGATCTGGGCCAGGGTGCCCGACGCGGCGATCACCCCCGAGGCGAGCGGCCGGTCGTAGCCGTAGCGCAGCATGATGGGCAGCGAGATCAGGCCCATGGAGATGACCGACGCGGCCACCACGCCGGTTGTGGCCGCGAGCATGGCGCCCACCAGGATCACGGCGATGGCCAGCCCCGCGCGCAGCGGCCCGAACAGCTGGCCGATGGTGTCCAGCAGATCCTCGGCCATCCCGCTTCGCTCGAGGATCAGGCCCATGAGCGTGAAGAAGGGGATGGCCAGCAGCGTGTCGTTCTGCATGATGCCGAACAGCCGCAGCGGCAGCGCCTGGATCAGCGACTCCGGCAGGGCGCCGAGGGCGATGCCGATGAGGGCGAAGAACAGTCCGCACGCCCCGAGGCTGAAGGCCACTGGAAAGCCGAGAAGCAGGAAGACGATCAGGCCCACGAACATGATCGGGGCGAGGTTCTGGACGATGAAGGCCGTCATGGTGTGCTCCGGTCGACGGCCGTCAGGCCTTGCCCTTGTTCTGTTGCTCCGCGAGACGGCGGATCTCCTCGGCGAGTTCCTCCTCCGCCGATCTCTGCACCCGCTTCTCGGCCGGGTCCCCGATCAGGCCCTTGTGGAAGGCGATGCGCTTGACCAGTTCCGAGATGCCCTGCAGGAACAGCAGCCCGAAGCCCAGCGGGATCATCAGGTACACCGGCCAGCGGACCAGGCCGCCGGCGTTGGACGACATCTCGCCCGAGCGGAAGCCCTGCAGGAAGAACGGCGTGCCCAGCCAGAGGAGCATGATGCACACCGGCAGCAGGAAGAAGATGAAGCCGAAGATGTCGATCAGGTTCTGGCCCCGGCGCGAGAAGCGGCTGTAGATCACGTCGATCTTCACGTGCTCGCCATTGAGCAGCGTGTAGCCCGCCGCCAGCAGGAAGGCCGCTGCGAACAGGTACCACTGCACTTCCAGGTAGGCGTTGGAACTCAGGCTGAAGGCCTTGCGCACCACGGCGTTCACGCCCGAGATGACGGTCGATGCCAGGATCAGCCAGATGATCCAGCGCCCCACGAAATCGTTGAGCCGGTCGATCGCGCGCGAGAGCTTCAGTAGCGTCTGCATGCTGTCTCCAGGGAAAAGGTATGCGTCATAGAACACCGGGCGCCCGCTGCATATGCAGATCGGCGCCCGGGGCTAAGTTCTTGGTAAAAAATTGTCCGTGAACTATAGAAGAGTTGCTGACGAAATGTTTACTAAAGAGAGCCAGTGTTTCCCCCTAGGCCGCCGCTTCCCATAATCGGCCGCATGGCTTCGCCAGGCCTCGCACCCCAGGGCATCGACCAGCCGGACATGCGCCGCGCCGGGGCAGACCGGCTGTCGCTCGCGCTGATGGACTCGCGCAACCACACGCTGCAGCTGCTGGCGCGCTACGAGGAGGCGATGGCCGGCGGCCTGCGGATCCCGCTCGAGCCGCGGATCGAACTGCCGCACTGGATCGCCGGCCACATCGCCTGGTTCGCCGAATACTGGATCGGCCGCAACCCGCGGCGAGGGCAGGGCGTGCGCTGCCCGGCCGATGCGCCGCGGCTGGGCTCGATGGAGCCGATGGCCGACCGCTGGTACCACCCGCTGCTGTCGGCGCACGACGCGCGCTGGGACATGCCGCTGCCGGACTTCGGCGAGGTGCGCGCCTACCTGATGGACACGCTGGAGCGCACGCTCGAGCAGCTGGAGCACGCGACGCCGGACGACGACGGCCTGTACTTCTTCCGCGCCGCGCTCTTCCACGAGGACCTGCGCGGCGAACAGCTCGTGCAGGGCGCGCAGTCGCTCGGCCTTTCGCTGCCGTTCGCAGCGCCGCCGGCCGCCGTGCAGCGCGAGCCGCTCGCGCTGCCGGCCAGCCGCTGGCGGCTGGGTGCCGAACCGGGCGGCTTCGTCTTCGACGTCGAGCAGTGGGCGCACGACGTCGACGTGCCCGAATTCGAGATCGACGCGCAGCCGGTCAACTGGGGCCAGTTCGTCGAATTCGTCGACGACGGCGGCTACGACCGCGAGGAGCTCTGGCATCCGCAGGGCTGGGGCTGGCTCGAACAGCTCGCGCAGTCCGAGGGCCGGCGCGGGCCACGGCACGTCGACCAGATCGGCGTGGCCAGCGGCGCCGTGCTGCAGACGCTGTTCGGGAGGGCGACCCGCATGTCCTCGCAGCAGCCCGTGATGCACGTGAGCTGGTGGGAGGCCGATGCGTGGGCTCGCTGGAGCGGCAGGCGCCTGCCGACCGAAGTGGAGTGGGAGATCGCGGCGCATCGCGCGGCCGGCCGGGGCTTCCGCTGGGGCGACGTGCGCGAGTGGACAGCGGGCACGCTGCGGCCCTGGCCCGGATTCACGCCGCATGCCTGGACCCGCCACACCGAGTTCGAGGCCGAGCCGCTGTTCGGCCGCGCCCGCGTGCTGCGCGGTGCGAGCTTCGCCACGCGCGCACGGCTGAAGACGGCCAAGGCGCGCGGCTTCGCGCTGCCCGAGCGCGACGACGGGTTCACCGGCTTTCGCACCTGCGCGCTGTAGCGCAGATCACGGCCCGGATGGGGGGCGCGCCGTCCGACAGAGCGGGGCTTGACCCGCCTACAGCGGCTGGGCTTGTCGCCGCCTAAGGTTGCCGCTTATGGCCGCTCCCGCCAGCACCCGCGCCGTCTGGAAAGGCGCCATCAGCTTCGGTCTCGTGCACATCCCGGTCGTGCTGTACAGCGCGACGGCCGAGACGCGCCCGAAATTCAACCTGATCGACCCCACCAGCATGAGCCCGGTGGGCAACAAGCAGGTGAGCAAGACGACTGGCGAGGCGGTGCAGAAAGAGGAGCTGGTCAAGGGCATCCAGGTCGAGGAAGGCCAGTACGTGGTGCTCAGCAAGGAGGAGATCCGAAGCGCCCTGCCGCGCTCCACGCAGACCATCGAGATCGAGGCGTTCGTGGATGCGGATGAGATCCCCTCCACCTTCTTCAACAAGCCCTACTACGTGGCGCCCGGCGCGCGGGGGCTGAAGCCGTTCGCGCTGCTGCGGGACGTGCTGCGCAAGAGCGGCAAGGTCGGCGTCGCCAAGGTCGTCATCTCGACCAAGCAGCACCTGGCCGCGCTCATGCCGGCCGGAGACGGCCTGGTGCTCGACCTGCTGCGCTGGGCCGACGAGGTGCGAGAGGCGCCGTCCTCGGTCTTCGGCGACACCGCCGCGGTGGCGGTGAGCGAACGCGAGTTGAAGATGGCCGAGCAGCTGGTCGAAGACATGGCCGCGGCCTGGAGCCCCGACCTGTTCCACGACGAGTTCAAGGAAAAGCTGCAGCAGCTGGTGCAGGCCAAGGCCGCCAAGGGCGACGTCGCGACGCTGCAACCGTTGCCGGGCGAGGAAGCGCCGTCAGCGACCGCGGAGGTCATCGACCTCACCGACCTGCTGCGGCGCAGCCTGCAAGGAAAGGGCGCCGCTGCTGCGCCCTCCGCTGCGCCCCGACGTGCTGCCGCCACGGCCACGGCTACGGCTGCTGCGAACGACGAGGAAGAAGTGGCCCCGCGCAAGCGCGCCGCGGCCACCAAGGCGCCCGCGAAAGCGCGCGCCACGGTCAAGCCGGCGCCGCGCAAGCGCTGAGGCGCAGGTTCCACTGGCTGTACCCGCCGCGATTGCGGCAGGCCCCCGTACTTTGCTCCTTCGAGTCCGAGAGTCCGGCAAGAAGACTACGGCTCCCCGGCAATGGACGCCGATGTGGAGCTTCGATGACCTACCAGACTCGCATCCTGCCCGTCGCTGATGACGGCACTTTCCTGCTTGCAACCTTCCATTCGGCACCCGTCGACCATCCACGTGAGGTCGAGTACGCCCGCTTTGCCTTGGGCAACGCGGGACGGCCCGATGTGCTCGAAGACGTGTCCCACTTGTTCACCATCCCTCTCCCAGCCGACGGGAAGGAGGCGCAACGCCTGGAAAACAGCGCCCGCGATGCGGAGGCCCTCGCGGAGGGCGGAGAGAAGAAGTACCGCGATGTCTATGCAAAAAATGCCCGGCGCGCGCGGTACGAGGCGCAACTGGCTGGCAGCGACAGCTTGCGCATTCCGGGTGTGCTCCACGCAGCCCGGAACGGGGTTGTCGCCGCTGCCCTTCCCCCGGCAGGCGACCGGCACCGCGCCGTCCTGCGCATCATCGACCTGCGGCAGCGCAAGATTGCGCTCGAAGTGAAGGAGTCGAGCAAGACACCGCTGCGGCTCGACCGGCCGCTCGCGCTCTCGAACGACAGCCGAAGGATCCTTTTTCGCGGCATGGGCCCGAGCGGTATCGAGATTCAAGAGCACCAAGCCAGTGCCGCGTTCGAGTTGCTTGCCACTTTTCGCGGTAGTGATGCGCATGCCTTCGAAGGAGGCTGGATCGTCACCGACCACAAGGAGCTCACCGTCGTTCGTCATGGGGACGCGGATGTGCGGACCGTCTCCATGCCCAAGGCCGCTCGACCGGAAAGGCCAGCCATCACTCCGGATGGACGGCATGTCGCGTTCATCACGGACGAGCTTTCCGTCTGGCTGGTCAGCGTTGAAGGCGGCAAGCCGAGGTGCTTCCGCCCGCATCGAGGCGCCAAGCGGGACGTCGTATTCGAGGTTGCGCTGTCCGACTGTGGCCGTTGGATGGCCACGCGCGCAGACGGGCACTTGGTCGTGACCGACCTCGAATCGGGGGAATCCTGGCCGGCAGGTCATTTCCCGGACCGGTGGATTGCCAAATCTGTCGCCGGACACGAGGCAGGCTCGTACGTTTCCGCATCGTTTTCATTTGTAGGCGGCAAGCTGCTCGCAAGCACCCCCGACAGCGTGCAAGCGGTCGACCTGGAGGCAGGCCGGTCTCACGCCTACGTCTCCGAGGAAGGGCGGCCCGGGGGGCGCGAGCGCATTTCGGTTCCGGCCAATGCGCCGCTGGAAAAACAGCTGCGCAGCGCCGGCCTGGTGGACCTGCTGCCTGCGATGGGGGCTATCCGCTATATCCGCCACCACAGGCGGAGATCGATTGCGAATGTGGCTCTCGCGGCATCGATCCCGGGAAGTTCCGGCCCGATCATCCGCAAGCAGCGGACATCCAGCGAAGCGCGGCGCGTTGGGGGCTTCTCCTGCAGATCACGAGCAATTCCGAAGCCGGGTGGCAGTGCGGCGACGGGCGCGACATCTTCTTCTACGGCGACCGGGCGGCCATGGAGAGGGGCGATTTCTCGCAAATCTGGATGAGGCATTAGGAGACAACGAGGGCCTCTGGCAGTCCACGACGGCGGAGGCCTGTCTCGCCTAGTCATGAAGTGAGGGACCCGCTTCAGCTCGTTCTCGCGGCCTTCGACTTGCGGAACTTCCACCAAGGCAACTGCCTGCTCAAGCTGAGCACCTCTCCACTCCACAACGGCTCATACCCCGCGAGCGAGCCCAACCGCTCCTGCCACTCCCGCGTGGCCAACACCTCGCGCAACGCCCGCGCAGCCGGCTGTTCCAGCACGGACCGCAGGCAAACGAGGTAGTAGTCCTCCTCCAGAAGCGGCACGAAGCCGAGCCCGCGGCTGCGCGCCGCCGTTTCAATCGCCATGCCCGCATCGGCGCTGCCCGAGGCCACCGCCTCCGCCACCGCCCAATGCGAAGGTTCGATGCGATCCCATCCCTGGATGTCACCCGCGGCGAGTCTCAAGTTCGCGAGCAGGTCCTCGGCGACGACGCGCGTGCCGGTGCCCAGCGCGCGGTTCACATAGCGCGCCTGCCGCCGCACCAGATCGTCCAGGCCCGTGATGCCCATCGGATTCCCCGCCGCGACCACCAGCCCCTGCCGCCGCCGCGCGAAGCCGATGATCTTGTGCTCTCCCGGCCGCAGCAGCGGCTGGTAGGTGCGCTGCGCCCGTGAGCCCGGCGCCGGCTGCGGCGGCGTGTGGAAGCCCGCCATCGTGCAGCGGCCTTCGTTGAGCGCCGCGATCGCATCGACGCTGCCGATGAACCGGATGTCCAGGTGCAGCCGCGCCGTCGCCGCGGCGTGGTCGCGCAACAGCACGAGCGCGTCGTCGTGGCTGGCGTACAGCGTCAGCACGTGGGTCGCGTCGTCGAACGCAACGGCAAACGCACGCTCCAGGTCCGCGTGCAGCGATTCGATCTGCGCCGCCAGGCGGGCCTGGGCCTGGCGCTCGGCCCACAGCAGCTTGTCGCCGAATTCGGTCAGGCGCGCCGGCTGGCCCTTGTCCCACACGATCAGCCCGCGGCCCAGCTCCGCTTCCCAGCGTTTCAGCTCCCCCCACACGTGCCGGTACGACTGCCCCAGCGACTTGGCCGCGCCGGAGATGGAGCCGTGCGCGCGGACCGCGTGCAGCAGCTCGATCAGCGGATTGCGGATCGCGGCGCCGGCCGGGCGGCGGCCGGTGAGCGAGTACGAGAGTTCTACCTTGTGCATCGGCGCGCGCAGTATGCGCTATGCAGGGTGATTCATAGGTTGAAGAACTTATGGTCTCGAACGCCCCGCAGGCCTAGCATCGCAGCCCGATGAGCAATTTTTCCGAGAGCCTGGCGCTGGCGCTGCGCCTGGTGCTCACGCCCGATCCCACCCTGGCCGCGATCGTGGTGCGCTCGCTCGCAGTGAGCGCCAGCGCGTGCGCGCTGGCCTGCGGCTTCGGCATCGCGCTGGGCGCATGGCTGGGCGTGGCCCGGTTCCGCGGACGCGTGGCGATGATGGCGCTGCTCAATACCTCGCTCGCCGTGCCCTCGGTCGTCGTGGGCCTGGTGGTCTACCTGCTGCTTTCGCGCTCCGGCCCGCTCGGGTTCCTGGGCTGGCTCTTTTCCTTCCCGGCGATGGTGCTCGCGCAGGCGATCCTGGTGCTGCCCGTGGCCGCGGCGCTCACGCGGCAGGTGGTGGAGGACGCCGACGTGCAGCACGGAGAACAGCTCGCCTCGATGGGCGCGCGGCCACTGTTGCGCAGTCTGCTGCTGGCGTGGGACGAGCGCTATGCGCTGCTCACCGTGCTGATCGCCTGCTTCGGCCGCGCGATCTCCGAAGTGGGCGCGGTGATGATCGTCGGCGGCAACATCGACGGCTTCACCCGCGTGATGACGACGGCCATCGCGCTGGAGACGACCAAGGGCGACCTGCCGCTCGCGCTGGGCCTGGGTGTCGTGCTGCTGGCGGTGGTGCTGGGCCTGAACGCGCTGGTGGTGGTGCTGCGGCGCTGGCGCCTGGCGCGGGGCGATGCGGCGTTGCCTCGCACGGCGGTCGCCACATGAGCGCCGTCGTACGGCTCCAGGACGTCGGCGTGGTGTTCGGTCCGGTGCCGGCCCTCAAGGGCATCGACCTGCGGATCGAGGCCGGCGAGCGCGTGGCGCTGATCGGCGCCAACGGCAGCGGCAAGAGCACGCTGCTGCGCGTGCTGCACGGATTGGTCCAGCCCACGCACGGAACAGTCCTGCGCGACAGTGCGGCGCGCCAGGCCATGGTGTTCCAGCGTCCGTTCATGCTGCGCACCAGCGCCATGAACAACGTGGCGCTCGCGCTGTGGCTACGCGGCACGCGCTGGCGTGATGGCCGCGAACGCGCGCTGGTCGCGCTCGGGCGCGTGGGGCTGGGCGAAGCGGCATTCCGGAACGCGCGCGTGCTCTCCGGCGGCCAGCAGCAGCGGCTGGCGCTCGCGCGGGCGTGGGCGCTGCAGCCCAAGGTGCTGCTGCTGGACGAACCCACCGCGAGCCTGGACCCGCATGCCAAGCGCGAGGTCGAGTCGCTGATGGAGGAATTCGCCCACGGCGGCATGACGCTCGTCTTCGCCAGCCACAACCTCGGCCAGGTCAAGCGCCTGGCCACGCGCGTCGTTTACCTGGAGCACGGCCGCGTGCTGGCCGATGCGCCGGTGGACGTCTTCTTCGACCGCGTGCGGCTGCCCGGCCTGTCGCGCGAGGCCGACCTCTTCGTCAAGGGAGAACTCGCATGAACCGACTTCTGCGCGGTGTGGTGTGCACGATAGCGTTGGCCGCTGCCGGCACCGTGTCGGCGGAAACGATCACCATGGCCTCGACCACGTCCACCGAGCAGACCGGCCTGTTCGCCCACCTGCTGCCCGAGTTCAAGCGCGCGACCGGCATCGACGTGAAAGTGGTCGCCGTCGGCACCGGCCAGGCGATCGACATGGCCCGCCGCGGCGATGCCGACGTGCTTTTCGTGCACGACCAGCCTGCCGAGGAGAAGTTCGTCGCCGACGGCTTCGCGCCCACGCGGCATGCCGTCATGTACAACGATTTCGTGCTGGTCGGCCCGAAGGACGATCCCGCCGGCGCGAAGGGCCGCGATGTCGTCGAGGGCCTGAAGAAAGTCGCCGCGGTGAATGCGCCCTTCGTCTCGCGCGGCGACAAGAGCGGCACTCATGCGGCGGAGCTGCGGTACTGGAAAAAGGCGGGCCTCGCGACCGCCCAGGTCGGTGGTTACAAGGAATGCGGCTGCGGCATGGGCCCGGCGCTCAACATCGCCTCATCGGCGAACGCCTATGCGCTCACCGACCGCGGCACCTGGCTCAGCTTCAAGAACCGCGGCGACCTCGCCGTCCTCATCGAGGGCGACAAGCGCCTGTTCAACCAGTACGGCGTGATGGCCGTGAGCGCGAAGAAGCATCCGCATGTGAAGCAGGCCGCGGCGAAGAAGTTCGTGGACTGGATCGTGTCGGCGCAGGGGCAGCAGGCGATCGCTTCGTACAAGGTGGCGGGGGAGCAGTTGTTCTTTCCGAACGCCGCGAATTGAACCGCAAGCAGGTGCGTGCTGCGCCGCATTGCATCGCGCACAAGCGCACCCTCGCGCTTTGCGCCTAGATCTTGAGCAGCCCGCCGTGGTGGAGGGAGAACCATGTGCCCGCGGCTTGAGCGAATTCGTCCAGCACCTTCAGCGAGAACTCGTAATCCTTGCGGGTCCGGCTGATGCCGCTGTACTTCAGGTTGCGCACGTCGCGGATGGCGTCGACACGGTCGAACACCGCTTCGCTCGCACCGATCGCTTCGCAAGCCGCTTCCAGCGTATAGCGGTGGTGGGCCGGCACCGGGCGCGCTTTCCAGCCATGCGCGTTCAGCACCGCCAGGGCGATGCTGAAGCAGGCGTCGTAGTTCGCTTCCACCCGCGTGTCCAGCGAATTCGCTTCGAGCAGCGCATCCGCCCTCTTGCGGGTCGCCGCGGCGAGCAGCGCCGCGACCGTTGACCTGTCCTGCGGGCAGGAATGGAAAGCCTGTTCATCGAGCGAGAGTTGGCGGGCCGAGCGCAGCATCGATGTTGTCTCCCTTGAGGGTGATGACCGGATGGGCGAGCACGTCGCGCCAGAAGGCTGTGCCTTCGGCGACCTGCTTGCGCAGGGTGTCCCGGTCCACGACCAGCACGCTGACTTCCCTCTTGTGCTTGCGCGCGACGCGCTTGAACGCCGCCTGCGCCTCGATCGTGGACAGGTCACCCACGACGAGCATGTCCACATCGCTGTCCGGTCCGGCAGTGCCTCGCGCCATGGAGCCGAAGACGTGCACCTGCTCGGCCGGCAAGGCCTGCGCGACCTCGCGCAAGTCGTGGAGGAGGGCGTCCGCGGCGAGGAACAGCTGCCTCAAGGCAGCATGCAGGGGCGACCCTTCGTCGGCCTGGTAACGCGTTCCCCTCGCATCCGCCACCTGCTTGACCAGGCCGACCGCCACGAGTCCCCGAAGCACCTTCACCGCATTGCCCGCGTCCACGCCGGCCAGGGATGCCAGCCCGCGCAGGTGGAAGGCTTCGTGCGGAGTGGAAAACAGCGCGCGCAGCAGCCTGGCCTTGGTCCGGCTGCCGAAGAGGTAGGCGAGGGTTGCGTCCACGATCATTCCCGGGCGTTGTGAATACTACAGCATGCGCTGTCGATCCAACAGCACCCGTAGTAGATGCTACAGCGTACGTTGTAGATTCAACAACAGGCGGACCCTCAACGCACCAGCCCCGCCGACTTCACCTGCGCGAACACCCTATTCCCCGCAACCAGCCCCAGCGTGTCGGCGGCGCGAGCCGTGATGCGCGCCACCAGCTGGTGCCCGCCACATTGCAGCGCCACGAGCGCCTGCGACGGGTGGGGGCCTGGCGCGAGTCCCGCGACAGTGCAGGCGAGCACGTTCTGGATGGACGACGTGCCCGGAGCGGACGGCTCCAGCGCAATGCTGACGTCCCTCGCGAGGACGCGGACGCGCACGCGCTCGCCCGCCTGCAACCCATCGTCGCGCAGCCAGAGCCAGCCGCCATCGAAGTCGACGCGCGCGAGGTGCCAGCGGGTATCGATCTGCGCGATCACACCCTGAAGCAGCGCGCCCGCTTCCTCGTCGCGAGTGAGCGGCAGGTCCAGCCGCGTGAGCGTTTGCGCGGGAGGTCCGCTCGCCAGCACGCGGCCGGCTTCCATCAGCACCACCGTGTCCGCCAGGCGCGCCATCTCCTCCGCGGAATGGGTGACGTACAGCATCGGAATGCCCAGCCCGTCGCGCAGTTCCTCCAGCCAGGGCAGCACTTCGCGGCGGCGCGCGGGATCGAGCGATGCCAGCGGCTCGTCGAGCAACAGCAGCTGCGGTTGCGTCGTGAGCGCACGGGCGATGGCGACGCGCTGGCGCTCGCCGCCTGACAGCTCGGGTGTCGATCGGTCCAGCAGCGGCGAGATGCCCAGCAGATCGATGACACGTTGCAGCGCCGAAGCATCGGCGTCGCGTCCGGCGCGTCGCTGTGCATAACGGAGGTTGCCGGCCACCGTGAGGTGCGGGAAGAGGCTTGCCTCCTGGAATACATAGCCGAGCGGGCGTTGCCACGGCGGCAGGAATTCGCCGCTGACGTCGTCCTGCCACGTTCGGCCGGCCACCCGCACTTCGCCTTGTGCGCGCTCAAGTCCGGCGACGCAACGCAGCACGGTGGTCTTGCCGGAACCGGACGGGCCGTACAGCACGGTGATGCCGCGCGGCAACGTGACGTCCACGTCCAGCGTGAACGCTGCCCGTTCCAGCCGCAGTCGCAAGCGGTTCAGCGTTTTGTTCACGGCATCAGTCTCGCCGTGCGCCGCGTGGACACCGCGACCGCGAGCAGCACGGCGAACGAGAACGCCAGCATGCCGGCCGACAGCCAGTGCGCCTGCGTGTAGGCCAGCGCTTCCACGTGGCCGTAGATCTGTGTCGACACGACGCGGGTCTTCTCCGGGATGTTGCCGCCGATCATGAGGACGACGCCGAACTCGCCGACGGTGTGCGCGAAGGTGAGGATGGCTGCGGTGATGAACCCGGGCCGCGCCAGCGGCACGGCGACAGTGAGGAAAGCGTCGATCGGCCCCGCGCGCAAGGTCGCGGCCACTTCCATCGGCCGCCGCCCCACGGCCTCGAACGCATGCTGCAGCGGCTGCACCGCGAACGGCAGCGAATAGAGCACCGACGCGACCAGCAGCCCGCCGAAAGTGAAGGGCAGCAACCCGAGGCCGAGCGCCTGCGTCAGCCGTCCGCCCCAGCCCTGGGGGCCGAACACCACCAGCAGATAGAAGCCCAGCACCGTCGGCGGCAGCACCAGCGGCAGCGCAACGATCGCCGCCACCAGCGCGGGCCAGCGGCCGCGCGCATGCGACAGCCACCAGGCCAGCGGCGTGGCGAGCAGCAGCAGCAGCACGGTCGTGGCGCCCGCCAGCTTCAGCGTGAGCCAGATGGCGGCCAGGTCTTCGCGGGTGAACGGCATGGCTACAGCTCGTAGCCGTGCGCGCGGATGATCGCGCGGGCGGCGTCGCTGCGCAGGAACGCCATGAGCGCGGCGGCTGCGGGGCTGTCCTTGCCGGCCGCAAGCACCACGGCATCCTGCCGGATCGGCGAATGCAGGTCGGCGGGCACGTGCCAGGCCGAACCTTTCTCGATGCGGCCGTCCACGATCACTTGCGACAGGGCGACGAAGCCCATCTGCGCATTGCCGGTGGCGACGAATTGGTGGGCCTGCGAGATGTTTTCGCCCTGCACCAGCCGCGGGTGAAGAGCCTGGTCGAGGCCGAGCCGCTTCAGGACCTCGATGGCCGCCGCCCCATAGGGCGAGAGCCGCGCATCCGCGATCGCCACCTTGCCCGCACCGGGCTTGCGGAGCACCTCGCCGCGCTCGTCCACGACGCCGGGGCTGGCGCTCCACAGCACGAGGCGCCCGGTCGCGTAGGTGAAGCGAGATCCCGGCACGGCCAGGCCTTCCTTCTCCAGCCGGGCCGGTGTCTCGTCGTCCGCCGCGAGCAGCACCTGGAACGGCGCGCCGTTCTTCACCTGCGCGTAGAAGCGGCCGGTGGAGCCGAACGCCAGGGTGGCCTTGTGCCCGCTGGCCTGCTCGAAGGCGGCCGCGAGCTTGCGCATCGGCGCGCTGAAGTTGGCCGCGACCGCCACGTTGACCTCCGCCGCATGCAGTGCAGCGGGTGGCAGGAGCAGGGCAAGGAGGAGGGCGGCGGGGCGCATCGCGCTATTCATGGGTGGAATAGCGCCCAGTGTACGGCGCGCCGTTTCCCGCCACAATGCGCAGCCATGCCGCGCCGACTGCACCTCGACCAGGCCCTCGGCCATGCCGCCACCGACAAACGGCTGGAGATCCTGCGGCTGGTGGGCGAATGCGGCTCCATCTCACAGGCGGCGCGGCAGGCCGGCGTGAGCTACAAGGCCGCGTGGCAGGCGCTGGACATGCTCTCCAACCTCGCGGGCGTGCCGCTGGTGGAACGATCTGTGGGCGGCGCGGGCGGCGGTGGCGCGCAACTGTCGGCGGCGGGAAAGCAGCTGTTGCGCGCAGGTGCGGCGATGGCTCGCACCCGGGAGCAGGTGCTCGGAGGCTTGAAGGCGCGGCGCGAGGCGTCGTCGCTCGCGGGCCTGGCTTTGCGCACCAGCATGCGCAACCAGTTGCCGGCGGTGGTGGCGGAGTTGCAGTCGCACGGGCCGCTGCTGCGCGTGGTACTTGCCTTCGCAGGTGGCGGCACGCTGGCCGCGCGCATCACCACGGAAAGTGGCGAGTTGCTCGGTCTCTCGGTCGATCGTCCGGTGCTCGCGCTGTGCAAGGCCACGGCGGTGACGGTGGCACGGCCTGGCGCGCGTCGCTCTGCGGGTTCGAACCTGCTCACGGGCCGCGTGACACGAGTGGCACGCGGCGACGCCGGGGATGAAGTCGCGGTGCAACTCTCCGGGGGGCTGGCGATGGTGGGGTTCGCGCCGGCGGGCAGTGGGTTACGCAGTGGGAGCGCGGTGGCAGTGCGGGTGGATGAGTCGGCGGTGGTGGTTGCGTTGGCGGATTGATGGCGGGGTGCGCAGGGGCAAAGAACAAGCCCGGCAAGGAATGCAGGCCGCGCGCGTGCCCTCACCCCAGCCCTCTCCCAGAGGGAGAGGGAGCAGGACACTACCGGCCGCGCTGCCCGAGCTTGCGGTAAACAGTCGCCCGGCTGATCCCCAGCCGCCGCGCCGCGGCCATCACGTTCCCGCGCGCGTCCTGCACCGCCTGCCGGATGAGTTCCGTCTCCAGGTCCTTCAGCGGCAGCCGCGATTCCGTCGCGGGATGCGCCGCGTGCGTATGGCCGGGCAGAGTCGCCAGCACCTGCAAGGTCAACCCCGACCACAGCGGCACCTCCAGCGCGGCGGGCTCCTTGCGCGCGAGATCGAAGAAGCGCTCCCAGGCCGTCGCGAACAGCTCGCTGCAATGCACGGTGCCGCTGCCCGCCAGCCCCAGCATCTCGCGTGCCGCCGGACTCACTCCGGCGACCCAGCCGTCGCGGTCCAGGCAGAGCAGCCCGTCTTCGTCGCCGAAAGCGCGCCCCGGCCAGTTCAGGCGCAGCAGCAGCGCGTGCGGCCGCGCCAGCGTCAGCGCGTTCTCGATGCTGCGGGCCGACTGCACGACGAGATGCTTGAGCTCGGGCCGCTCGGCCGCATCGATGCCGGTGAGGTCGAGCATGCCCACCGCGTTGCCCTTGGGACCGATGAGCGGAGCGCCCGCGCAGCTGTAGCAGCTCGTGTCGTCGAAGAAATGCTCGCCGCGGTGCAGCCACACCGGTTGCAGCTCGGCCAGCGCCGCGCCGATGGCGGTGGTGCCCACCGCGCGTTCCGACAGGTCCACGCCCACGCGGGTGATCAGCTGCGCGCGCCGGTCGCTGCGGTCGATGGCGCCGTCGACGCCGACCACCGTGCCCTGCGCATCCGTCAGCACCGCGAAGTAGCGGCTGCCGGCGATCGCGCGCGCGAGTCGTGACATCACCGGCTTCGCGGCCTCCAGCAGCGAGTGGCTCGCCTCTTCCGTGCGGCGCATCGCCTGCGCGGGGATCACGTCGAACGCCACTCGATGATCGGGACGCATGCCTTGATCGAGGCAGCGGCGCCAGGAGCGCTCGATCCAGCTGCGCTCGAACCAGCGCTCGACCAGCACATCGGTGGCACAGCGGCCTTCGCCGATGACGGCGCGCCGCGCGCGTTCGATGTCCTGCAGCCGAGCTTGGTCCGTGACCGGCATGGGGTGTCTCCGTTGTGTTGAGCCGCGCCTTCGATCATCGCGAGCCCGGATGTTCCATTTTGAGAATTTCAGATGACCTCGTCCCGCTTCTAGGGTTTCGCCTAGGTAGGGGGTCAGGCACGGCTCCAACAATCGTCGCGCCACTCCCAAACCCCTGGAGGAAGACGACATGCAGGTTCAACTGAAAGTCAACGGCAAGGCCGCCAGCCTCGACGTGCCTCCCAATACGTTGCTGGTCACCGCGATCCGCGAACATCTTCGCCTCACGGGCACGCACGTCGGATGCGACACCGCCCAGTGCGGCGCGTGCACGGTGCTGATCAACGGCAAGGCCGTCAAGTCGTGCAACACGCTGGCGCTCCAGCATCCCGGCGCCGAGATCACCACCATCGAAGGCATCGCCGCGGCCGACGGCACGATGCACCCGATGCAGGCCGCGTTCAAGGACTGCCACGGGCTGCAATGCGGCTACTGCACGCCGGGCATGGTGATGAGCGCCATCGACCTGTGCACGCGCCATCCGGGCGCGTCCGAGACCGAGATCCGCGAGCAGCTCGAAGGCAACATGTGCCGCTGCACGGGCTACCAGAACATCGTCAAGGCCGTCCAGCAGGGCGGGGCCGCCATGGCGTCCTCGCAAGGCCAGGCGTCCACCGCCACCGCTTCGGCCTGACCACACGAGGAGACAACCATGGGTGCATCCGATCTTTCCCGGCTGCCGCACATCGGCGAGTCGCTGCGCCGCAAGGAGGACTACCGCTTCCTCACCGGCAGCGGCCAGTACACCGACGACATCCAGCTCGCGAACATGCGCTATGCGGTGTTCGTGCGCTCGCCGCATGCGCATGCGGCCATCAGGTCCGTCGACGTTTCGCGCGCCGAGGGCATGCCCGGCGTCGTGAAGGTGTTCACCGGCAAGGACGTGGAAGGCAAGATGGGCGGGCTGCCCTGCGGCTGGCTGATCACCAGCACCGACGGCACGCCGATGAAGGAGCCGCCGCATCCCATCCTGGCCCAGGGCAAGGTGCGCTACGTCGGCGACCACGTCGCCATGGTCGTGGCCGACACGGTGCAGAACGCGAAAGACGCGGCCGAAGCGGTGGAGGTCGACTACGACGTGCTGCCCGCGGTGGTGGACGTCCGCGAAGCGCAGAAGGGCCCGGGCCTGCATGAAGCTGCGCCCGACAACCACTGCTACAAGTGGGCGATCGGCGACAAGGCGCAGGTCGACGCGGCATTCGCCAGGGCGGCCCACGTCACGACGCTGGACCTCACGAACAACCGGCTCGTGCCCAATGCCATCGAGCCGCGCGCAGCGATCGGTTCATTCGACCGGTCGAAGGACGAGTACACGCTGTACGTGGCCAACCAGAACCCGCACGTCGAGCGGCTGCTGATGACCGCCTTCGTGCTCGGCCTGCCCGAGCACAAGGTGCGCGTGATCGCGCCCGACGTCGGCGGCGGCTTCGGCTCCAAGATCTACCTGTACGCGGAGGACGTGGCGCTGACCTGGGCCGCCAAGCAGCTCAACTGCGCGATCAAGTGGACCTGCGAGCGCAGCGAGGCCTTCCTGTGCGACGCGCACGGCCGCGACCACGTGAGCCATGCCGAGATGGCGCTGGACAAGGACGGCAAGTTCCTGGCGCTGCGCGTGCACACCGATGCCAACCTGGGCGCCTACCTGTCGACGTTCTCGACCGCGGTGCCCACCATCCTTTACGCCACGCTGCTGGCCGGCCAGTACACCACGCCGCTGATCCACGTCGAGGTCGATGCGTGGTTCACCAATACGGCGCCGGTGGACGCGTACCGTGGCGCCGGACGCCCCGAGGCCACCTACCTGCTCGAACGCCTCGTCACCCGCTGCGCGTGGGAGCTGGGCATCCCGCAGGACGAGATCCGCAAGCGCAACTTCATCACACAGTTCCCGTACCAGACGCCGGTGGCGCTGCAGTACGACACGGGCGACTACCACGCGTGCATGGACAAGGCCAAGTCGCTGGCCGAGGTCGGCGGCTTCGAGGCCCGCAAGAAGGCCAGCGAAGCCAAGGGCCTGAAGCGCGGCATCGGCTACAGCAGCTACATCGAAGCCTGCGGCATCGCGCCCTCGAACATTGCGGGTGCACTCGGTGCTCGCGCGGGGCTGTTCGAATGCGGCGAGATCCGCGTGCATCCGACCGGCAGCGTGACGGTGTTCACCGGCTCGCACAGCCACGGCCAGGGCCACGAGACCACGTTCGCGCAGGTCGTGGCCGGGCGGCTGGGCATCCCCGTGGAGAACGTCGACGTGGTGCACGGCGACACTGGCCGCGTGCCGTTCGGCATGGGCACCTACGGCTCGCGCTCGATCAGCGTGGGCGGCGCGGCGATCATGAAGGCGCTGGACAAGATCGAGGCCAAGGCCAAGAAGATCGCGGCGCACCTGATGGAAGCGAGCGACGCCGACATCGAGTTCGAAGGCGGCGAGTTCAAGGTCAAGGGCACGGACAAGAAGATCCCGTTCGGGCAGGTGGCGCTCACGGCCTACGTGCCGCACAACTACCCGCTCGACAAGCTGGAGCCCGGCCTGAACGAGACGGCGTTCTACGACCCGACCAACTTCACCTTCCCGGCCGGCACCTACATCGCCGAGGTGGAGGTCGATCCCGCCACCGGCACGGTCCGCCTGGACCGCTTCACCGCGGTGGACGACTTCGGCACCATCATCAACCCGATGATCGTGGAAGGGCAGGTGCACGGCGGCCTGGCGCAGGGCATCGGCCAGGCGCTGATGGAGAACTGCGTGTACGACCGCGAAAGCGGCCAGCTGCTGACCGGCAGCTTCATGGACTACGCCATGCCGCGCTGCGACGACCTGCCCAGCTTCCGCATCGGCAACCACGTGACGCCCTGCACCCACAACCCGCTGGGCACCAAGGGCTGCGGCGAGGCCGGCGCGATCGGCTCGCCGCCGGCGGTGATCAACGCGGTACTCGACGCGCTCAAGGACCTGGGCGTGAAGGACCTGGACATGCCGGCCAGCGCGCCGCGCGTGTGGCAGGCAATCCAGCAGGCCGCCCACTGAACGCAAGGAGACAAGCATGTATGCATTCACCTTCGAACGCCCGGCCGCGCTGGCCGACGCGGTGCGGCTGGCGGGCGCCGGCGGCAAGCCGCTGGCCGGCGGCCAGACCCTGCTGGCCTCGATGAAGCTGCGGCTGGCCAACCCCGAGCAGCTGGTCGACCTGGGCGCAGTGCGCGAGCTCTCGGGCATCCGCCGCGAGGGCGACAACCTCGTGATCGGCGCGATGGCCCGGCATGCCGAGGTCGCCAGCAGCGACGACGTGCGCAAGGCGATCCCCGCGCTGGCCGACCTGGCGGCCCACATCGGCGACCGGCAGGTGCGCGCGCTGGGCACCATCGGCGGCTCGTTGGCCAACAACGATCCCGCGGCCTGCTACCCGGCCGGCGTGCTGGGCCTGAACGCCACCGTGCAGACGACGCAGCGCAAGATCCCGGCGGATGATTTCTTCACCGGCCTCTTCACGACGGCGCTGGGCGACGGCGAGTTGATCACGGCGGTCTCGTTCCCGATCCCGCAGAAGGCGGCCTACATCAAGTTCAAGCAACCAGCTTCGCGCTTCGCGCTGATCGGCGTGTGCGTCGCGCAGACCGCGTCGGGTGTGCGGGTCGCCGTCACGGGCGGCGGCAACGGCGTGGTCCGCCACAAGGGACTGGAGGAGGCGCTCACGCGCAGCTTCACGCCCGAGTCGGCCGCCGGCGTGCGCATTTCGCCCGAGGGCCTGTCCACCGACCTGCACGCGACGGCGGCCTACCGCGCCAACCTCATCGGCGTGATGGCGCAGCGCGCGGTGGCCAAGGCAAACGGCTAACCTCGGGGGTCCGCGCGACTGCGCGGCCAACGCCGGGAACACCGTGCCTTCGTCCATCGATGCCCTGATCCAGTCCCTGCAGTCGGTCGGCTACTTCGCCGACCGGCGGCTGGCCACCGCCGCGTACCTCGCGCTCAAGCTCCAGCGGCCACTGCTGCTGGAGGGCGAGCCGGGCGTGGGCAAGACCGAGCTGGCCAAGGCCCTGGCCACCGCGCTCGGGCGCGAGTTGCTGCGCCTGCAGTGCTACGACGGGCTGGAGCAGCGCGAGGCGCTCTACGAATGGAACTACGCGGCGCAGCTGCTGCACCTGCGCGCCGCGGAGGGCCACGGCACTGCCGCCGAAGCCGAGCGCGAGGTCTACCAGGCCAAGTACCTCATCCGCCGGCCGCTGCTGCAGGCGCTGCAGCAGCCGGCGCCGGGCGCGGTGCTGCTGGTCGATGAACTTGACCGCGCCGACGAACCGTTCGAGGCCTTCCTGCTCGAGTACCTGGGCGAGTACCAGGTCAGCATCCCCGAGCTGGGCACCGTGAGCGCCGCGGTGGCGCCGGTGACCATCCTCACCAGCAACCGAACGCGCGAGCTGCACGACGCGCTCAAGCGGCGCTGCCTCTATCACTGGCTGGACTACCCCGACCGCGAGCGCGAACTGGCCATCGTGCGGGCCCGCGTGCCGCAGGCCGGCGAGGCGCTGGCCGGGCAGGTGTCGGCCTTCATCTCGCGGCTGCGCAGCCAGCCGTTCGCGAGCGCGTTCCAGCGTGCGCCCGGCATCGCCGAGAGCGTGGAATGGGCCAAGGCGCTGGTCGCCATGGACACGCTGGAGCTGGACCCGGAAGTGGTCACCGACACGGCCGGCATCCTGTTCAAGCAGCGCGAGGACGTGGCCGCGCTCACCCGCGACATGGCGGCCGACCTGCTCAAGCCGCAAGAGGCGTGATGCAGCTCGGCGACGCGCGCACCGGCAAGCTGGCCGACAACATCGCCGGCTTCGGCCGCGCGCTGCGGCGCGCCGGTGTGCGCATCGACAGTGCGCGCATCGCGCTGGCCGCCGAGGCCGCCACGCTGGTCGGCGTGGAGCAGCGCGAGGACCTCGGCGCCGCGCTGGAATCCGTGATGGTCAGCCGCGAACAGGACCGGCTCGTGTTCCGCGAATTGTTCGATGCTTTCTTCCGCGACCCCGGCATGGCGCAGAAGCTGCTGGCGCAGATGCTGCCGCGCGGCGAAGGCAAGGCCGAGCCCGTCAAGCGGCGTCCGCGCGTGCAGGAGGCGCTCGCGCCGCGCAAGGCCGGCCAGGGCCAGCCCGCGCGGCCGGAGCAGGAGGTGCGCTTCGATGCGGCCATGACCGCCAGCGAAGTGCAGCGCCTGCGGCATGCGGACTTCAACGGCCTGAGCGCCGAGGAGTTCCGGCTGGTCGAGCGCATCGCCCGCGATGTCTCGTTGCCTGTGCCGACGGTCGCGGCGCGGCGCACGCGCGCGGGCCTGCGAGGCAACCGGCCGCATTGGCCGGGAGCGATGCATGCCGCCGCGCGCACGGGTGGTGAAGTGGTGACGCTGCCGCAGCGCGAGCGCAGGCGCCAGCCGCTGCCGCTGCTGGTGCTCCTGGACGTGTCCGGATCGATGGAGCGCTACGCGCGCCTGCTGCTGGCTTTCCTGCACGCGGCGACGCGGCACGCCGAAGGCGGCCGCATCGGGCGATGCGACGTGTTCGCGTTCGGCACGCATCTGACCGACCTGAGCACCGCCTTCCGCCACGCCGACACCGACGCGATGCTGGAGGTCGCGAGCGCGGCCATCGACGACTTCGCCGGCGGCACGCGCCTGGGCGAGTCGCTCGCCATGCTGCGCGCGAACCACTCGCGCCGGCTGGTGGGTCGCCGCACGCTGGTGCTGCTGATCACGGATGGGCTGGATACCGGCGACCCCGAGGCGCTCGGCCGCGAGCTCGATTGGCTGCGGCTGCACAGCCGCCGCCTCCTGTGGCTCAATCCGCTGTTGCGCTTTGCGGGCTACGAGCCGCTGGCGCGCGGCGCCATGCAGCTGCACCGGCGCGCGCACGGCATGCTGGCGGTGCACAACATCGAAACCCTGCAACAGCTGGCCGCGAGCATCGCGGCCGTGATGGACCGCTGAACGAAGACACGAAAGAAGACCCCAGATGGACATGCAAGGCAGCCGCCAGCTGGCGGTGGACAGGCAGCAGGCCTGGGAGGCGCTGAACGATCCGCAGGTGCTCGCCGTCTGCATCCCGGGCTGCGACCGCATTGAGGAAACCGGGCCCGGCCAGTACGCGATCGGCATGTCGGTGAAGGTCGGCCCGGTGTCGGCGCGCTTCGCCGGCAAGATCCAGCTGCAGGACGTGCAGCCGCCCACCAGCTACACGCTGAAGTTCGAAGGGCAGGGCGGCGCCGCGGGTTTCGGCAAGGGCCAGGCCCAGGTGCGGCTGGAGCCGCGCGAGCCGGGCTGCGAACTCAACTACACCGCCAGCGCGCAGGTCGGCGGCAAGATCGCGCAGGTCGGCCAGCGCCTGATCGACGGCGTGGCGCGTTCGATGGCCGAGGACTTCTTCAAGCGCTTCGAGCAGGAGCTGCAGCGCCGCTACCCGGCCCCGGCAGCGGCCTCGCAAGAGACAGTCGCGGCCGGGCCTGCGTCGGCTTCGGCGCGCGCGCCCGCCGTGGCCGAGCGCAGCGGCGGCGGCATGCCCGCCTGGATCTGGGTCGTCGGCGCCGTGGTGGTCGCGGGCGTCGTCTACTGGCTGTCGCGCTGAGATGAGAACCGCCGCCATCACTGCCGCAGCGGCTTGCATCGCCGTCCACGCGGCTGCGCAGGTCCCGGCGGAGGGCACCTTGGGGCCGGTCGTGGTCACGCCGCTTCCGGGCGTCGCCCAGTCGGCTTTCGACACGCCGGCCTCGGTCGACGTGATCGGCGGCGACGCGCTGCGCAATTCGCAGCTGGGCATCAACCTCTCGGAATCGCTGGTGCGAGTGCCCGGGCTCACCGCGCTGAACCGCCAGAACTACGCGCAGGACATCCAGATCTCCTCGCGCGGCTACGGCGCCCGCGCCACCTTCGGCGTGCGAGGCCTGCGCCTGTACACCGACGGCATCCCGGCCACCGCCCCGGACGGGCAGAGCCAGGTCTCGCACTTCGACCTGCTCTCGGCCGACCGCATCGAAGTGCTGCGCGGGCCGTTCTCGGCGCTGTACGGCAATTCCTCCGGCGGCGTGATCAGCATCTTCACCGCCGACGGCGGGCCGGACACGGTGGCCGAGGCCGCGACCGCATTCGGCAGCTTCGGCACGCGCCGGCACAACGTGAAGCTGTCGGGGCAGGAGGGCGTCGTCCAGTACAACCTGAGCGCCACCCGCTTCGACACCGACGGCTTCCGCGAACACAGCGCCGCGCGCCGCACGGGCTTGAACGGCAAGGTCCGCTATAACGTGAGCGAGGACACGCGCGTCAGCCTCATCCTCAACGCGGTCGACATGCCGGACACGCAGGACCCGCTGGGCCTCACGCGCGCGGAGTTCGATGCCGATCCGCGCCAGGCCAGCCCGGCGGCGCTGCTCTTCAACACGCGCAAGTCGGTCGACCAGAAGCAGGCCGGCGTGATCCTCGAGCACCGGCTCGATGCCGTGCATTCGTTCAAGCTGACCGGGTGGACCGGCAACCGTGCTACCGAGCAGTTCCAGGCCATACCCGTCGCGACGCAGGCACCGATCACCCAGCCCGGTGGCGTGATCGACCTGGAGCGCCGCTACCACGGGGCGGACGCGCAGTGGGTGGTGCGCACGCGCGCCTTCGACTCGCCGCTGGCGATCACCTTCGGGCTGACGGCGGATCGACTATCCGAGGAGCGCCGCGGATTCCAGAACTTCGTCGGGACCGGCGCGACGCAGGTGCTGGGCGTGCTCGGCGCGCTGCGGCGCGACGAGGACAACCGGGTGCGCAGCTTCGACCAGTACGTGCAGGGCGTGTGGTCGTCGCAGCGCTGGTCGCTCACGGCCGGGCTGCGGCATTCGCAGGTGCGCTTCGCTTCCGAGGACCGCTTCATCGCGGGCGCCAATGGCGATGACAGCGGTTCGGCGCGGTTCTCGGCCACGACGCCGGTGTTGGGCGTGGTGTGGCACGCGGCCGAGTCGCTCAACCTCTATGCGTCGGCGGGGCGCGGCTTCGAGACGCCGACCTTCAATGAACTCGCCAACCGCCCGGGCGGGCCCGGGCTGAACTTCGACCTGCGCAGCGCCGAAAGCCGGCAGTGGGAGATCGGCGCGAAGGCGGCGCTGTCGCAGGACTGGAACCTCAACGCGGCGCTGTTCCAGGCCCGCACCACCGACGAGCTGGTGGTGCTCACCAACAGCGGCGGGCGCAGCACCTTCCAGAACGCCGGCCGCACCGAGCGGCGCGGCTTCGAGGCGCTGCTCGCCGGCCGTTTCGGCCAGGGCTGGTCGGCGACGCTGGCCGCCACGCTGCTGCGGGCGCAATACGACAGCACCTTCACGACTTGCGGGGCGCCGCCCTGCACGGTGCCAACGGTCGTCGTGGCGGCAGGCAACCGCATCCCGGGCATCCCGCGCGCCATGCTGTTCGGCGAAGTCGCCTGGGAGCACCGGCCCTGGGGCCTGCAGACCGCGCTGGAGCTTCGGCACACCGGCCGCATCGCGGTCAACGACACCAACACCGACTTCGCGCCCGCCGCGACCACGCTGGCCGTGCGGGCTTCGCTGCAGCAGGTGCTGGGCCGCTGGACCGTGCGGGAATTCGTGCGCGTGGACAATCTCACCGACCGCCGCTACGCCGGCTCGGTGATCGTCAACGAGGGCAACGGCCGCTTCTTCGAGCCCGCGCCCGGACGCCACTGGCTCGCCGGCGTGAACGCGGCCTACACCTTCTGACCTGCGGGAAGCCACTCCATGGAAAACCTCGACGTGCTGGTGCTGAGGACGCTGCGCGACTGGCGCATAGCGGGCCGGCGCGCGCTGCTGGCCACCGTTGTGCGCACCTGGGGCTCCTCGCCCCGCCCGGTGGGCTCGATCATGGCGCTGGCGCAAGATGGCTCCGTGGTCGGTTCCGTCTCCGGCGGCTGCATCGAGGACGACCTGATCTACCGCTTCACGCAGGCCTACGCCGGTCGCGGCGAGGAGAAGGCGATCCCTTCCGGGCCGCCTTCGTTCGTGAAGTACGGCGTCACCGCCGACGAGGCGCATCGCTTCGGCCTGCCCTGCGGCGGGACGCTGGAGCTGCTGCTGGAGTACGACCCCGATCCGCAGGGACTGGCTGAGCTGGTCACGTCGCTTGAGCAGGGGAAGCTGGTGCGCCGCACGGTCCGGCTGTCCGATGGCGCCGCCACGATCGAGCCGGCCGACACGCCGTCGGATCTCGCGGTCGACGGTGAGCGCATGGCCAACACCTTCGGGCCCGAGTACCGGATGCTGCTGATCGGCGCGGGCCAGCTCACCGAGTACCTGGCCACCATGGCGCTGTTCAGCGGGTTCGCCGTCACCGTCTGCGACCCGCGCGAGGAGTACAGCGGCGCCTTCCACGTGCCGGGCGCGAAGCTGGTCCACGAGATGCCCGACGACGTGGTGCTCTCGTTCCGCCCCGACCGGCGCAGCTGCGTCGTGGCGCTGACGCATGATCCCAAGCTGGACGACCTGGCGCTGCTGGAGGCGTTGCAGACGGAGGCGTTCTACGTCGGCGCGATCGGCAGCCGCCGCAACAACGATGCGCGCCGCGAGCGCATGGTCGAGCACTTCGACCAGACCGAGGCTTCGCTGGCCCGGCTGCGCGGCCCGATCGGCATCTACATCGGCAGCAAGACGCCGCCCGAGATCGCCGTGAGCGTCATGGCCGAGATCCTGGCGGTGAAGAACGGCGTGCCGCTGCCGCGCGACATGGACGTGGCCCAGGCCAAGAACAGCCTGGACGTGCAGCCCAACGATCCCGGCACGCTGGTCTGCGGCGTGCCCGAGCGGTAGTCCAGCTGCCTTTCTCCCTCTCCCTTGGGAGAGGGCTGGGGTGAGGGCACGCACGCCGCCTGAACTGCCGCGCAGCCTAGGGTTTCCTCCCAAGTCCCATGCCCGCGGCTGCGATAGCTTGACGGCCTCTCCCAACTCCAAGGAACTCCCCATGCGCAAACTAATTGCCGCCGTCGCCGGCCTGGTCCTCGCGGGCGCCGCCTGGGCGCACAACTGCCCGAACGAGGTCAAGGCGATCGATGCCAAGCTGCAATCAAGTCCGCAGCTGTCCAAGGAGACCGTCGACAAGGTCACCAAGTTGCGCAACGAGGGCGACGCGCACCACAAGGCCGGCCGGCACGGCGAGTCGATGGCGGCGCTGGGCGAGGCCAAGAAGCTGCTGGGCATCTGAGGCGGCATTGCGCCGCATCGCGGCGTCGGCAGCGCAAAAGCCGGGACGGTCGTCCCGGCTTTTTGTTTCTGCTGCGAGCGTTTCAGGTGCGCCAGGGCAGCTCGAGTGCCGAGCCGTCGGGCAGGGCGACGGGCACCGGCGTGGCGGCGAACACCGCAGTGGTCTCCAGTGGCTGGTCGCCCGTGTTGAAGATCTGGTGCGGCACGCCGGCCGGCAGCACGATGGTCTGGTCGGGGCCGAAGCAGTGGACCTTGCCGTCGATGTGCACTTCGCCGTGCCCGCCGTGCACATCACGATCTCGTCGCAGCTGTGCGAGTGCGGCGGCGTCGCGCCGCCGGGGTCGGTCGACTGGCGCCAGAGGCTCAGCGAGCTCAGGCCTTCGGAAGCGCCGGCCCAGGTGGCGTGGTGCACCCCGGGGATGGGCGTGGGGGTGGGGGCGGGCTGGTCGAGGACGTACATGCGGAACTCCTTTTGGATGAAGCGGATGTCGAGGGGGTGCGCGGCGCGGAGCGAAGTTTCCGGCCGCCAGCAGGAGCGAACAAGATGCGCGATTGCCGTAACATTGCCGACAGAACGTCCTCAATCCCGCGATGAACAGCCTGCAGCAGATCGCCGCCTTCGCCGATACCGCCAAGCACGGCAGCTTCGCCGCCGCTGCACGCGAGACCGGCAGCGCGCCCTCGACGCTGGCCAAGGCCGTCGCCCGCCTGGAGCAGCGGCTGGGCGTGAAACTGTTCCACCGCACCACGCGTCAGGTCAGCCTCACGGCCGACGGCGAGCGCCTGTTCCACCGCTGCCAGCGGCTGCTGGTCGAAGTCGACGAGCTGCAGGCCGACGCCGCGGGCGTTCGTGCATCGCCGAGCGGCACGCTGCGCATCGACATGCCCATCGTGCTGGGCCGCCGCCTCGTGATGCCGCTGCTGGCGCAACTGGCGCGCGAGCATCCGGAGCTGGCGCTCGACGTGCGGCTGCAGGACGGCTACGTGGACCTCGTGAAGGAAGGCATCGACGTCGCGATCCGCGTGGGCGAGCTGTCGGATTCGACGCTGGTGTCGCGGCGGATCGGCTCGCAATCGATGGTGCTGGTGGGCAGCCCGGCGTATCTCACCGGACGGGGCGTGCCGAGGCGGCTGGAGCAGCTCGCCCTGCATGACGCGCTCATCTTCCGCATGCCGTCGACGGGAAAGGACCGGCCCTGGAGGTTCCGCCGAAAGGGCGAGGACGTCGAACTGCGGCCCGAGTCGCGCGTTCGCGTGAACGATGGCGAAGGCCTCGTGCACGCCGCGCTGCTCGGGCAGGGACTGGCGCAACTGCCCGACTACTTCGTGCGAGAGGAGCTGGCGCGCGGGCAACTGGTCGAGGTGCTGCCCGGACTGCGGCCGCCGCCGATTCCGGTGTCGGTGGTCTACCCCGGCGCGAGACTGGTGCCGCAGCGGGTGCGGGTGTTTGTGGATGCGCTGGTGGGGCTGGAGGTCTGAGGCCGCCTGCCGCGCGGGCGCGATGCCGAGCATTCGAAAGTCAGAAAATCGGAATCTGACCCCAAATACGAGGTCCTGCCATGAAACTGCGCCGAATCCTTCTCCTGCTCGTCTCGCACGCCGTAGTGGCGGTCGCAGGTTTCGCGGCCGGCATCTACACGCTGCCGCTGCTCATCGCGCCCGAGGGGCCGACGGCGGCGCAGGTGAAGTCGGCGGGGGAGCGGGCCCGCCACACCGGCCAGTTCCGGCGCGACCTCAAGGGCAGCGACGCGCTGCACTGGGGGGAAGGGCGCGTGACGGTGGGTCCGGACGTGGTGGCGCTGCTCGGCGAAGTCGCGCCGGGCCCGGACTACAAGCTGTACCTGTCGCCGCGCTTCGTGGAGACCGAGGCCGAGGTCGAGGCCCTGAAGGCGCAGATGCTGCGCGTGGGCGACGTCAAGACGTTCAGCAACTTCATCGTCCCGCTGCCGGCGGACGTGGACCTGGAGAAGTACGACACTGTGCTGGTGTGGTGCGAGACCTTCAGCCAGTTCATCACGGCGGCGAAGTACCGGTGAGCCGTTCCAGCGAACGCGCGAGGTTCTCGCGGGCGCGCGCCTCCAGCGCATCACGGAACGCGTCCGTCGCGTAGATCCGCGGGCGATCCAGGAAGGACCGCAGGACCCTCGCGCGGCCGGTGCGCCAATCGGCGTCCACAACATGCGCGTACTCCATCCGCACTTGCCGCTCGTATTCGTCGAACCGCGCGGGCGCCGCTCCCAGGATCGCGAGGTCGATGTCCACCAGCAGGCGCGTGTCCGGGTCGTCGACTGCCGCGGTGTGCGAGCGCGTCGCCATGACGAGGGCGTGAACGCGATCGTCGATGGCGGCATCGCAGCCCGCGGCCCGCACGCTGGCGCGCGCCCAGTCGGCGCTCCGCTCTTCGTTGTCATCGCGGCTCGGGTCGTACACCGCGTCGTGGAACCAGATCGCCAGTTCCACCTCGGCCGGCCGGCGGGCCAGCATGGACGCGGCCTCGAAGTGCGCGAGGCATTCGCGCAGGTGCTGCAGCGTGTGGTAGCGCCGGTGGTTCTCGCCCCAGGCGGCGACCAGCTGGTTCATCAGGCCGCCGTTGGCGGTGGCCGCGCCCAGCTCGCCCCACAGGCGCTGCCAGCCGGCGAGCGTGAGGTTCACGAACCGCCCCGGGGCATCGCGTCTTTCACCTCGCGCCCGAGTTCGATCACCGCCATCGCGTAGTAGCTGGACCAGTTGTAGCGCGTGATCACGTAGAAGTTCTCGGTGCCGGCGACGTAGCTGGGCGGCTCGGCGCCGTTCTGCAGCTCGATCAGCGCGAGCGGCCCCGTGTGCTGCGCCGCCGCTTCGTCGAGCACCGCGCCCTTGGCGAGGAAGCTCGGCACGCTGAAGGTGGGCAGGATGTCGGGCGCGAGCAGCGTCTCCTTGTCGAGGCGCTGCTCATCGAACGCCACCGGGAAGTGCGTCGGCATGCCCGGATGCCAGCCGAAGGCCTTGAAGTAGTGGGCCACCGAGCCGATCGCATCGGTGGCGCTGCGCCACAAGTCGATGCGCCCGTCGCCGTCGAAGTCCACCGCCCAGCGCGACCAGCTGCCCGGCATGAACTGCGGCATGCCCATCGCGCCGGCGTAGCTGCCCAGCGGCTTGGCCGGGTCCACGCCGAGCTGGTGCTGCAGGGCCAGGAACTGCTCCAGCTCGTTGCGGAAGAACTTGGCTCGTTCCGCCGCGCGCGGGTGCGCCTGCGGGAAGTCGAAGGAGAGCGTGGCCAGCGCGTCGAGCACGCGGAAGGTGCCCATCTGCTGCCCGTAGATCGTCTCCACGCCGATGATGCCCACCACGATCTCGGGCGGCACGCCGTATTCCTGCTGGGCGCGCTCCAGCGCCGCGCGGTTCTCCTGCCAGAACCGCACGCCGGCCTGGATGCGCACCGGGTCGATGAAGCGGCTGCGGTACACGGCCCAGTTCTTCGGCGTGCCCGCGGGCGCGGGCTGCATCAGGCGCACGACCACGGGCAGCATGCGCGCTTCACGCAGCGCCGCGCGGGTCCACTGCGGATCGAGGCACTGACGCTCGGCGACTTCGTCCGCGAAGGCCATGACGTCCTCGCGCCCGGCGTAGGGCGTGCCCTGGCGGGCCGGGGCCGACACCTTGATCTTCTTGGGCGGCGCGGGTTTGGTGGGCGCCGCGGTGGCGGCAATGGCGAAGGCCGCCAGGGCGGCGGCAAGGGATACGGCGCGGATCATCGGAAGGCGGGCCAGGGAAGTCGGTTCAGTTCACGCTGAAGGGTGGGCAGGGGCGCGTTCGCGCTGCGGGAATAGCGCTGCGCTTCGAGGCGCAGCAGCCAGTCTGCCAGCGGACGGCCTTCGTTGCCGAAACGCTTGGTGACGGCATCGGCCATCTGGCGCGGGCCGCAGGCGGGCGCGAGCGGCACGCCGGCGGCGGACAGCCGCTGCCGCACGCGCGCCAGCAGCCGCAGCCACGGGTCCTGCCGGCGGCGCTCCCAGCGGGCCCAGGCGGCGCCGGCAAGCGACACCGCCACCACGACGCCGACCAGCATGTAGAACAGGTCCTCCCAGTCCGGCGAGCGGAAGCCCAGCTGGCGCAGCAGGTCGAGCTGCTTGCTCTGGGTGTAGTTCAGGACCCATTGGTTCCAGCCGTTGTTCACGGCCTCCCAGGCCTGCCGCAGGTTGACCAGCATGCCGGGGCTGACGCTGCCCAGCGCGCTGGCGAACGCGCTCTGGGGCGGACGCAGCCGCTGCAGCGAGCCGATGCGGCCGGGCGCGACCATGGACGTCGGATCGACGCGCACCCAGCCGCGGCCGGCCAGCCACACCTCGGCCCACGCGTGGGCGTCGCTGTGGCGCAGCACCCAGTAGCCGTCGACCCCATTGAGTTCGCCGCCCTGGTAGCCGGTGACGATGCGAGCGGGGATGTCCATGCCCCGCATCAGCACCACGAACGCCGAGGCGATGTGCTCGCAGAAGCCCTGCTTGCGGTCGAACCAGAACTCGTCGGCCGTGTGCTCGCCGTACAGGCCCGGTTCCAGCGTGTAGACGTAGCCGCCGGTGCGCAGCCGCTCCAACGCGGCCTGCACCAGCGCCGGCTTGTTGGCGGCGCCGCCCGGCACCGAAGCCATCAGCTGCGTGGCCAGTTGCAAGGTGCGCGGGTTGTACGAGGCGGGCAGTTCGCGGTACTGCGGCGGCAAGGCGGCCAGGCGGGCCTGGCCGGCCGCGCGGTAATCGATGTAGCTCTCGGCCGTGTAGCGCACCAGGTCGGTCGTCGGCCGGGTGGACATCCACTGCAGCTCGCCGCCGCTCAGGGCCGTGACGCCGGGCGCGTCGGGCGCCTTGATCGCCGCATCGAGCACCAGCAGCCAGGGGCGGTTGCTCGGCTCCAGTGTCACCGTGTAGCGCACCGGCGCGCCGAAGCCTTCCACCTGGAGCGGCGGCATCCAGGCGGCGGTGGACTCGTTGACGCGCCGGATCAGCGGGCGCCATTCGCGGCCGTCGAACTGGGTCAGGACCGGGCCGCGGAAATACAGCTCGTAGGAGGGCGGCACCTGCCCCTCGAACTTCACCCGCATCGCGATGCCTTCTTCCAGCGCAAGCTGGGCCACGTTGCCCACCTGCATGGTGGACGACAGGCCGGTGCGGCCGGTCATGCCGTCGCTCGGGAGGCCCCACAACGGCGCAAGCCGCGGGAACAGCATGAAGAGCAGCACCATCACGGGCGCGCCCAGCAGGGCCATCGTGGCAGCGGTTTTTGCAGCATGCGCGAGCGGCGGCCGGCCGACCGGCATGTGCGCGTTGACCAGCGCCGTGAGCAGTCCCAGCAGGCCGACCAGCATCGCCCCCGCCGTCAGCAGCGACTGCGAGAAGAAGAAGTTGGTGAGCAGGGTGAAGAAGCCGAGGAAGAACACGACGAAGGCGTCGCGCCGCGCGCGCAGTTCCAGCGTCTTGAGCGCCAGCAGCACCACGATCAGCGTCACGCCGGCGTCGCGACCGAGCAGGGTCCGGTGGCTCGAAAACGTGGCCGCCACCGCAACGACCAGGAGCCCGAGCACCCAGGGCGTGCCGGGCAGCGGCGCGCCTCGCACCGCCAGCACGCCGCGCCAGCACAGGATGCCGGCCGTCATCGCGGTGCACCACCACGGCACGCGAGCGGCCTGCGGCATCAGCACCCAGGCGATGACGGCCAGCAGGAACAGCGTGTCGCGCGCCTCCCGCGGCAGTGCGTTGAGGCGGTTCAGCACAGCGCCAGCGCCTCCAGGCAGCGCCGGCGGTGCGCTTCGCCCGCATCGGCCGCGATCTCCAGGCCCGGCAGCCGCAGGCCGTAGTCCACGCCCAGCTTGTCGGCCTGCAGCACCCAGGCGGCCAGGCGCGCCAGCCGCGTCTCTGTGTCGGCGGCGCCGGACTGGGCGAAGTCGAGCCAGAGTTCGCGCCGCTGCGCCTGCTGCGTGTCGCGGCTCACCAGTTCGTCGGCCTTGGCGGCCTTCTTCCAGACCACCAGCTTCATCGGATCGCCGCGGCGGTAGGCGCGCACGCCGTCGAATTCACCGGAGCTCTGGACCCGCGCGGGGCCCGCCGTCCCCGCGCGCGGTTCGCCCTCGGGCAGCGGCGGTGGCAAGGCCTCGGGCGCCGGATAGACCAGCACCTGCGCGGCCGGCCGCCAGACGCTCCACACGCGGAACGTGCCGAGCGGAAAGCGCGTTTCCGCCGTAAGCGGCGGCACGGGATGCAGGCCGCGGCGCTGCGGCTGGAAGGCGACCGAAACCGAGGCGCTTCCCAGTGCCGGGACGTCGCTCCAGGCCCAGCGGTCCTCGCGGCTTTCGTCCAGCACTGCGAGGCCGATGCCGTAGCGCGGCGACTTGCGCTCGTTCGTCAGCACGATGCGAAGCGGCGCATTGCTGCCCGCGAACACCGGCTCCGGCGGGGTCAGCGTCAGCCGAAGTCCGCGCAGCGTGGCATGGCAGACGTGCATGCCCGCGACCGCGCTGCCGGCCAGCAGGAAGGTGAGCAGGTAGCCGAGGTTCAGCTGGTAGTTGATCGACGCGATCAGCAGCACCAGCAGCGTGGCAGCGAGCATCAGCCCGGGCCGCGTGGGCAGGATGTAGACGTTGCGCTGCGTCAGCAGCAGCGTGTCGGACAGCGGCAGCCGGGCCTGCAGCCAAGCGCGGAACTGGCGCCGCACAACGGCAACAGGATTCCACGCGCGCCCCACCGTGGAGCCGGCTTCGCCGGGCCACGGTTGACGCCCTGCCAACGGGGAGGCGCCGACAGCGCTTGGGGGGTGGGCCATTACGGCAAGGGCACCGCGTCCAGCATCGCCCGGACCTGTTCGACCGGGCCCCGGCCCGCGTCGCCGACCGGCACCAGGCGGTGCGCGATGGTCTGGGGCAGGATGGCCTGCACGTCGTCGGGCGCCACGTAGTCGCGACCGCTGATCAGCGCCTGCGCCTTGGCCGCGCGCACCAGCGCGATGCCCGCGCGGGGCGACAGGCCCTGCAGGAACCAGCGGCCGGAACGCGTCGCGGCGATGAGGTCCTGCACGTAATTGAGCAGCGGATCGGCCGTGTGCACCGCCAGCACTTGGCGCTGAAGCCAGTCCAGGTCGATCGGCGTGAGCGAGCTCCTCATGCCGGTGACCATGTCGCGACGGTCGGCGCCCGCCAGCAGCTGCCGCTCGGCCGAGCGGTCCGGGTAGCCGAGCGAGATGCGCATCAGGAAGCGGTCCAGCTGCGATTCCGGCAGCGCAAAGGTGCCCAGCTGGTCGTGCGGGTTCTGCGTGGCGATGACGAAGAAGGGCGCCGGCAGCGCGCGCGTCTCGCCTTCGATCGTCACCTGCTTTTCTTCCATCGCCTCGAGCAGCGCGCTTTGCGTCTTGGGACTGGCGCGGTTGATCTCGTCCGCGAGCAGCACCTGGGCGAAGATGGGGCCGGGGTGGAACACGAAGGCTTCCTTGCCCCTTTCGTAGATCGACACGCCCGACAGGTCGCTGGGCATCAGGTCGGAGGTGAACTGCACGCGCGAGAAATGCAGCCCGAACGAGCGCGCCAGCGCGTGGGCGAGGGTGGTCTTGCCGACACCGGGCACGTCCTCGATCAGCAGGTGGCCGCCCGCCAACAGGCAGGCCACGCAGTCGCGCACCTGGTCGCGCTTGCCGACAATCACCGTGTTAAGCTGGTCCAGCAGCGCCTTGAGCTTTTGTTGTGCTTCCATCGAGGCCCGACGTTATCCGAATTTTCCGGCGTCAACCCATGAGTGCGAACAAGACCGGGTATTTCAGCCATCCAGCGTGTCGCAAACACGAGATGGGCCCGGGCCACCCGGAATGTCCGGAACGCCTCGACGCCATCGACGATCGCCTGCTCGTCACCGGTGTGGCCGACGCACTCGACCGCCGGCAGGCGCCGCAAGCCTCCCTCGCCGACCTCGAACTCGCGCACGACCGGCTGCATGTGGCGGCCCTGAGGGGCCTGCGCGAGGAGTTGCAGGAAAGCATCGCCGCCGGCGGGCCCGCCTACGCCGCGATCGATCCGGACACCGCGATCAACTCCCACACCTGGGACGCGGCGCTGCATGCGGCCGGCGCGGCGCTCGCCGCCACCGACGCGATCATGGCCGGCGAACTGGAGAACGCCTTCTGCTGCGTGCGGCCGCCGGGCCATCACGCCTGCCGCAACCGCGCGATGGGCTTCTGCTTCTTCAACAACGTGGCCGTGGCCGCACGCTACGCGCTGGAGCGGCATCGCCTGAAGCGGGTCGCGGTGGTCGACTTCGACGTGCACCACGGCAACGGCACCGAGGACATCCTGGCCGGCGACCCGCGCGTGCTGATGGTGGGGTTCTTCCAGCACCCTTTCTATCCGTACTCGGGCGATCGGCCCGCCGCGGACAACATGCTCAACCTGCCGGTGCCCGCGTACACGCGCGGCATGGAGATCCGCGAGCTGATCGAGTCCCACTGGATCCCGCGGCTGGAGGCTTTCAAGCCGGAGATGGTCTTCATCAGCGCGGGCTTCGACGCGCACCGCGACGACGACCTGGGCCAGCTCGGGCTGACCGAGCAGGACTACGCCTGGATCACCGGCCGCATCAAGGACATCGCCCGCCGGCATGCGCGCGGGCGCATCGTCTCGAGCCTGGAAGGCGGCTACAACCTCGACGCGCTGGGGCGCAGCGTGGAGGCGCACGTGCGCGTGCTGGCCGACCTGTGACGAGCCGCCCGCAGGAGAACGCGATGAGCGAATCGACCGAACCCGTCCTCCACAGCCGCGACGCGCGCGGCGTGGTCACGCTGACGATGAACCGGCCCGGCAACTTCAATGCGCTGAGCGAGGAGATGCTCGCCGCGCTGCAGTCGGCGCTGGACCGGGTGGCCGACGATGCGTCGGCGCGGGTGGTGGTCATCGCGGCGGCCGGCAAGGCCTTCTGCCCCGGCCACAACCTCAAGGAAATGATCGCCCGGCCCGAGCTGGCCTACTACCAGCAGCTGTTCTCCCAATGCAGCCGGATGATGCTGACGATCCAGAAGCTGCCGCTGCCCGTGATCGCCCGCGTGCAGGGCATCGCCACCGCGGCGGGCTGCCAGCTCGTCGCCCAATGCGATCTGGCGGTGGCGTCCACCGAAGCGAAGTTCGCGGTCAGCGGCGTCAACTTCGGCCTGTTCTGCTCCACGCCCAGCGTGCCGCTGCTGCGCAACATGGCGCCCAAGCAGGCGATGGAGATGCTGGTCACCGGCGACTTCATCGATGCCGAGCAGGCGCGCCAGCGCGGGCTGGTGAACCGCGTCGCCCCGCCGGAGCGGCTGGACGAGGAGATCGAATCCCTGGTCGCCAGCATCCTGGCCAAGCCGCGACAGGCGCTGGCCATGGGCAAGGAACTGTTCTACCGCCAGCGCGAGCTGGGCATCGAGGCGGCCTACCAGCTCGCCTCGCAGACCATGGCGGTGAACATGATGGAGGGCTGTGCGCAAGAGGGCGTGACCGCGTTCACGGAGAAGCGCAAGCCGAAGTGGAATTGATCCCAACGACGCAGCCGCAAGCGTGGCGGCGATAAGAACGATGAGTCCATTGGAAAGACTGGTCCAGGAGCTGGACCACCCGGGCATGCCCGCGGAAATCGGCATCCTGCTGGCCTGTCTGGCCGTCGCGTTCGGCATCTGCTGGGCCGCGGGGCGGCGCAGGGGCTCCGAGTCGGTCTGGCTCGGCCGCATCGTCGTCGACGGCCTGCTGTTCCCGCTGATCGCCCTGGCGCTCGTCTACGCGTCGTACAAGCTGATGCAGGGCCGCCAGACGGTCGCCCTGCTGCGGCTGGCGATTCCCATCCTGATGTCGCTGGCCGGCATCCGGTTCATCGCGCGCGTGTTCACCGTGGCCTTCCCCACGTCGCGGCTGGCCCGGCGGGTCGAGCGTTCGTTCTCCTGGGTCGCGTGGTTCGTGACGGTGCTGTGGGTGGTCGGCGTGCTGCCGGCCCTGCGCGCCGAGATGGACAGCATCCGGTTCCTGCTGGGCAAGTCGCGCATCAGCCTGCTGACCATCGTGGAAGGCACGCTCTCGGCGGGCCTCGTGCTCGTGGCCGCGCTGTGGATCTCGGCCGTGCTGGAACGCCAGGTGCTGCGGCAGGCCGTGCACGACCTGTCGCTGCGCAAGGTGGCGGCCAACGTCATCCGCGCGGCGCTGCTGGTGGTCGGCTTCCTGTTCGCGCTGTCTGCCGTGGGCGTGGACCTCACGGCCTTGTCGGTGCTCGGGGGCGCGCTGGGCGTGGGCATCGGTTTCGGCCTGCAGAAGCTGGCCGCCAACTACGTCAGCGGCTTCGTCATCCTGTTCGAGCGCAGCCTGCGCATCGGCGACATGGTGCGCGTAGACGGCTTCGAGGGCGAGGTGCTGGACATCAAGACGCGCTACACGCTGATCCGGGCCGCGAACGGCCGCGAGTCGATCGTGCCGAACGAGAAGCTGATCACCGAGCGCATCGAGAACCTCTCGCTGGCCGATCCCAAGATGCTGCTGACGACGGACGTGGCCGTGGCCTACGACGCCGACGTCGACCAGGTGCAGCGGCTCCTGGTGGCCGCCGCCGCGGGCACGAGCCGCGTGCTGAAGGATCCAGCCCCCTCGGCGCGGCTGGTGAAGTTCGGCGCCGACGGCCTGGAGTTCAGCCTGCTGTTCTGGATCGCCGACCCGGGCAACGGGCAGCTGAACGTGAAGTCGGACGTGAACCTGGCCGTGCTGCGCAGCCTGCGCGCGGCGGGGATCGACATCCCCTATCCGCAGCGGGTGGTGCACCTGCAGCAGGTCACCGAACGAACGAAGGAAGCCATAAGCTGATCTGCGGGAAGGCGATCAGCACGCCCAGCATCACCACCATCACGAGCACGAACGGCCAGCACCCCCGGAAGATGCTGCCCAGCCCGACGCTGGGCAGGAGCGAGTTCAGGACGAACAGGTTCATGCCCACCGGGGGCGAGATGAGCCCGATCTGGACGATCATCACGATCAGCACGCCGAACCAGACCGGATCGAAGCCGAGGCTGGTGACGATGGGGAAGAACAGCGGGATGGTCAGCAGCACCATCGTCAGCTCCTCCATCACCGTGCCCAGCACCACGTAGATCGCCATCATCGAGACCACCACCATGGTGGGCGACAGGCCCATCTGCGTGATCCAGTCCTTCAGGTCCCCCGGCAGCGTCGTGAAGTTCACGAAGTTGGCGAAGATGGTCGCGGCGATCAGCAGCGTGAAGAGCATCGCCGTGGTGCGGGCCGACTCCACCAGCACCTGGAACAACACCGCCCAGGTGAGGCGGCCGCGCAGCAGCGCGAAGAGGAAGGCGCCGAACGCGCCGAAGCCGGCACCCTCGGTGGCCGTGAAGAAGCCGCCGTAGATGCCGCCGAGCACCACCACCACCAGCACCGCGACGCCCCAGATGCCGCGCAGCGCGCTCCAGCGTTGCGACCAGGTCGCGCGCTCTCCCGGGGGCGCGTGCTCGGGGTCGCGCGAGGTGATGAAGGCGATCGCGCCCATCAGCAGCAGCGCGGTGAGGAGGCCGGGCAGGATGCCGGCCGCGAACAGCTTGCCGATGTTGGTCTGCGTGATGATCCCGTAGATCACCATGATGGTCGACGGCGGGATCATGATGCCCAGCGTGCCGCCCGCCGCCATGACGCCGGTGGACAGCTCGTCGCTGTAGCCCAGCTTGCGCATCGACGGATAGGCGACGCGGCTCATGGTGGCCGCCGTCGCGATGGAAGAGCCGCAGATCGCGCCGAAACCGGCGCAGGCCGCCACGGTGGCATGCGCCAGCCCCCCGCGCACGTGGCCGATGAAGGCGTAGGCGGCCTGGAACAGCTCGTGCGCCAGGCCCGCGCGCGCCACGAAGTTGCCCATCAGGATGAAGAGCGGGATCACCGAGAGCGTGTAGGCGAAACCCGTCTCGTAGACGACCTGGGACGCGCTGGCCAGGGCCGGCTGCCAGCCACGCGTGACGCCCATGCCGATGAAGCCGACCAGGCCCATCGCGAACGCCAGCGGCACCCGGATGATCGCCAGCGCGAAGATGGCGGCGAAGCCGAGCAGCGCTTCCGTCACAGCGCGACCCCTTCGCCTTCGGCGCGCTCGGACGGCACCTTGCCCATCATGAACAGGTGCACGATGCCCGTGGCCGCGCACAGCACGGCCATGCCGTAGATGAAGGGCGCCTTCAGGATCAGCAGCTGCGCGGTGGTCTCGCCCGTCTCGAGGAACTGGCTGCCGGTGCGCCACATCAGCCAGCCCAGGGCCAGCAGCACGGCCCCGCACAGCAGGTGCACGACGAACGCCTGCACGCGGCGCACTCCCCAGGGCAGGTACGGGTCGAGCGAATCGAATTCGACGTGCTCGCCGCGCTCGGACACCAGCGGCAGTGCCCCGAAGATCACCACCACCATCAGCAGTTCGGTGATCTCCAGAGAGCCGGGGATGGAATTGGAGAGGAACTTGCGGCCCAGCACGTCGAAGAACGTGAGGGCCATGATCGCGAACAGCGCGCCGCCGGACAGCAGCCCGCACAGCAGCTCGAGGGTTCTTTTCATCTTGTGTTCCTTCGGGCGCGCCGGCGGCCTGGCACCTGCACAAAACGAGAGCGGCACCTGGGGAAGGTGCCGCCTTCGGGAGCGCAGCGCCGGCTTACTTGGACGCCTTCTCGATCTCGGAGCGGAACTCGGCCAGCACCTTGGCGGGGTCCTTCAGGCCCTTGGCCTGCGCGTCCTTGGCCCACTTCTCCTCGAGCGCCGAAGTGCGCTTCTTGATGTCGGCGACGAACTTGGCATCCGCCTTGACGACCTGCACGTTGTTGGCCTGCATCAGGCCGAAGGCGCGGCGGTCCACCTTGTCCCAGTGGCGGCCGATGATGCGCGCTGCCACCTCGCCGGAAGCGGCGTCGACCGCCTTCTTCTCGTCGGCCGACAGCTTGTTGTACTTGTCCTGGTTCATCATGAAGACGAAGCTGGTGTTGTACAGGCCGCCCGGGAAGGTGGTGGCGTGCTTGATCACCTTGTCGATGCGGAACGACTCGATCGACTCGGCGGGGAACAGCGTGCCGTCCATCACGCCGCCGGTGAGCAGCTCGTAGGACTCCGGCGCGGGCTTGAGCGTGACGTTCATGTCCAGCGTCTTGGCGATCTCGTTGACCATGCCGCCGCCCACGCGCCACTTCAGGCCTTGCAGGTCCTCCATCCTGGTCACCGGCCGCTTGGTGTTGAACACGATGCCGGGGCCGTGGGTGAAGTAGGCCAGGACCTTGATGCCCTTGTGCTCGTCGGCGAAGGCGGGGTGCCTGGAAGCGACCTTGTTGAACGCCACCGACATCACCTCGGCCGAATCGCCCAGGAAGGGGAACTCGGCCAACTGGGTCACGACGAACCGGCCCGGTGTGTAGCCGTGCACGGTGAAGGACACGTCGGCCAGGCCGTTGCGCACCGCGTCCAGCGTGCCGGGCGGCGCGGCGACGGCGCGCGGCAGCACGTTGCAGCGGATCTTTCCGTTGGCGTTCTTGGCGACCAGCTCGCACCATTCCACCTGCGCCATGCTCAGCGCATGCGTGGGCGGCACCCAGGTGGAGAGCGTGAGCACGGTCTGCGCGGCCGCGGGCGCGCAAGCGAAGGCGGTGGCGAGGGCGGCGGCCGGGAACAGGATGCGTTTCATGGGAGGGACTCCTTCTTTGGCTGGAGGCCAATGTAAGCGTCGCGGGACAGCGCAACGGTCCTGACTTTCCCCGAGTCCATGCCGTACGCCGCCTTCAACTGTCGCGGCACCGACAGTCTCCCGGTCAGCGCTTCGAGAAACGGTCTCCCTCTTACCTATAATCCAAAATCGAACGATCGTTCTTTTTTGGTCGAGTTCAGCGCCGGACCCCGGCCTAGAATCTTCGGCTTTACGTAAACGTCAATTCCCTTAGGAGCCCCTGATGAAGGTTCTCGTCCCGGTCAAGCGGGTGGTGGACTACAACGTGAAGGTCCGCGTGAAGTCGGACAACACGGGCGTGGACATCGCCAACGTCAAGATGAGCATGAACCCGTTCGACGAGATCGCGGTCGAGGAGGCGGTCCGGCTCAAGGAGAAGGGGGTGGCCACCGAGGTGATCGCCGTCTCCTGCGGCGTGCAGCAGTGCCAGGAGACCCTGCGCACGGCCATGGCCATCGGCGCCGACCGCGCCATCCTGGTCCAGACCGACGAAGAGCTGCAGCCGCTGGCCGTGGCCAAGCTGCTCAAGGCGCTGGTCGACAAGGAGCAGCCCGGCCTGGTGATCCTGGGCAAGCAGGCGATCGACGACGACGCCAACCAGACCGGCCAGATGCTGGCCGCGCTGGCCGACCTGCCGCAGGCCACCTTCGCCTCCAAGGTCGAGGTCGAGGGGGGCAAGGCCAAGGTGACTCGCGAGGTCGACGGCGGCCTGGAAACCATCTCCATCACGCTGCCCGCGGTGGTCACCACCGACCTGCGCCTGAACGAGCCGCGCTACGTGACGCTGCCCAACATCATGAAGGCCAAGAAGAAGCAGCTGGACATCGTCAAGCCCGAGGACCTGGGCGTGGACGTCAAGCCGCGGCTGAAGACCCTGAAGGTCACCGAGCCGCCCAAGCGCAGCGCCGGCGTGAAGGTGCCGGACGTGGCCACGCTCGTGCAGAAACTCAAGACTGAAGCGAAGGTGATCTGACATGACGGCTCTGGTAATCGCCGAACACGACAACGCGCACATCAGGGGCGCGACGCTCAACACCGTCACCGCGGCCGCGGCCTGCGGCGGCGACGTCCACGTGCTGGTGGCGGGCCACAACGCCGCCGAAGCGGCCAAACAGGCTGCGCAGATCGCCGGCGTCAGCAAGGTGCTGCACGCCGAGGGCGAGCACTTCGCCCACGGCCTGGCCGAGAACATGGCCGCCCAGGTGCTGGCCATCGCCACGAACTACAGCCACATCCTGTTCCCCGCCACCGCCAGCGGCAAGAACATCGCCCCGCGTGTCGCCGCCAAGCTGGACGTCGCGCAGATCAGCGACATCAGCAAGGTCGACAGCCCCGACACCTTCGAGCGCCCCATCTACGCCGGCAACGCCATCGCCATCGTGCAGAGCGCGGACAAGGTGAAGGTGATCACGGTCCGCACCACCGGCTTCGATCCCGCGGCAGGCACCGGCGGCAGCGCGGCGGTCGAGACCGTCACGGCCGTCGGCGACAGCGGCAAGAGCAGCTTCGTCGGCCAGGAGATCGCCAAGAGCGACCGCCCCGAGCTCACCGCCGCGAAGGTGATCGTCTCGGGCGGCCGCGCGCTGGGTTCGGCGGAGAAGTTCAACGAGGTGATGACGCCGCTGGCCGACAAGCTGGGCGCCGCGCTCGGCGCCAGCCGCGCCGCCGTCGATGCGGGCTACGCCCCCAACGACTGGCAGGTGGGCCAGACCGGCAAGATCGTCGCGCCGCAGCTGTATGTCGCCTGCGGCATCTCGGGCGCCATCCAGCACCTGGCGGGCATGAAGGACTCCAAGGTGATCGTCGCGATCAACAAGGATCCCGAGGCGCCGATCTTCAGCGTCGCCGACTACGGGCTCGAGGCGGACCTGTTCACGGCGGTGCCGGAGCTCGTCAAAGCTCTGTAAGCGCTTCGCTCCAGAAGAAAACAAGGCGCCCTGCGGGTGCCTTGTCCTTGGTTGAAGGAGACTCCCGTGACGTACCGCGCCCCCGTCAAAGACATGCTCTTCGACATCCGCCACCTGGCTGGCATCGACGAGATCGCGAAGCTGCCCGGCTTCGAGGAAGCGGGCTTCGACACCGCGCAGGCGGTGCTCGAAGAATGTGCGCGGTTCAACGAGGAGGTGGTCGCGCCGCTCAACGTGCCCGGCGACAGGAACCCCTCGAGCTGGAACAACGGCGAGGTTTCGACCACGCCCGGCTTCAAGGAGGCCTACCGCCAGTACATCGAGGGCGGCTGGCAGGGCCTGCAGCACCCCGGCCCGTTCGGCGGCCAGGGGTTGCCCAAGACCATCGGCGCCGCGTGCGGCGAGATGCTGAATTCGGCGAACCTCAGCTTCGCGCTCTGTCCGCTGCTGACCGACGGTGCGATCGAAGCGCTGCTGACCGCGGGCTCCGATGAACTCAAGGCCACCTACCTCGAGAAACTGGTGAGCGGCGAGTGGACCGGCACCATGAACCTCACCGAGCCGCAGGCCGGCAGCGACCTGGCCCTGGTGCGCACCCGCGCCGAGCCGCAGCCCGACGGCAGCTACAAGATCTTCGGCACCAAGATCTTCATCACGTACGGCGAGCACGACATGGCCGGCAACATCGTGCACCTCGTGCTCGCACGCGTGACCGGCGCGCCGGAGGGCGTGAAGGGCATCAGCCTGTTCGTCGTGCCCAAGTTCCTGGTCGGCAAGGACGGTTCGCTGGGCGCGCGCAACGACGTGCACTGCGTGAGCATCGAGCACAAGCTGGGCATCAAGGCCTCGCCGACGGCGGTGCTCCAGTACGGCGACCGAGGCGGCGCCGTCGGTTACCTCGTCGGCCAGGAGAACCGCGGCCTCGAGTACATGTTCATCATGATGAACGCAGCCCGCTACGCCGTCGGTGTGCAGGGCATCGCGATCGCCGAGCGCGCGTACCAGAAGGCCGTGACGTACGCGAAGGAGCGAGTCCAGTCGCGGCCGGTGGACGGCTCGATGAACAGCAGCGCGCCCATCATCCACCACCCCGACGTCAAGCGCATGCTGATGACGATGCGCGCGTTCACCGAAGGCTGCCGCGCGATGGCCACGGTGGCCGCCGCCGCCTACGACGCCTCCCACCACCATCCCGATGCGCAGGTGCGCAAGCAGAACCAGGCCTTCTACGAGTTCATGGTGCCGCTGGTGAAGGGCTACAGCACCGAGATGAGCCTGGAGGTGACCTCGCTGGGCGTGCAGGTGCACGGCGGCATGGGCTTCATCGAGGAGACCGGCGCGGCGCAGTACTACCGCGACGCCAAGATCCTGACCATCTACGAAGGCACGACGGCCATCCAGGCGAATGACCTGGTCGGCCGCAAGACGGCGCGCGACGGCGGCCAGACCGCCCGGGCCGTCGCCGCGCAGATCGAGAAGACCGAAGGCGAGCTTGCCCGTCGCGACACGGTGGCGGCCCGCGCGGTGCTGCGGCGCCTGAGCGCTGCTCGCAAGGCTTTCCTGGACGTGGTGGACTTCATAGCCTCTCAGACGAAGGCCAGCCCGAACGCGGCCTTCGCGGGCTCCGTGCCCTACCTGATGCTGGCCGGCAACCTGGTGGCGGGCTGGCAGCTAGCGCGCTCGCTGCTCGCGGCGGAGGACCTGGCCGCCAAGGGCGAGGACACCGCCTTCATGCAGGCCAAGATCACGACCGCGCGCTTCTACGCCGACCACATCCTGGCGCGCGCGCCGGGCATCCGCGACAGCATCGTCGAAGGCGCGGAGAGCGTCACCAGCCTCGCGATCGAAGCGTTCTGAAAACAAAAAAGGAACCTTTTCTTGTCCAAGCTTCCGCCCGCCCTTCGCAACCTCGAGCTACCGGTCATCGGCTCGCCGCTGTTCATCGTCAGCAATCCCCGGCTCGTGATCGAGCAGTGCAAGGCCGGCATCGTCGGCTCGATGCCGGCGCTCAATGCGCGGCCCGCGTCGCAGCTGGACGAATGGCTGGCCGAGATCACCGAGACGCTCGCCGCGTACAACCGCGCCAACCCCGAGCGGCCCGCGGCGCCTTTTGCCATCAACCAGATCGTCCACCGCAGCAACGACCGGCTGGATCACGACATGGAGATGGTGGTCAAGTACCAGGTGCCGGTGATCATCACCTCCCTGGGCGCGCGGACCGACGTCAACGACGCGATCCATTCCTACGGCGGGATCGTGCTGCACGACATCATCAACAACACCTTCGCGCGCAAGGCGATCGACAAGGGCGCCGATGGCTTGATCGCGGTCGCCGCGGGCGCCGGCGGGCACGCGGGCATCAAGAGCCCGTTCGCGCTGGTGCAGGAGATCCGCGAGTGGTTCGACGGCCCGCTGGCGCTCTCGGGTGCGATCGCCAACGGCGGCGCGGTGCTGGCGGCGCAGGCCATGGGCGCCGACTTCGCCTACATCGGGTCGGCCTTCATCGCGACCCACGAGGCCCGCGCATCCGATGCCTACAAGCAGGCCATCGTCGAGGGCACGAGCGACGACATCGTGTACTCCAACCTGTTCACGGGCGTGCACGGCAACTACCTCAAGCCCTCGATCCGCAACGCCGGGCTCGACCCGGACAACCTGCCGGAGAGCGACCCCACCAAGATGAACTTCGGCGGCGGCGAGAGCGCCAAGAAGGCCTGGAAGGACATCTGGGGCTGCGGCCAGGGCATCGCCGCGGTCCAGGACGTGAGCAGCGCGGCGGAGTTCGTCGAGAAGCTCAAGCGCGAGTACCACGACGCCCGGCGGCGCCTCGGCCTCTGAAGGCTTATTTCGCGGCGCCGTAACTCAACTCGCTAGCCCGCCCCCAGAACACCCGGTACATGAAGATCGTGTAGACCACGATCGCAGGCAGCGTGATCGCCACGCCGACGAAGATCACCACCAGGGAATCGTGCGCGCTCGCCGCCTCCCACACCGTCATGCGATCGATCACGATGTACGGGTAGATGCTGTAGGCGAGGCCGAGGAAGGCCATCACGAACAGCAGCACGGTGGAGGCGAAGATCACCCAGCCGTAGCCCGCCGCCACCACGTTCGGCTTGCGTGACACGTGCCACGCGGCGTAGAAGGCGGCGGCGCAAGCCACGGGGATCGGCAGCAGGCCGATCAGCTCCGGCATCGAGAACCACTTGTCGAACACCGTGCGGCTGACAAGGGGTGTAGCCAGCGAGATGCCCACGAGCGCGAGTCCCATCGGCCAGAGCACCCGGCGCGCCCAGCGAACGGCCTTGGCCTGCAGCTCGTCCCAGGTCTTCATGATCAGCCAGCCCGCGCCCAGCATCGCGTAAGCGGTCGGCAGCGTCAGCGCGATCATGAGCGAGAAGGCGAGCGACAGCGGCGCGCGGTCAAAGCCGGTGAGATAACTGCCCAGCATCCAGCCCTGGGCCGTGGCGGCCATCAGCGAGCCCGCCGCGAACAGCGCGTTCCACATGCCCTTGCGCGCCGCGCGCGCCTTCACCCGGAAGTCGAACGACACGCCGCGCAGGATCAATCCGACCAGCATCACGGCGACGGGCAGGTACAGGTTGGTCAGCACCAGGCTGTGCGCGCGGGGAAAGGCGACCAGCAGCACGCCGACGCCCAGCACGAGCCACGTCTCGTTCGCATCCCAGAATGGCCCGATGCTGGACACCATGATGTCCTTCTCGGCGTCGGTCGCGAAAGGCAGCAGGATGCCGACGCCGAGGTCGTAGCCGTCCAGCACCACGTAGGCGAGCAGTGACAGGCCCATCACGGCCATGAACACGAGGGGCAGGAGCGAGGTCCAGTTCAGATCCATGGTTCTTTTCTCCTCAGGCGGGCCCGCCGATCGCCATGCCGGGCTTGGGGCTTTGCGGTGCGTCGGGCGTGGGCATCGCGGGGTGGCGGCTCATGTACATCAGCACCAGCACATAGGCCGCGAGCAGGAACGCATACACCGCGAGGTAGCTCACGAGCGTGATCAGCACCAGGCCCGGCGGATGGTCCGCCACCATATCCGCGGTGCGCAGCACGCCATAGACGATGAAGGGCTGGCGGCCGATCTCGGTGACGTACCAGCCCGCCAGCGTCGCGATCCAGCCCGAGAAGGTCATGCCGGCCAGCACGCGCAGCTGCATCCGCGAAAACGGTTGCCGGTCCTGGAACGCGCGGCCGCGCCACTGCGTCCAGAACGCCCACCACGAGGCAAGGAGCATCAGCACGCCCATGCCGACCATCACGCGGAAGCTCCAGAAGACCGGCGCGACCGGCGGGTGCCGGCCCTCGAACTGGTCCAGGCCCTTGAGCTCCGCGTTCCAGTCGTGCGCCAGGATCAGGCTGGCGAAGCCGGGCAGCTTGATGGCGTAGTCCGTGCGGCGTTCGGCTTCGTTGGGGATTCCGAACAGCGTGAGCGGCGCGCTTTTCTCGGTCTTCCACAGTCCTTCGAGGGCGGCGATCTTGGCCGGCTGGTGCTCCAGCGTGTTCAGGCCATGGAGGTCGCCGGCGACGATCTGCAGCGGCACGGCGACGGCGGCCACCGTGATCGCGGTGCGCATCGCCTTGAGCGATCCGCCGTTGTTCGCCTTGGTCAGGTACTGGTACGCGGATAACCCGGCGATGAGGAACGACGCGGTGATCGTGGAGGCCAGCAGCTTGTGCGCGAGCCGGTACGGGAACGAGGGATTGAAGACGATCTGCAGCCAGCTGTCGGCGTACATCACGCCGTCTTCGATGCGGTAGCCAACCGGCGTCTGCATCCACGAGTTCAGGCTCAGGATCCAGAACGCCGAGAGCGTGGTGCCGGCCGCCACCATCAGGGAAGCGAACAGGTGCACCCGGTCCGACACGCGGCTGCGGCCGAACAGCATGATCCCGAGGAAGGTGGCCTCCAAGAAGAAGGCGGTGAGCACCTCGTAACCGAGCAGCGGCCCGGCGATGTTGCCGGCCTTCTCCATGAAGCCGGGCCAGTTGGTGCCGAACTGGAAGCTCATGGTGATGCCCGACACGACGCCCAGCGCGAAGCTCAGGGCGAAAACCTTGGTCCAGAGGTAGTAGGCCTCCTCCCAGTACCGTGCATCCTGGTGGCCGCGCGCCAGGTTGCCGCGCAGGCGGAAGTAGACGAGGAACCAGCCCAGCGCGATGTTGATGGTGGGAAAGAGGATGTGGAAGCTGATGTTCGCGGCGAACTGGATGCGCGAGAGCACGAGGGCGTCCATCGTTGTCATTCCTTTCGCGACGAGGCGGCCTTGCCCGTCATCCGGTCCTTGAATTCGAGCACCCGGGTCACCCTGGCGCCCATCCCCATGAGCTGCAGCGCCGTCTCGGGCGCGAGCTTCTGCACGTCGTCGAACCAGGTCATCAACCGGTCGATCAGCTCGTGCATCTGGCGCATGCGCTCCTGCGCATAGCGGTCGGCGTCGTTCACCGGCTGCTGCATCAGCGCGGCGCGCAGCATCGAAAGCGTCGGTTCGATCTCGCGCCGGCGGCGCTCCTCGGCCAGCACGCGGAAGATCTCCCAGACATCGCCCGGCGCCTCGAAGTACTCGCGCCGGTCGCCCGGCTGGTGCTTCAGCCGCACCAGGCGCCAGGACTGGAGTTCCTTCAAACCCATGCTGACGTTGGAGCGTGAGAACTCCAGCGCTTCTGCGATCTCGTCGGCGTTCAGCGCACGCTGCGAAATGAAGATCAGCGCGTAGATCTGCCCGACGGTGCGGTTGATGCCCCAGCGGCTGCCCATCTCACCGAAGTGGGAGACGAACTCGCGCGAGAGCGGCGGGAGGTGGTCTTGCAGCGGCATGGCTCCATTGTGCCGCGTACTGCTTGAATTTTCAGTAATTACTGAAATTCCAGCAACGGCGAGGGGTCGACGCCCGCAAAGTACTGGATGAAAATACAGCCATGAGCAGTACGAGCATCCCCATCGAGGCGATCAAGGGCCGCGGCACCGCGACGCGCTTTCCGCACCGGTTCGAGCGCGACGCGCGCGAGGCGTTCGACGACGGCTGGGAAGGCGAACCGGCGGATGCCGCATGGCCGCCCAGGACCGAGGTGATCTGGGAAGACCCGCGCAGCGTGATCGGCGACGTGGACTCACCCGACGTGTACTTCGAACGGTCTCTGAACCCCTACCGCGGCTGCGAGCACGGCTGCATCTACTGCTACGCGCGGCCGACGCACAGCTACCTGAACATGTCGCCGGGGCTCGACTTCGAGACGCGGATCATCGCGAAGCGGGGCGTGGCCGACGTGCTGCGGCGTGAAATCTCGCGGCGCAACTACGAGCCGAAGATGATCGCCATCGGCACCGCGACCGATTGCTACCAGCCGGTCGAGCGCGAGCTGCGCCTGACGCGGTCGGTCATCGAAGTGCTGCACGAAACGGACCACGCTTTCTCGCTGGTCACCAAGTCCGCCGGCGTGGAGCGCGACCTCGACCTGATCGCGCCCATGGCCCACAAGAAACTGGCGGCGATCTACGTGACGATCACCACGCTGGACCCCGAGCTCACGCGCAAGCTGGAGCCGCGCGCCGCAGCGCCGCACCGGCGGCTTCGCCTGCTGCGCACGCTGGCGGAAGCGGGCGTGCCGTGCGGCGTGAGCCTGGCGCCGCAGATCCCGTTCCTGACGGAGGACATGGAGCAGGTGCTGGAGGCGGCCTGGGAGGCGGGCGCGCGCAGCGCCTTCTATCACGTGCTCCGGCTGCCCTGGGAGGTGAGCCCGCTGTTCCGGCAATGGCTGCAGATGCACTTCCCGCAGCGGGCCGATCGCGTCATGGCCCGTGTGCAGGACATGCGCGGCGGCAAGGACTACGACGCCGACTTCGCCACGCGCATGAAGGGCAGCGGCCCCTGGGCGGAGCTGATCGGACAGCGATTCCGCAAGGCGGCGACGAGGCTGGGGTTCAACCGGGAGAGGGTGGAGATGGACACGACGCTGTTCCGCCCGCCATCACCCGCCGGCCAGGGCCGGCTGTTCTGATCAGGCGCCGGGCGCCAGGCGGGCCAGCAGCGAAAAGCCGACCGACGCCACGAAGAACCAGAGGAAGACGCCCGCCAGGTTCGACCGCAGCTGGGCGGGCCCGGACAGGCGGCGCAGCTGCGTGTTCCACAGCCACAGGACGGGCAGCACGCCCAGGAGCACCAGCAGCGTCGGCACCTGCCAGCGGAACAGGGAAGCCCAGGCCGGGAGCAGGGCGGACAGGCGGGTGCTGTCGTCCACCAGCGAAGACGGAGGGATGCCCTGGGTCCACACGCCGGCCGAAAGGAGCGCGCACCCCAGAAGAGCCAGAGTCGCGGCGGGCTTGAAGGTACGCCGCCAGCCGAACACGCTGAGGAAGAAACCCACCGCGCCGGCGATACCGATGGTGGCCGCCACGGCGGCCACGAAGGGCCCGGAGCCGATCAGCGCCTGCCACAGCCACGCGTTGCACGCAACGCCCGCCCAGCCGGCGACCATGGCCACCGCCCAGCCCGGGTGAAGCGCGAGGCGCGCCTCCCCCGGGGTGAGGATGGAATGGAAGCCCGTCGAGCGAAACAGCTTGAGCGACATTGACGCAATTGTGGATTGACAACTGCGCCAAGCCAATTGAACTGTCGCGTTGCGCGCACAGCCCGCAACAAAACGTTGCCGGGCGCCCACGGCGCACCGGCAACTTAGCGCTTTCGCCTGCCTGGGCCGGTCAGGCGCTGAAGAAGTTCTTCAATTTGTCGGACCAGCTTTCCTCGCTGGGCGAGTGCTTGGGCCCGCCCTTGCGAAGGGCTTCGTCCAGCTCCTTGAGCAGCTTGCGCTGGTGCTCCGTCAGCTTGACCGGCGTCTCGACGCTGATGTGGCAGTAGAGGTCGCCGGGGTAGCTGGAACGCACGCCCTTGATGCCCTTGCCGCGCAGGCGGAACTGCTTGCCGGCCTGGGTGCCCTCGGGGATGTCGATGGCCGCCTTGCCCTGCAGCGTTGGCACCTCGATCTCGCCGCCGAGGGCCGCCCGGGTGAACGAGATCGGCACCACGCAGTGCAGGTCGTCGCCGTCGCGCTCGAAGATCGGGTGCTTCTTCAGCCGGATCTCGATGTACAGGTCGCCCGGCGGGCCGCCGTTGTGGCCCGGCTCGCCGTTGCCCGCGCTTCGGATGCGCATGCCGTCGTCGATGCCGGCGGGGATCTTCACTTCCAGCGTCTTCTGCTTCTTCACCTTGCCCTGGCCGTGGCAGGTGGGGCAGGGCTCGGGAATGATCTTGCCCTGGCCGCGGCAGGTGGGGCAGGTCTGCTGCACCGAAAAGAAGCCCTGGCGCATCTGCACCACGCCCGCGCCGTGGCAGGTGCCGCAGGCCTTGGCCTGGGTGCCGGGCTTGGCGCCGCTGCCGTGGCAGGTGTCGCACGGGTCCCAGGTCGGGATGCGGATCTGCGCTTCCTTGCCGCTGGCCGCTTCCTCCAGCGAAACCTCCATCGCGTACGACAGGTCGTTGCCGCGATAGACCTGGCGGCCGCCGCGCGCGCCGCCGGCTCCGGCGCGGCCCTGGCCGAAGATGTCGCCGAAGATGTCGCCGAACGCCTCGGCGAAACCGCCGAAGCCCTCCGGGCCGGCGCCCGCGCCGCGCATGTTGGGATCGACCCCCGCATGGCCGTACTGGTCGTACGCAGTGCGCTTGTCGGCGTCCGAGAGCATCTCGTACGCCTCCTTGGCCTCCTTGAACTTGGCCTCCGCCTCCCGGGCCGCATCCCCCTGGTTGCGGTCGGGGTGGTACTTCATCGCGAGCTTGCGATAAGCCTTCTTGATCTCGTCCTCGGAGGCGTTCTTGGGCACCCCCAGGACGTCGTAGTAGTCGCGTTTCGTGGCCATCGTCTCTCGTGTTTTTTTCAGCGCGAACGCCGCGTTGGCTCTTCACCAACGCGGCGCACGCTCGTCGGGCTCGGCGCCGCGATCAGCCCTTCTTCACCTCTTTGACTTCCGCGTCGACGACGTTGTCGTCGTTGGCCGGCTTGGCCGCGCCGGCTTCGGGTTCACCGCCGCCGGGGGCCGCGCCGCCCGCCGCCTGCGCAGCCTGGGACGCCTGCATGTCGGCGTACATCTTCTCGCCCAGCTTCTGGCTGGCGGTCATCAGCGCGTTGGTCTTTTCCTCGATGCGCGCCTTGTCCTCGCCCTTGAGCGCTTCCTCGACTTCCTTCATCGCGGCTTCGATCTTTTCCTTCTCGCCGCCTTCGAGCTTGTCGCCGTATTCGCCCAGGCTCTTGCGCACCGAGTGCACCAGCGCCTCGCCCTGGTTGCGCGCCTGCACCAGCTCGAGCTTCTTCTTGTCCTCGGCGGCGTTCAGCTCGGCGTCCTTCACCATCTTCTGGATCTCGTCCTCGGACAGGCCCGAGTTCGCCTTGATGGTGATCTTGTTCTCCTTGCCGGTGCCCTTGTCGCGGGCGCTCACGTGCAGGATGCCGTTGGCGTCGATGTCGAAGGTGACCTCGATCTGCGGCAGGCCGCGCGGCGCCGGCGGGATGCCTTCGAGGTTGAACTCGCCCAGCAGCTTGTTGCCGACGGCCATCTCGCGCTCGCCCTGGTAGACCTTGATCGTCACCGCCGGCTGGTTGTCGTCGGCGGTGGAGAAGGTCTGCGCGAACTTGGTCGGGATGGTCGTGTTCTTGGCGATCATCTTGGTCATCACGCCGCCCAGGGTCTCGATGCCCAGCGACAGCGGGGTGACGTCCAGCAGCAGCACGTCCTTGCGGTCGCCGCCCAGCACCTGGCCCTGGATGGCCGCGCCCACGGCGACGGCTTCATCGGGGTTGACGTCCTTGCGCGGCTCCTTGCCGAACAGCTCCTTCACCTTCTCCTGCACCTTGGGCATGCGCGTCATGCCGCCGACCAGGATCACGTCGTGGATGTCGCCGATCGCCACGCCGGCGTCCTTGATCGCCGTGCGGCAGGGCGCGATGGTGCGCTCGATCAGCTCCTCCACCAGGCTTTCCAGCTTGGCGCGGGTGAGCTTGATGTTCAGGTGCTTGGGACCGCTGGCGTCGGCCGTGATGTACGGCAGGTTGATGTCGGTCTGCGAGCTGTTGGACAGCTCGATCTTGGCCTTCTCGGCCGCTTCCTTCAGGCGCTGCAGCGCGAGGACGTCCTTGGACAGGTCGACGCCCTGCTCCTTTTTGAACTCCGCGATGATGTAGTCGATGATGCGCTGGTCGAAGTCCTCGCCGCCCAGGAACGTGTCGCCGTTGGTGGACAGCACCTCGAACTGCTTCTCGCCCTCGACGTCGGCGATCTCGATGATGGAGATGTCGAACGTGCCGCCGCCCAGGTCGTACACGGCGATCTTGCGGTCGCCCTTTTCCTGCTTGTCCAGGCCGAACGCGAGCGCAGCCGCCGTCGGCTCGTTGATGATCCGCTTGACTTCCAGGCCGGCGATGCGGCCGGCGTCCTTGGTGGCCTGGCGCTGGGCGTCGTTGAAGTACGCGGGCACCGTGATCACGGCTTCCGTGACCGGCTCGCCCAGGTAGTCCTCGGCCGTCTTCTTCATCTTGCGCAGCACCTCGGCGCTGACCTGGGGCGGGGCCAGCTTCTTGCCGCGCACTTCCACCCAGGCGTCGCCGTTGTCGGCGCGCGTGATCTGGTAGGGCATGAGGTGGATGTCCTTCTGGACTTCCTTCTCCTCGAACTTGCGGCCGATCAGCCGCTTGACCGCGTACAGCGTGTTCTTCGGGTTGGTGACCGCCTGGCGCTTGGCCGAGGCGCCCACGAGGATCTCGCCGTCCTCTTGGTAGGCCACGATGGAAGGCGTGGTGCGCGCGCCTTCGCTGTTCTCGATCACTTTGGGCGTGTTGCCCTCCATGATGGACACGCACGAGTTGGTGGTGCCCAGGTCGATGCCGATGATCTTGCCCATTTCTCTTCTCTCCTGTCTTGTCGCCCGGACGGTCCGCCCGGTTCACTGTGCTGACTTGTGGATAACTCTCGCCGTTTCAAGGGCTCACTGCGGCGCGGCCACGGTCACCAGCGCGGGGCGAAGCACGCGCTCGGCAATCAGGTAGCCCTTCTGCAGGACGGCGACCACGGTGTTCGCCTCCTGGCCCGGCGCCGGCACCATCGAGATCGCCTGGTGCTGGTGGGGGTCGAATTTCGTGCCGGCGGCCGGATTGATCTCCAGCACCTTGTTGCGCTCCAGCGCGGACTTGAGCTGGCGCAGCGTGGCTTCGGCGCCTTCGCGGATCTGCTCGGGCGTGCCCTCCTTGATGGCCAGCCCGGCCTCCAGGCTGTCGGCCACCGGCAGCAGGCTTTCTGCGAAGCTCTCGACGGCGAACTTGCGCGCCTTGGCCATCTCGTCGTCGGCGCGGCGGCGGGTGTTCTGCACCTCGGCCTGGGCGCGCAGGTACTGCTCGGTCAGCTCGGCGTTCTTGTTGCGCAGGCTCTCCAGTTCGGAGAGGGAGGCGGCCAGGTCGGCCTCGTTGGCCGCCGCGGCGGCCTCGGATTCCTCGGGCGAGATGTCGGCGGGGCCGGGAGCGCCGTCCAGCGTGGGTTCGATCTTGGTGTCGTCTGCGTTCATCACTTTTCTGTTCGAAGCGGCTTGTAAAGCTGCGGTGCACCTTGGGGCAGCGTAGTGGTTTTCAAGGCGGCAAAAGGGCGATCCGGCCCGAAAAAATGCTGAGCTAGTCCTAAGGGGCTACCTCGGCAGCGCGACGGTGTTACCGGATGGCCGCGGCCGAGGTCGTACAGTCCGCGGGCATTCCCAGGAGGCGCCATGACCAGACGGCTGATCAGCTCAGGATCGACCTACGAGGCCGAGATCGGCTACTCGCGCGCCGTGGTGGACGGCGAATGGGTGTTCGTCTCCGGCACCACCGGCTTCGACTACGCGAGCATGACGATCGTGGACGACGTGGCCGGCCAGTGCGAGCAGTGCCTGCGCAACATCTCGGCCGCGCTGGAGGAGGCCGGCGCGAGCCTGGCTGACGTCGTCCGCGTCAACTACGTGCTGCCGGTGGCGAGCGACTTCAAGGCGTGCTGGCCGGTGCTGAAGAAGTACTTCGGCGACGTCCGGCCGGCCGCGATGATGATCCAGGCGGGGCTGCTCGATTCGCGCATGAAGATCGAGATCGAGGTCACCGCGCGCAGGCGCACGGCCTGAAGGTTCAGTGGGCGTCGAGCAGCTCGACGTCGAACTTCAGCGTCGCGTTTGGCGGGATCACGCCGCCGGCGCCGCGCGCGCCATAGCCCAGTTGCGGCGGAATGATCAGCGTGCGCCTGCCGCCGATCTTCATGCCGGCCACGCCTTCGTCCCAGCCGCGGATGACCATGCCCGCGCCCAGCGAGAACTCGAACGGATCGTTGCGGTCGCGGCTCGAGTCGAACTTGGCGCCCTGCTGCCCGTTGTCGTACAGCCAGCCGGTGTAGTGCACGTGCACGTGCTGGCCCGGCTTCGCTTCGGCGCCGGTGCCCGGCGTGGTGTCTTCGTACTGCAGGCCGGAGGGGGTGGTGATCATGGTGGGGTGTCCTTCAGGTGGCGCGCAATCGGCCAGTGTACCCAGCACGGGATGGGGACCGTGACGAGGTCCCCCGAAGGCGGATGCCGGGCCGCAGGGTGGAGGTGAGGGCGTCAGGTCCCGGTCTGCTGTTGTCTGCGGCGGCCCTGTCCCGCGACCCACTTCGCCGCGAACGCGGGCAGGTCCGACAGCCGCTTGAGGAGGTCGGCGCCCGCGGGCGTGACGCAGTAGCCCTCGGGGCCATGGCCGATCAGGCCGGCTTCGCGCATCTCCTTGATGCGCGTGTTCAGGGTGTTGGGCGTGATGCCGCCGACGCTGTCCTGCAGCAAGCGGAAAGTCTGGGGATGGCCGTCGCGAAGGGCCCAGAGCACGCGCATGGCGTAGCGCGCTTCCAGCAGCGCGAGCAGCTGGTGGATGGCGGCGTTGTCCTTCGATGTCATGCTTTTTTCTTCTCCCCTGCGCCGGGCGGCCCGTTCGGCGGGAGGGCAGTGTACGCAGCCTCCGCTACACAAACAATAGCGGGCAAACCCGGCGGCTTGCGGCTCCGCTACCATCGGCCGATGTGCTCGAATTACGTGCCGGTGAGCCGGCGCGAGAGGCTGCTGACCTTCTTCGGCGTCGAAAGCGACCGCGACGATCCGCAGGACGACGCGTGGCCGCTGGGCCTCGCGCCCTTCATCCGCCTAGCTAAAGACGGCTCCGGCTTCGAACGCGTGGTGGACCACGGCATCTTCGGGCTGCTGCCCGATTTCGCCACCGAGATCGCCTTCGGCCGCCGCACGTACAACGCGCGCAGCGAAACGGTGGCGCGCCTGCCCAGCTTCCGCGAGTCCTGGGCGAACGGCTGGCGCTGCATCATCCCGTGCGAGGCGATCTACGAACCCAACTGGGAAACGGGCGAGTGCGTGCGCTGGGCGATCTACCAGGAAGGCTTCGTTCCCTTCGGCGTGGCCGGCATCTGGCGCAAGTGGCGCCATCCCGATGGCCGCGACGTGTTCAGCTTCGCCATGCTCACCGTCAACGCCGACGAGCATCCGCTGATGCGGCGCTTCCACCGGCCCGGGGACGAGAAGCGCATGGTGGTGATCCTCGACCCGGAGGACTACGGCAACTGGCTCACCTGCCGCGTGCAGGAGGCGCGCAACTACCTGCGCATGTGGGACAAGCCGCTGGTGGCCGAAGCGTCGCCGCTGCCGCCGCGCGCGCCGAAGGCATCCAGCGTGCGCACTTCGCGCCCGCCGCCTCCGCAGAGCGGCAGCCTGTTCTGATCCCGGTCGATCACACCAGGCTGCGGATCGGCCTGCGCTTCCACACGAAGTGGAAGTAAGCCGCCTGCAGCAGCAGCCCGGTGCCGTACGTGGCGGGATACGCCAGCCAGATCCAGCGCAGGCCCAGCGTGCTGTCGAACAGCCACCCGAGCGGGAACACCAGCAGCGCGAGGCAGCCGAGCGAGATCAGCGTCGGCATGCGCACGGTGCCGGCGGCGCGCATGATCCCGCTGAGCACGCTGGCCATGCCGAACAGCACGCTGCTCACGACCATGATGTGCAGCACCGAAGCCGCCAGGTTCACGACGGCGGCATCGGTGACGAACAGGCCGGCCGCCTTGCGCGCCAGCAGGGCCACGATGAGGGCGAGTCCGCCCGTGAGCACCACGTTCATGGCCAGTCCGAGGCGCGTGACCTGGGCGAGCTGCGCGAGCCGGCCGCCACCGATCGCCTGCGCCGCGAACACCGACGAAGCGATGGCGATCGAGATCGCCGGGAACTGCACGTAGGCCATCACCTGGTTCACCGCACCCCAGGCCGCGGTCGCGCGCACGCCGTGCGCGTTCACCAGCGACAGCAGCGCGATGTCCGCGAGCGAGCCCACGGTGAAGAACAGCCCGGTGGGGATGCCCAGGCGCACCACCTGCCGCAGCAGCAGCCCTTCGAAGCGAAGGTTCGGCGCCAGCGTCGACCAGGCCAGCACGTGGTGGCGTCGCGAGAGGTGCCACACCAGCCAGGCGAGGCCCGCCACGTTGCCGGCCAGCACGGCCCACGCCGCGCTGGCCACGCCGAAACCGCCGCGGATCAGCAGCGGCGTCAGCACCATCGCGAACAGCGTCGTGATCACCAGCATGCGAAGCGGCGTGACCGAGTCGCCCACGCCGCGCAACAGCGACTGCGCGACGATCGAGACGAAGATCGCCGGCAGCGCGAGCAGCATCACGTGAGCGTACGCAACCGCTTGCGGCAGCACGGCGGCCGGCGTGCGAAGCGCGACGAGCATCGGGCCGATGCCCAGGAAGCCGAGCACCATGATCGCCACCCCGAGCACGATCGCGGCCGCGAGCGACGTGCCCGCGACGCGCCGGACGAGGTCGTGCTTGTTGGCGCCCCAGGCCTGGCCCGCCAGGATGGAGCTGCCCGTCCCCAGCCCGATCACCAGCGCGACGAGAAACATCAGCAGCGGAAAGAACGCCACGGCCGCGGCCAGCGCGTTCGTGCCGAGCATGCGGCCGAGATAGATGTTGTTCAGGGTGCCCGAGAGCGCCTGCAGCACGTTGGTGAGGACCAGCGGCGCGAGGAAGGCGAGGAAGCGGGACCAGAGCGGCGCCGCCGGTGCGGCGATGGCATCGGCGGGAGGGCTCATCGCCGCCGATGGTAAGCGCTGGCCGCAAGCGGCCGGCTGACGCGTCGCCGGGTGCAGGCCGCGGCCTTCAGCCGCCGGAGGTCGGCCGCCGCGCGGGTTGGCCCGGCTCGGTCTTCTGCAGCGTGGCAGGGGCCGTCTTCTCGAAGCCCATGGGCTGCGTCTTGCCGAACTCCGAGCCGTCGGACTCCTGGCGTTTGAAGTCGGCGTCGCGCTCGCTCAGGATGCGCTCGAGCGCCTTGCGCTTGTCCTCGCCCGCGTGCTGGATGCGCGTGGGCCCGGTGATCACGTCGGCGCCGGGCTGCGGCTGCGCCTTCGCAGCAGGCTCGGCCTTCTTCACGGCGGCGGGCGAAGCGGTCCAGCTGCCCGGGTGGGGCAGGGGAGGGCAGCTGGAGACGTCTTCCAGGTCGAACTGCCAGGACAGCCCCATCAACCACCTCTCCGCCAGCGGGTCCAGCGAGACGATCCGCTTCTGCACGTGTTCCTGCAGGGCGACCGCGTGCTGCATCAGCCGCTCGTCCCAGTGCTGCACCACCAGCCGCACGTGCACGCCGACGTCGCGCCCGGGCGCCGAGGTGGTGAGCGGCTCCGCGCGCAGCCACGTGGCGGGGATGCCGTTGTGCAGCAGCGTGTCGCGAACCGAGACCCGCACCAGCTCCTTGCGAATCGCCTGCGGCGAGTTGGCCCCGCGCGTGGAGGGGCCGACGCTCGGCTGCGCGCTGGACGGCCCGGCGCGCTGCGCGGACGACGCAGCCGGCGTCCTGCCGAACAGGCGGTCCATCAGTCCCATCGAGAGTCCTCCGTGCAAGGCGCCGCTGCGGCGCGCGTTTTTCGTTGTGGCCCGCGAGTATGCGTCTCGGTGCGCGATACGGCAAAAGCGCTGTCGTTTTCCTTCGACGGCGAACCGCGCGATCAGCGTCCGTGTACTGAGAAAGTGAACATCGGCTGCGCCGCGGTGAGCACGGCGGACTGCGCCTCGAAGCCCCAGACCTCGCGCAACGATTCCTTCAAGGCCTGCACGAGCACCGGCATGTCCTGGGCCGCGGTCGCATGCAGGGCCTCGGACACGATCAGCACCTCGCGCGTTTCGTCGCGCACCGCGGACCAGCCGCTCTGGCGATGTGTCCAGCGCCGCGCATGCGCGCGCCCGGCGGCGTCGACGAAGCTCACCTCGCCGGCATCGGGATGCTCGGTCTCGCCCGAGAACGCCTCGTAGCGCTCGCTCCCCTGTGCGAGGCGCACCTGCAGCGGCCAGTCCACCCGCTCCACGTCCAGCACCGCCACCGGCACGGCGAAGGCGATCGACACGGCGTTGCCCAAGTCGATCAGCGGATGGATCCGCGGCAGCTCGCCCTCCTTGCGAAAGCGCCGCAGCAGCGACTCCGAGGCGCACCGATACTGGGTCGGTTTGAGTCCGAGCTTCGAGAAAGCGCGGCGCCAGGCCTGGATCTCGGGCAGCTCCGACTCCGACCCCGCCTCTTTCAGCCGGTCGCGCGCCTGCGCGTTGAAGCGCGCCAGCTGCTCGTCGATCGCCACGCGAGCATGCAGGCCGCTTGCGTGAAGCACGCCGGGCACGAGTTCGGGAAAGCGCGTCCAGAGTTCGGGGTGGTGGCTGAACTGCAACGCGGAGGAGGTCGAGGGCGCGCTCATGTCACGAAGACCTTAGCAGACGTTGCCCCAACGCCATCGCCTGCATTGCAGGGCCTTCCGCGCTCAAGCATGATCCCGGCCCAACAATGACAAGTCAGGGATGAGGAATACGCCGCCCACGAACTCGGATTTCGGGCCCACGGTGCTGTCGCTGTCGGTGCCCGGCGCGGCTCCGCCACGGCGCCGCGTGCTTGGATGGCTGGCGCTGTTTGCAGCGGTTTCCGGGGTGCTGCTCGCCACCGCGCTGTGGCTGCTGCGCGGCGAGGCGGTGCGCTGGGGCGAGCAGATCACGACGGCGTTGGCGCGCGTCATCACCGAGCAGACCGTCCGCAGCATCCAGGCGGTCGACCAGCGCCTGCAATCCGCCGAACACCGGTTGCACGATGCCGCCGAGGAAGGCCGGCTCGAGGGCAGTGGCGGCGACACCCTGCTGCGCACCGAACTCAAGGACCTGCCGTATGTGCGCGCGCTCTGGGTGACCGATGCCGAAGGCAGCGTGATCCACCACAGCGAAGGCGCATCGGGCAAGCCCACCGGACGCGATCGCGAATACTTTCTCGCTCCCAGGGCGGCCAGCGGGCTGCCCACCGCCTACGTCAGTGCGACGATTCGCAGCCGCGCCACCGGCCGCCTGCAGATGACGGTTTCGCGCGCGCTGCGCGACGAAGCGGGCCGCTTCCAGGGCGTCATCGTCGCGGCCATCGAGCCGACCTACTTCCAGTCGGTGTGGAGCGGGCTGGACGTCGGCAGCGGCGGCGTCGTGAGCCTGCTGCACCGAAATGGCCAGCTGCTGATGCGCAGTCCGCCGGACGAATCCATGCTCGGCCGCGACTTCTCGCACGCGCCGCTGTTCACCGAGTGGCTGCCGGCCGCGCCCGAAGGGCTGTTCCATCGCCCCAGCCCCATCGACGACACTGATCGCCTGGTGGCCTACCGGACGGCGCCGGCGTATCCGCAGCTGGTCGTGATGGTGGGATCCTCCTACGCCAACCTGCTGGCGCCCTGGCGGCGTTTCGCCGTGCTCACGGGCGGCATCTGGCTGCTGTCGGTGCTCGCGGCCACGGCGCTGGCGCTGCAGCTGCAGCGGCAAGCCGCGCGCCGCCATCACCTGGAACAGCGCTTCGGCGAGCTGGCGCAGGCCATGCCGCAGATCGTGTTCATCACCAACTCCGACGGCGTGGTGGAGTTCGTCAACCAGTGCTGGTCCGACGTGACGGGGCGCGAAACGGAGGAAGCGTGCGGCGTGCGCTGGCCTCAGCTCGTCCACCCGGAAGACGCTGTTCGCGCCGAAGCGGAGATGGCATTCGGCCTCGCGTCCGGCGAGCCCGTGCAGGCGGAAGTGCGGCTGCGTTACGGCGACGGCACCGACCACTGGCAGCTGGTTCGCGCGCGCCCCAACCGCAACTCGGCCGGCGAGATCGTGTCCTGGTACGGCACCTCCACCGACATCCACGAACTCAAGATGGCGCAGGAGCAGCTGCAGGGCCAGGCCGACATGATGCGGCTGGCCGGGCAGCTCGCGCGCCTGGGCAGCTGGGAGCTGGACCCGGGCAGCGGCCGGATCTTCCTCTCGGACATCGCAGCCGCGATGCTCGACCTGCCGCCCGGCGCCTCGCTGACGCTCAGCGAGGTCAATGGCTTCATCCACCCCGCCGGCCGCGCCAATGCGCAACGTGCGTTCCAGCGTTGCATGGAGGAGGGCGAGCCCTTCGACATGGAAGGCCGCGTCCGCACGGCGACCGGCCGTGAAGCCTGGATCCGCTCCATCGGCCAGCCGGTGCGTGATGCCACCGGCCGCGTCGTGCGGCTGCAGGGCGCGCAGCAGGACGTCACCCAGCGCGTGCGCATGCTGGCGGAGATCCGCGAGCTCAACGCCACGCTGGAGGAGCGCATCACGCAGCGCACGCGCGAGCTGCAGCGGCAGGAGGCGCTGTTCCGCACATTGGCCGAACAGGCTCCGCTGCCGATCTGGACCGTCGACCCGCGCGGCCGCGCCATGTTCTTCAGTCCGGCCTGGTACGAGCTGGTGGGCGGCGAGCCCCCGCGATGGACAGGCTGGGAATGGCGGGAAGTGCTGCACCCGGACGACCTGCCGGTGGTCAGCGCCAACTGGGCCCGCTGCCGCGACGACGGCAGCGTGTTCCAGGGCACGCGGCGCATCCGCGCGCGCGATGGCACGTTCCACACGACGTCGTACCGCGCGACGCCGGTGCGCGGCGAGGACGGGCGTATCGCGTTCTGGGTGGGCATCGACGCCGACATCACCGACCTGATGGCCAACGAGGCCGCGCTGCGGCTGGCCAACGAGCAACTGCGCTCCTTCTCCTACTCGGTCTCGCACGACCTGCAGTCGCCGCTGCAGCGCATCGGCTCGTTCGCCCAGTTGCTGGAGCGCGAGCTCGGGCCGCTGCCCTCGGGCTCGAAGGCCGAGCACTTCCTGCAGCGCATCCAGGCGAACGCCGAAGAGATGGTGCAACTGGTGCAGGGCCTGCTGTCGCTGGCGGAGGTGTCGCAGGCGGAGGTCGTGCGCGGCCGGGTCGACCTGAGCGCCATCGCCACCGAGATCCTCGAGGGCCTGCAAGCCGGATCGCCCGGGCGCCAGCTTCGCTGGAGGGTCGAGCCCGGACTGGTGGTGCTGGGCGACGTGCGCCTGATGCGCTCGGTGATGGAGAACCTGCTGGGCAACGCCTGGAAGTTCACCGCCTGCCGGGAGCGACCGGAGATCGTCGTCGGCGGCTCGGTGGCGCGCGGCGAGTTCTACGTGCGGGACAACGGCGCCGGCTTCGAGATGGAGCACGCCGACAAGCTGTTCGGCACCTTCCAGCGCCTGCACCGGCAGGACGAGTTCCCCGGCACGGGCATCGGCCTGGCGACGGTGGCGCGCGCGATCCAGCGCCAGGGCGGGGCGGTGCGCGGCGAGGGCGAGCCGGGCCGGGGCGCCACGTTCCGGTTCACGATGCCGGTGCCCGCGGCGGCGGCTTCCGTTCCCGCATAAGCGCGGCGCGGGCAGCCGCGATGAGCGCCGCCGTCAGGCCTGCGGCACCACCGGCAGCGTGAAGCGGCAGCGCGGCAGGTCGGCGCAGCCCCAGAAGCCCGCGCCGCCCGTGCGCGGGCTGACCTCGACCATCTTCAACCCGCAGCTGCCGCAGGTGGGCCGCCAGTACTCGCCTTCGTAGGCGTGCGCCAGCAGGGATTGCTGCTGCTCGGACGAGCGCTGCGCGATCAGCTGCAGCAGCCCCTCGCCATCCAGCGTGTCGATGCCGCGCTCGCGGGCGAACCGCAGGGCATCGGCGGTGAAGGTCGACGTGGTGATGTAGGTGCCGCGCGCCAGGTTGTGCGAGGCCATCAGCGACACGAACTCGCGCAACTGCTGCACGCCCACCGGCCGCACGCGCCAGTGCTTGCACTGCACCACACCGATCGGCCCTTGCGCGCTGCGCGAATGCAGCCAGATGTCGACGCCGCCCTCGGGACCATGCGACTGCGGTCGGACGTCGAACCCGGCCTGCGTGAAGAGCCTGGAGCACAGCGATTCGAAGCGCCGCCACTCGATGTCCTGGAACACCTGCGCGCCCCAGGCCCGCGGCGGCTGCCGCTCGCCCCGGTGCGGCGGCGCCTCCTCGAACTCGGCCGGCGGCGTCATGGTGCCGATGAAGTCGGTCGAATCGGCCGGGAAGAACGTGGGCTCCGCGGCCCGGCGCGCGAGGCTCGCACGCGGCTTGAGCGCGAAACCCACGGCCCCGAGCACCAGGCCGGCCAGCAGCACCACCGGGGCGGGCGCCGACACGCCCTTGATGACGGCCTGCAGCATCTCGCTGGAAGAGTCGCCCAGCATCGAGCGGATCAGAAGCAGCAGGATGCCCAGGCCGAACAGCGTGACGGCCGTGCCCAGCAGGGTGTCGGAGAAGTGCCGGCCGCGAGACTTCCTGGCCATGCGGGGATCAGCGGCGGGAGTCGTCGGCGGTGCACGCCAGGGCCAGGGAAAGCTGGCGCACCAGTTCGCCGAAGTCGATCGGCTTGATCCAGACCTCATCCACCGGCACCGCGGCAGCGCAGGCGCGGTCCTGCGGCGTGAACCAGGTGCCGGTGAGCACGATGCGCGTGCGGTCGAACCGGGGATTGGCTCGCAGCACGCGGGCCACGTCCAGCCCGCAACCGCCGAGCAGGTGGGTGTCGACCAGGATGGCGCGCGGCGTGCGGTCGCGCAGCCAGACCAGCGCTTCATGGCTCGTGGCGGCGGTGCACACGGTGTAGCCGCAGAACTCCAGCGCCATGGCCAGCGTCTCGCGGCAATCCGCGTGGCCGTCGACGACCAGCAGCGTTTCGTTGAGGTGAGCCATGCGGCACAGTCTCGCGCAGGCGGCGGCCGCTGGCAACGGTTCGGTGATCGAGGAATCTCCTGAAGCAAGATAGTGCAGGTCTGCGGGTAAGACCCGATGCGCTCCGCGGCACGACGCGGGGAACCACCTGAAGAGTTGCCTCGGTGCGACGTACGGCAGAGCCTCGTTACATTCCTCACCAATTTCTTTCGCCTTCCACGATGCGTTGCACTTGCCGGACCTTTGGAGCTGGCGCTGTTGGCAGGATCAAGCTCAGCCGTTTTCCGGGAGTTGCCATGCCGAACCTTCGCCTCACCCTCTTGTCCGCTGCGTTCCTGCTCCCCGCCGGGTCCGTGCTGGCCCAGGAAGGCTGGCAGCAGCCGGTCTACAAGTGCAACGACCACACCTACTCGCACGCGCCCTGCGCGGCGGCGCCGATGGGCTCGCGCCGCGTGTCCAAGACGTACGAAGCGCCCGTGCCGCAGGACCGGGCGAAGGCGATGAACCGCGCGCAGCTGCCGCCCGAGGCGCGCCGGAAATGCGCCGAGCTGGAAAGCTCCATCCGCCGCGAAGAGGCGCGGCTGAAGTCCAAGCCCGCTCCGACCCAGGAGGAGCTCGGCGACGTCGCGATCCAGCGCGTGAAGTACCGGGAGATGCGCTGCTGATCCGCGCCGGACTCAGAAGCTCAGGCTCGCCGCGCCGGCCTTGAACTTCTCGTGGATCACGCTGGCGCCGGCGATCTGCACGCCCTCGATGAAGTCCTCCTGCACGTAGCCGCGCGCCTTCACGCACGGCGGGCAGGCGACCAGCGTGCCGCCGCGCGAGACGAAGTCCTGCACCAGCTGCCGCAGAGGATCCATCGGCTGCACGTGCGTCGTGTCCACCGCCTTCTTGCGCACCAGGTCCACGGCCGAGCTCGTCAGGAACGCCGTCACCTTCAGCCCGGCGGTGATGCCGCCGCACGCGATCGTGAAAGCGACCGACGACAGTTCGTGGTCGGTGCCTCGTGTCATCAGCACGACGAGTTCACGGGTGTCCTGGTTCATGGGGAGACTCCTTGAAGGAAGTGGGGCGCGGATCATCCGGCCGGCCCCCCGAAGCCGCAAGCGGCCGCCACCGGGCCGCATGTCGATTTCCGGGGTCCTCGTTCGTCGTTCATGCGCAGAGGAGCCGAGGCGCGAGCCCGGCTGCTCTTCCATCCCAACGCACAGGAGAACGCCATGCCCACCCTCGACAGCTATCTCTTCTTCGACGGCGACTGCGCCGAAGCGATGCGCTTCTATGAACGCACGCTCGGCGGGAAGATGGAAATGATGATGAGCTACGCGCAGTCGCCCGAGCCGGGATCCTGCCCGCCGGGCGACCCCAACCGGGTGATGCACGCCTGCGTGGTGCTGCCCGATGGCCGCATGCTGATGGCGTCGGACTCGCCCGAAGGCATGCACAAGCCGATGTCGGGTTTCGCGCTGGCCCTCAACTACCCGACAGCCGCCGAAGCGCGCCGGGTGTTCGACACGCTCGCCAACGGCGGCACGGTGACGATGCCCATGGGCAAGACCTTCTGGGCCGAAGCCTTCGGCATGCTCACCGACCGCTTCGGCACGCCCTGGATGGTCGGCGGCGGGCAGCAGGGCGTCTGAGCCCGTCGTCCCAACGCGACGGCGGCGCCGTCCTACGACGGCGCCGCGCAGCTTCGGTAGATTGGCCGGGTCGCCGCGCGCCTTGCGCGCGGCGCACGCGCCGCCATGCCCCCTTCCCGCCCCCGTACCCTCAACCAGACCCTCTGGCGGCTGCTCGCCGCCGTGCTCGCGCCCCTGCTGGTGGGCACGCTGGTGCTGCTGATCCTGCAGACCGTGCAGGAGAACCGCCTCGCGCAGACGCGCCTCTCGGCCCTGGCCCAGACGCTGGCGCAGGCGACCGACGCGGAGTTCGACCGCGCCCGCGCGCAGCTCGAAGTGCTGGCCGCCTCGCCGCTGCTCGATGAGGGCGACTGGCAGCACATGCGCGAATTCGCGTCCGAAGTCACGACCAACATCCCCGGCAGCCTGATCGTGCTGGTCGGGCCCGACGGCCAGGTGCTGTTCAACACCGCCGTCGAGCGTGGCCAGCCGCTGCCCAACCTGTGGACGCTGGGCGCGCAGAGCAAGGAGGCGCTGTGGGAAGGGCGGCCGCTGCCGCTGAGTTCGGGCAACCTCTCGCGGCAGGCGTTCGAAACCGGCCGCGCGGTGTACAGCGATCTCTACTACGGCGTGCAGATCCAGCGGCCCGCGCTGTCGGTGTCCATCCCCGTGCGCCGCAGCGGCGTGTCGCACTATTCGTTGATCTTCTCGTTCCCGCCGGCGTTGCTGCAGGAGCGCCTGCAGGCTGCCGTGCGCGCGCCGGACATCCGCGCGGTGCTGGTCGACCGCCGCGGCGCGGTGGTCGCGGCCAACGAGGCTGCGGCGGCGCGGACCGCCGACCTGTCCTCGCCCATCAAGATGGAGCCCGGCGCCACCAGCGGCTTCTACCGCACGACGGCGCGCGACGGCGTCCGGCTCACCGGGGCCTACGCGGTGTCGCCGGTGGGCTTCACGGTCCGCGTCGCGCAGCCGCATGCCGGCGACCTGTTCCCCACGCGGTGGACGTCGCTCGCGCTGGTGGTGCTGCTGCTGACGGCGGTGGTGGTCAGCGCGCTGCTGGCCGGCGTGCTCAGCCGCAAGCTGGCGCGACCCCTGCGCGAACTCGGGGACGACGTGCTGGCCGGCCGCTCGCCCCCGCCTGGACGCGACACCGGCATCGCCGAGATCGACCTGCTCGCGCAGGCGCTGCGCGACGGCGTCCTGGCCGAACACCGGCGCGCCGAGGAGCAGACCCGCCGCCGCGTCGCCGAGCACCAGGAGTCGATGCTGCGCCAGGCCGACCGGCAGAAGGACGAATTCCTCGCCACGCTGGCGCACGAGCTGCGCAATCCGCTGGCGCCGATCCGCAATGCGGCCGAACTGATCCGCCTGCGCGGACCGGCAGACCCCGTGGTCGAGCGCGCCCGCGCCGCGATCGAGCGGCAGACCCTGCACATGTCGCACCTGGTCGACGACCTGCTGGACGTCTCGCGCATCACGCTGGGCCGCATCCAGCTGCGCCACGAGCCGGTGAACCTGGGCGAAGTGGCGGCGACCGCCGTCGACTCGATCACGCCCGCGGCCACGCGCGCCGGCCTTTCGGTCGAGCGCGACATCGACAGCCCCGCGCCCTTCGTGCGGGGAGACGTCACGCGCCTGACGCAGTGCGTGGTGAACCTGTTGAACAACGCCGTGAAGTTCACTGCCGGCGGCGGCCGCATCTCGGTGCACGTGCGCCGTCACGGCGAGCGGGCGATCGTCGAAGTGCAGGACAACGGCGTGGGCATCGCGCCGGAAAACCTGGAGCGCATCTTCGACCTGTTCGTGCAGGAGCGGCACAGCGGCCACGGCGGCAACACCGGCCTGGGCATCGGCCTGGCGCTGGTCAAGCGGCTGGTGGAACTGCATGGCGGCACCATCCGCGCGCACAGCCATGGCCTGGGGCAGGGCAGCTGCTTTCGCATCGAGCTGGCGGCGATCGAGGCACCGGTCGATTCGATCGAGCCGCAGGCCGCGCCCGGCCGCGCGCAGGAGAACGGCGCGCGCGTTCTGGTCGTCGACGACAACCGCGATGCCGCCGAAACGCTGGGCGAACTGCTCGGCATGAGCGGCTACCGCGTCTCGCTCGCGCACGACGGCGAATCGGCCGTGCGCGCCGCGCTGGACCAGGCGCCCGACGTCGCGTTGCTCGACATCGGCCTGCCCGACATCGACGGCTACGAAGCCTGCAGGAGGATCCGCGCGCAGGCGGACCAGGATCGCCAGCCCTTGCTGGTGGCCGTCACGGGGTGGGGCCAGCAAAGCGACCAGCAGGCCGCGAAGGCGGCGGGGTTCGACGCGCACCTGACCAAGCCGGTCGCGCCCGAGGAGTTGATGGCGCTGCTGGAGGATCGTCTCGCGCGGTAAGCCGAGCACTTTCGCCTTACCTGTCCTTCCTTATTGCGCGCCCGCAACAGGCCGCGGGACCTCGCCGTGCTCTATGCCACGGTTGCCGCGGAGCAGGCCGCAAGGCTTTGTCACAGACGAGCAGGCCGCAACGGCAGGCCTAGCATGGGACGGACTGCCATGCCGCGATCGATCTGGTCCCCTTGCCGTCCGCTGTGCGCCGCCCTGGCCGCGGTGCTTTCGGGCATGGCACAGGCCGAAACGCCGCCCCCGCCCGAATCGGCGAGCGGCTCGCTCGAGACGCCCGACGTGCAACTGCGCTACGAGCTGGTGCCGCCGCGCGAAGGACAGCAGGGCCGGCTGTTGCTGCAAGGCGAAGTCGAAGCCGGACCGACCCGCCTGCGCACGCAGGTGCGCATCGCCCCAGGGACGCTGGACCAACCCGTCGGCGGCGTCGATGCGAGTTGGGACATGCCTGCGCCCGGCCCGCTGGGCCGCATGGTCGTGGGCGACGGCTACACCGGCGGCGCCGGCTGGAGTCCGCCCGCGCGCATCACCGGCCTGCGTTTCGGCCGCGCCGTGACCTTGCGTGAGCCGCTGCGTGCGGACCCGGTGCCCGTCGCCGCGCCCGCGTTCCTGGGCCTGCACCCGAGCGTCGGCTGGGAAGAGCGCTGGCGCGCCGAAGCGCGGCGTCTCATGCCTACGGGCGGCGGCCCCTCCGCACCGACTCCTGGCGACCCGCAGCCCTTGCGAGCGGGCGCCACCGACTACGAAGTGCAGATCGGGCGCTTGCGCGAAGGCTGGGACACGACCGACCGGCGCTATGGACAGGGGTTCGGCGCCGCCGCCTACCGTGCAGGGCTGTTCGAGGGCCTCACGGCGGAAGCGCGCGCCGAGTGGACGTCGACGCAAAGCGCGCAGGGATTCGAACTCCTGCAGCAGCTTGGCGGCGGCACCGCGCTGCAGGCGTTGACCGCGCAATCGACCGCGCCCGAAGGCAGCGGCCAGCGCTGGGGCATCGGCCTCGTCAGCCCCGGCGAGCGGCTGCGCTGGCGCCTGTCCTATGCGGCGGCCGACCGCGAATTCCGCTCGCCCACCGGCGGCGCGGAGGCGCGCGAAGGCGTGCGGCTGGACACGCGCGTGCAACTCACGCGCCGTGCCAGCGCCGAAGCCAGCCTGGCCCGCCGCATGGCGTGGGACGCCGTCGCGCCGGAGTCCACTCTGGCGCTCGGCAGCGAGCTGGACCTCACGCGGCAGGTGCGCATGCGCATGGACCTTTCGCGGCGCGTCGGGGTCGATCCTGCCTGGCGGGCGGGGGTGTCGATGTCGTTGCCGCTGGAGTGAGCGAACGGCGCAGCGTTCAGCGCACCCATTGCAGCCACGCGCCGAGCGCGGCGCAGTGCGCGACGACGGTGAACCCGTAGACCTGCAGGAACGACGTCTTGCGGGACTTGTGCCGAAGCACCTGCTGCGCCAGCCACGCGCCGCCCCAGCCGCCTGCCAGGCTCCAGAGGTGCAGCAATTTTTCTGACGTGCGCCATCGGCCCTTTTCGGCTGCGTGCTTGTCCTGCCAGTAAGCGAAGAATGCGAGCAGGTTGATGAGAGGCGAAGCCGCGAAGATCCACCACGCGAGCTTCTGGTGCCAGACACCCCAGCCCAGCACGGCTGCATACGCGGCCATCAGAGGCAGCACCAGCCATGCGCCGCTGGATGGACCCGCGGAGGAGGACCGAGGGTTGGCTCGATGCGCTTTGGCGGACGGTGCAGGCTTTGTCGCAGCTTGCACGGAAGCGCCGGCCGGCTGCACGGCCACGGCGCGCGGTCCTTTCCCGCCGACCTGGATCTGTTCGAAAGCGACGTCGAGCCCGATGCGGGGTGCATGGCCCGACGCCGTCCGGAAGTCGCGGACGTGGAAGAAAATGTCCTGGCCTCCCTGGGTGCCCCGGATGAAGCCGAAGCCTCGTGCGTCGTCCCAGCGCACGACCGTTCCTTGTGATCGCATGCACGGGATTGTGCTGCCACGTGTGTGGCGCAGATCCATCGGCCAGAGGCTCGCCCTTCCGGCCAGGTCCTCGCGCCGCTACCATGCCCGCGCGTTCACTCGGGAGGAGAAAAATGGGCAGGAGAAGACGCAGCCAAAGCGTTGCGGACGATTTCGTGGAAGTGGTGGCGTTGTTGCCTTGGTGGGGCGGTGTCGTGTTGGCGCTGGTCTTCTACCTTTTGCTGCACCGAATGGCGATGTCTCCCAGTGCCGTCGCTTCACCCGGACAGGTCGGCCAGCTGGTGACGCAAACCTTGCTGGCGACTTTTGCCTCAGTCGGCCAGTACTTCGTCCCGTTTCTCTGCCTCGTGGCGGCGTTGATTTCCTTCATCGGCCGCCGCAGGCGCGAAGACCTGGTGATCGGAGTGGCCGCGCAGTCGGTCGAAGCGCTCAACGGCATCAGCTGGAAAGAGTTCGAGTTGCTGGTTGGTGAAGCATTCCGCCTGCAGGGCTATTCCGTGCTGGAGACCGGAGCTGCAGGGCCGGATGGAGGTGTCGATCTCGTTCTACGGAAAGGAACGGAGACGTCGCTGGTGCAGTGCAAGCAATGGAAGGCCACGCAGGTCGGCGTGCAGGTAGTGCGGGAGTTGTTCGGCGTCATGGCGGCGCGCGGGGCCACGGCGGGTTTCGTTGTCACGTCCGGTCGATTCAGTTCCGACGCGCGCGCGTTCGCCGAAGGGAGAAACATCAGGCTCGTCGACGGCCCGAAGCTGTTCGGCTTGATTGAGCAGGCGCGGCGGTCGCTTGCCGAAGCCCGTCCTGCAGCTGTCGGTGCGCCCCGCGAGATGTCGGGCGGTGCGCCTCAGTGTCCGAAGTGCAATGCTGCGATGGTGCGTCGCACCGCGCGAACTGGACCGCACGCCGGTTCGCAGTTCTGGGGCTGCTCCACGTTTCCCAAGTGTCGGGCAACCCGGTGATCGACACTTCCTTGCATCAATGGATGAAGACGGCGCGGACGCTCAGGCCCGGTGTGAAGAAGGCCGAGGCCGATCTCCACATCCGAACCTTCGACGGGCTGCCCGCGATCCTGGACCGCGGCGCCTAAAAAGCCTTACTTGTCGCCCCAGGGCAACTCTTTCCACAGCTGCCGGAAGCCGACCTCGGCCTCGCGCAGTTCCGTCTCGTAGCGCGCCGGCGGCAGGTAGCGCAGGGGCGCGAAGTAACCGGCCGCCTGGGCCTGGAACTGCGGGTCGTTGGAGGCTCGCTCGATCGCGCGCACCAGCTGCTCGCGGATCGGCGCGGGCAGGCCCTTGGGCGCCGCGATACCGCGCAGCGAAGCGAGCACGATGTCGAAGCCCTGCTCCTTGAAGGTGGGCAGGTTGGGCGCGAGGTTCGTGCGCGAAGTGCTCATCTGGCCCAGGTTGCGCAGGGGCGTTCCGCCCTTGGCGTACTGCAGCGCCTCGCCGACGTTCATCGCGGCGACGGTGATCTCCTTGCTGGCGATCGAGCGATGCACCTCGGCCGCGCCCTTGAAGGGCACGTGCGTCAGCTTCACGCCGGCGGCACGCTCGAACATCAGCATGGCCAGGTGATCGTCAGAGCCGATGCCGGTGGTGCCCACCGTCACCGAGCCGGGGTTGGCCTTCGCCTGCGCGACCAGGTCGGCGAGTGATTTCACCGGGCTGTCCGCGTGCACCGAGAAGTTGCCCGGATCGTCGATCACGTTGCCCAGCAGGTCGAAGCCCTGCCAGCTGAAGTTGGACTTGCGTTCGATCGGGATGGTCAGCACGTTGGGCGTGTTGATGAAGCCGATCGTGTAGCCGTCGGGCGCGGCAGACGCCAGCTGCTGGAAGCCGATGGCGCCGCCCGCGCCCGCGCGGTTGTGCACCACGATCTTCGCGTTGTTGCCCAGGTACTTCTCGATGTAGGGCGCGATCACGCGGGCGATGATGTCCGTGCCGCCTCCGGCGCCGTAGGCCACGATCATGTTGATCGGCTGCTCGGGGTACGCGGCCCGGGCGAGGCTCGGCGCCAGCGCGGAGAAGAGGGCGGTCGCCGACACCAGGACGGCGGGAAGCGTGCGCTTGAGGAAGGATTTGCGGTTCATGTGTCTGCCTCTCGGGGGATGGACTGATGGGCCCGGGCGGGCCGGCTCGGAAACGGCGGTCTACGACGACCGCTCTTGGAATGCTTCTGCGCGGCGCGCGGCGAACCGCGGCCACACATCGGGGTTGACCAGGCGCGGCGGACGCTCGCCTCGAAGCACACCGGCGATCTGCTCCGCGGAGATCAGCGCCAGGTTGCGACGGGCCTCGTGGGTCACGCCGGCCGTGTGGTACGTCGCGAACACGTTGGGCATCCGCAGCAGCGGGTGGTCCAGCGGCGGGGGTTCCTGGTCCCACACGTCGATGCCTGCGCCGTCAAGATGCCCGGAGCGCAGCGCCTCGACCAGCGCGGCCTCGTCATGGATGCCGCCGCGCGCGGTGGTGACGAAGATCGCGCCGCGCTTCATGCGGGCAAAGGCCGCGGCGTCGATCATGCGCAGCGTCGAAGCGTCGCGCGGGCAATGCAGGGACACGAAGTCGGCCTCCGCCAGCAGCTGGGCCAGCGGCACGCGTTTCGCACCGCGGCGAGCGACCTCGTCGTCGGCCACGAACGGATCGGTCGCGATCACCTCCATGCCGAAGGCCCGGGCCAGGGCCGCCACGCGCGAGCCGATGTGGCCGATGCCGACCAGCCCCAGCGTCTTGCCGCGGATTTCGCGGCCCATGACTTCCTCGCGGGGAAAGCCGCGTTCGACCCGCATGCGGCGATCGCATTCGGCCATCCGCCGCGAGACGCCCAGCATCAGTGCCAGCGTGTGCTCGGCCACCGATGCCGCGTTGCCGCCGGCCTGGTTGACGACCGCCACGCCCGCTTCGGTGCAGGCGGCGACGTCGATGGTGTCGTAGCCTGCCCCGGTGGACGAGACGCACAGCAGCCGCGGGCAGCGCGCCAGCAGTTCACGTGACGCCCACCACTCGCGCGGCAGTTCGTCCTTGGCCGCGGAGACCTGGTACACATGGGCCGGCTCGAGCGCTCGCCAGGCTGCCGCGGGATCACCGCGGACTGGGAAGACGGCGACCGAGACACCGGGCTCCGCCGAGAGCCGCTGGTCGAACACGGCATCGAGCCAGAGGTCGGTGCGTGCGACGCGCTTGGCGGTCATGGTCAGCGGGGGTTCGGGTCGCAGCCGATGCGCTTCAAGGCGGCATCGATCCACGAGGTGTCGAGCTTGCCGGCCGCGATGTCCTGCAATGTCCTGGCCTCGGCCTCGCCCTTCTTGATGGCGGCGGCCATGATGCCTTCGGCCTCGTCGATCGGGACGCACAGCAGGCCGTCGGCATCGCCGATCACCAGGTCGCCCGGATGGATGACCATGCCGTCGATGGCGACCGGCACGTTGATCTCGCCGGGACCATCCTTGTACGGGCCGCGGTGGGTCACGCCCGCCGCGTACACAGGGAAGCTGCCCGCGCCGATCATGTCCACGTCGCGGATCGCTCCGTTCATGACGAAGCCGCCGAGCTTGCGGCTCATCGCGTACGTCACCATCAGCTCGCCGATGAGCGCGTTGGTCAGGTCGCCGCCGGCGTCCACCACGATCACGTCGCCGGGCTCGGCGAGCTCCAGCGCCTTGTGGATCATCAGGTTGTCGCCGGGCCGGCATTTCACCGTGAGCGCGGGGCCGCCGAGGCGGCCGGATCTGTGCATGGGGCGCAGGCGCGAGCCGCCCGCGGTCATGCGCGACATGCAGTCGCTGACGTTCGCCACCGGCAGCGTGGCGAAGGCTTGCACGTAGCGCTCGGCGATGCGCCGCTGGCGCTTGAGGATCTGGAGACCGACCATGGGGGACCTTTGTTGAAATCGGCGCCGCTCACGCCTCGGGCGTGGTGCGGACGAGGAAACTTTCGTCGAGCTGCTCCAGCGACGTGATGCCCAGGAGCGCCATGTTGCGCGACACCTCCTGCCGGAGCAACTCGACGGCCTTGAGCACGCCGGCCTCGCCGGCCACGGCGGCCGCGAAGCTGAACGGACGGCCGACGAACACGAACTTCGCGCCCAGCGCCATCGCCTTGAGCACGTCGCTGCCGCGGCGCAGACCGCTGTCGAGCATCACCGGCACGTCGGGACAGGCCTCGACGATGCGGGGCAGCACGCGCAGCGGAGCCACGGCTCCGTCGAGCTGCCGCCCACCGTGGTTGGACACGATGATCCCGTCCGCACCCGCCTGGGCCGCGGACGCGGCGTCCACCGGGCTGAGCACGCCCTTGATCACCAGCGCGCCGGGCCAGAGCTTGCGGATCATGGCGAAGTGCCGCCAGTCCAGGTGGCCGCGGTCGGAGAAGTCGCGCTCCACGTTCGGCGACAGGATCGGCGCGCCGCGCGTGGCGTAGTTGTTCTCGAAGTGCGGCATCCCGTGCAGCGCCAGCGTGCGCAGGAAGGTGCCGATCAGCCAGCGCGGGTGCGAGAGGCCCTGCCACGCGAGGCGCAGCGAAGGCCGCATCGGAATCGAGAAGCCCGCGCGGACGTTGTTCTCGCGATTGGCGCCGACGGCGGTGTCGACCGTCACCACCAGGGTGCGGTACCCCGCCGCCTGCACGCGCTCTAGCAGCGCGCGGATGGCGCCGTCCTCGCCCGGCAGGTACGCCTGGAACCAGGCGTCGGGATTCACCCGGACGACGTCCTCCAGCCGGATCAGCGAGGAGCCGCTCATGACGAACGGGACGTTCTCGCGCGCGGCCGCCTGCGCCAGCACCAGGTCGCCGCGGTAGGCGGACAGCGCGGCCAGGCCCATCGGCGCGACGCCGAACGGCGCGTCGTACCGCTTGCCCATGAGCGTCGTTGCGGTCGTGCGCTGGCTGATGTCCACCAGCACCCGCGTGATGAATGCGTAATGCTGGAAGACCTCGCGGTTCTCGCGGAAGGACTGGTTGGTCTCGGCCGCGCCGGCGACGTACGCGAACACCGGCTCGGGCAGGTGGCGCCGCGCGGCGGCCTCGAAGTCGTCCAGCGACAGGATGCCGCGATGGCGCGCCGGCAGCGCGGGCCGCGCGGTGTTCTCGCGTGGCTGCGGCGGCGATTCGGGCGCGCGGTCCGCGATGGCCGTGTGGCTCCGGGCTTGCATGGTCGAACCCGCGGTCAGGTCGATTCCTGCGAATCGGGCACCGGCAGCCCGCTGCGCTGCTGCACGACGAGGGCCAGTGCCGACCAGTCCCAGTCGGCCCGGCCGCCTTCGCACAGCTCGTCCAGCAGGCGCTCGGCCAGTTCGGTCGCGGGCAGCGCCGCGCCCGCGGCGCGAGCGCCATCCAGGGCGAGGCGCAGGTCCTTGCGCATCAGCCGCGCACGGAAGCCCGGCGTGTACGAGCCGTCGATGATGCGCGGGCCGTGCTTCTCCAGCGAGAAGCTGCGCGCCGAACCGCCCATCAGCACCTCGCGCATCTGCGCGAGGTCGACGCCTTCCTTGCGTGCCAGCGCCATCGCATCGGCCACGCCCATCAGCGCGCCGGCCACGGCCACCTGGTTGCAGGCCTTGACGGCCTGCCCCGCGCCGAGCTCGCCCACGTGCGTGAGCGTCTTGCAGAAGGCACCCATCACCTCGCGGCAGGCTTCCACCGCTTCCGCGGGGCCGCCGATCATGCAGCCCAGCGTGCCGGACTCGGCGCCCTGCTGGCCGCCGCTGACGGGCGCATCCAGAAACGCCACGTCGCGTTTGGCCAGGCGAGCGCCGATGTCACGCGCCGAGCTCGCGGCGATCGTGCTGGTGTCGACGACGCAGGCGCCCGGCTTCAGCGCCGCGGCCAGGCCGTTGGCGCCGAACAGCACTTCTTCGACGGCCGCGGCATCGGGCAGGCTGAGGAAGACCAGGTCGCAATCGCCGAGCGCGGCGGGGTCGGCGGCCACCTTCGCGCCCGCCTGTTCGAAGGCCTGCGCGACCTGAATCCGGCGCGCATGCACCTGGAGCCGATAGCCCTTGCGCAGCAGGCAACGCGCCATGCCGCTGCCCATCACGCCCAGGCCGACGAAGCCGATGCGGCTGCCCGCACCAATAGGACCGCGCAACTTCATTTCGCGACCGCCTTGCCGATCGTGTCGTAGGCCTCCACGATCTCCTTCTGCCAGGTGGCGCCGTCGGCGTACGACTCCGTCAGGCCGGACTTGGCGACCCAGTCCTTCCACTCCTGCGTCTGCGTGGCCTTGCGGAAGTTGTCGTGCAGGTAGCGCACCACCGGCGCCGGCATGCCGGCCGGGCCCATCAGGCCCTTCATGTTGTCCAGCGCGACGGGAACGCCCAGCTCGGTCATGGTGGGCACGTTGGGCAGGGCGGGGAGTCGGCTGCGCGAGAACAGGGCCAGCGGGCGCACCCGGCCGGCGTCGATCATCGCCTTCATCTCTTCGTAGGCGCCGAAAGCGCAATCGACCTGGCCGCCCAGCAGCGCGTTCATGGAATCGGCCGCGCCCTTGTACGGCACGTGCAGCAGCTTGACGTTGCCCTGCTTCTCCCACACCAGCCCGGTGGCATGGAAGATGCCCCCTTCGCCGGTGGACCCGTACGACACCTTTTCGGCGCCTTGCCTGGCCTCGGCGAGCAGCGCCTTCATGTCGGCAAATCGCGAGTCGGCCTTCACCGCCAGGATGCTGGGCGCGCGGGAGATCTTGATGACCGGCGTGAACGACTTGCGCGGGTCGTAGTTGAGCTTGTTGAAGTGCGCCACCGATGTGGTCTCGCTGCCGCCGCCCACGAACAGCGTGTAGCCGTCGGGCTTTGCATCGGCCGTGGCCTGCGCGGCGATCGCGCCGGCCGCACCCGTGCGGTTGACGACGACCACCGGCACGGGGAACACGTTCTTCGCGGCGAACGACAGCTGGCGGGCGATCTGGTCGGCCGAGCCGCCGGGCGCGAAGCCCACGAGGATCGTGATGGGCTGCGTGGGGGTCCACTCCTGCTGCTGCGCCCAGGTGGGCAGTGCGAGCGACGAGAGGCCGAGCACGCCGAGCTGGCGGCGGTTCAGTTTCAGGGAAAGCTGGTTCATGGATGTCTCCTCGCGTCGATTGTCTCGGCCGGGTCCATCAAGGAAAAGTGATAAAAAGCGAAGCAGCTTCTTCACTTTTCCGAACCATGACGCTCAAGCAGCTGGAGGCTTTCTACTGGGCCGCCAGCGCCGCCAGCTTCGGGGTGGCCGCCGAGCGGCTGCACGTCTCGCAGTCGACGCTGTCCAAGCGCATCGCCGAGCTCGAAGCCCAGCTGCGCAAGGACCTGTTCGACCGCAGCGGGCACCGCGCCATGCTCACCGAAGCGGGCGAGCAGCTGCTTCCGCTGGCGCGCCGCATGCTGGGGCTGGCCGACGAGATGCGAACGCTGGTCGCCGAAGGCGGTGGCGTGCGAGGCCACTGCCGCTTCGGCGTGGGGGAGCTGGCCGCGCTCACCTGGCTGCCCGACTTCGTCGCGTTCGTGCGCGCGACCTACCCGGACCTGGTGCTCGAGCCGCAAGTCGACCTGGGCGCTGCGCTGGAGCAGCGTCTCGAAAGCGGCGAACTCGATTTCGCCGTGGTGGCGGGCTACTCCTCGCGCAGCGCCATCGCCAGCGAAGCCATCGCCGAAGTGCGGTTCTCCTGGGCCGCATCGCCGGCGCTGGTCGGCGCCCAGCGCGTCATCACCGCCAAGCTGTTGCAGGACACGGCGCTGATCACGATGCCCGCCGCTGCCGGACCGACGCGCATGCTGGAGCACTGGCTCGCGGTCAACAACCTCGAAGCCGGCCGGCGGCTGACCTGCAACAACCTGGCCGCCATCGCCGGCCTGATCGCCGCGGGTGTGGGCATCGGACTCTTCCCCAACGGCTGGCTGAAGCAGATGGCCGAGCGCGGCTCGGTGGTGGAACTCCGGAGCCGTCCCGCGCTGCCGGCGCTGGAGTACACCATCCAATGGCGGCGCGACGACAGCCGGCCGCTGCTGCAGAAGATCCGTGAGGCGGTGCGCGAGACGGTGGACTTCAGCAAGCCCAGCCCGTTGTGGTGAGCAGCGTCCGCTGTCGGACACACCGCACAGCCGTTGACGGAGCGCTGCACGCTCGCTGCGGAGCCCTGCGGCGCATCATCGAATGGCAAGGAAACTGCCCATGGAACGATGGATCCCGATCTTCCTGCTGCTCACGGCCCTGGCCGGCTGCGGCTGGTTCGAACGCAAGGTGACGGCGAACGTCACCGGTCACGCCATTGCCTGCATCGACGGCGTGCGCTACCTGCAATTCCCCAGCGGGGTGACGGTGCAGTACGACCGCGAAGGCCGCGTGAGAACCTGCTGACCGCTACTTGCGCCGGCGCGCCTTGGCGGCCGGCTTGCCGCCGCGGGCCTGTTCGCGCGGGTATTTTTCGCGCGCCTTCTCCAGCCACTGCAAGGTCTCGACCTGCACGAGGAACCGGCGCAGGTAATCGGTCGACAGGTCGCGCATCAGGTCGAGCGAGCGCAGCACCAGCGCGTGCGAGTTGAGCGGGCCGGCGTTGGCCGGCGTCCGCGCGAGAGCCTGTTGCAGGCGATCTAGCGTGCGGCCGCTTTCCCACGCCTTGCGGAAGCGGCGCGCGTTGGGCAGTTCGTCGGGATTCGCGGGCTCGCCATCGTCTTCAGTCGCGCTGCGCTGCGCGACCACCTCGCGCAGGTACGCGTTCAGCTCGGCGAGCGGGGCGCAGCCGGCCGCCCGCTGAATTTGTTGCACGCGTCGCGACGACTCCGTGTTCATCGAGCCGCCGCTGTCGTGGCCGGACTCTTCGCTGCCGGAGCCCGCGGCACCGGCGCCATCTCCACCCGCCGGTTCAGCGCACGGCCTTGCTCGGTCGCGTTCGATGCCACCGGCTGCTCCGGTCCGAACGCGGCCGCGAACACCTGCGACGAGGGCATGCCTTCCTCGACCAGCGCGCGTGTCACCTTCAACGCGCGCTGCGCCGACAGCTCCAGGTTGTCGTCGAAGCGGCGATTGCCGTCGGACACGGGCTTGTCGTCGGTGAAGCCGCTGACCATCAGCAGCTCGTTGCGCTCGCCCAGGTAGACGCGCAGCGGATGCACCAGGCTCTTGAGCAGCTGCCGGCCCTCGGGACGCAGCTGGTCGGAGTTGACGGCGAACAGCACGCTGCCGCTGATGCCGATGCGGCCGTTGTCCACGGTGATGCGGCCGGCGGCGAGCGGAACCGCCAGCGCCTTCTCCAGCGCGATGCGGCGCTGCTCCTCGATGCGGCGCTTCTCGATCTCCGACTGCAGTGTCGCCACCAGATCCATCTGGCCCACCAGCACGCCCACCAGCACCAGCACGAAGGCGCCGACCAGGCCGGCCATCAGGTCGGCGAAGACGGTCCAGACCGGCGCGACGTCCTGCGCCGCGGCGTCACCGTCGTCCAGCTGCTCGATCATGCGAGGCTTTCCGCCACCGGCTGCTGCGGCCGCGCCTTGCCCTGTTGCAATTGGCGCAGGCTCTCGATCACGCCCTGCTGCGAAGCGATGCTCAGGTCGATGACCTCGCGCGCCTGCGCCACGTAGTACGCGAGCTGCTCGTCGCTGCGAGCCGTCGAGCGGTTCAGCGAAGTCTCCACGCGCTGCAGCGTCTCGGTGAGCTTGTCGTGGCTGGCCTGGAAGTGCCGCACGCTCTCGCCGAACGACTCGGCCAGCCCGGTCAGCTCGGTCGCGCTGCCGCTGACGCGCGAAGCCATGTCGGTCGCCTGGGCGGCCTGCGAATCGAGCGCCTGAGCGAAACGCGCGTGGGCCTGCTCCAGCACCGACGTGGCGGAACCGACCATGCTTTCGACGGCCGCGCGCTGCTCGCCCGACGCCTGTTCCACCGACTGCACCAGCGCGCCCAGGCGCTCGAGCAGCACGGTGCGCTCCTGCAGCGCGAGGTTGTCTCGTTCGGCCACGCGGCTCATCTCCTCGCGCAGTTGCCCGATCACGCCGGCCGCGGCCTGCGGCACTTCGGCCGCGGTGTTCAGCAGGCGCGTGATGGGCACTTCCAGCGCGGCGCCCAGCGTGGCGAGGTGCTGCGCGACGGCCGCCTCCAGGTCCGACAGGCGCTGCACCGCGGCCTCGCCCCGCTGGCTCTCTTCCTGCCGCAGCGCGCCGAGTTCCGTGCGCCACAGCTGCGCAAGCTTGTCCATGCGCTCGCCATGCTGCTGCAGCCAGCGCGATTCCACTTCGGCGCGCGACTCGACCAGCTGCCGCGACTGCTCCAGCAATCGCGACACCTGCTCCAGCGCCTGCAGCGACTGCGCGCCGGCGCGATCCGTGACCTGCTGCGCGCGGCGTTCCAGCGCGTCGGTCCAGGCCTGCAGCCGCTGCTGCTCCGCCGCGGTGAACTGTCTGGTGAGCGAATCCACCTGCGACTGCGCCACGTCGCCCAGGCGTCGATGCAGCCGCTGCGATTCATCCACGATTTTCGCCATGGCCTTCTCGACGATCGGCTGCACCGTCTCGCCCGTGGTCTTCGCATTCGCCGCCAGGCTCTCCTGCAGCGAAGCGCCGACGTTGCGCGCGAGCTCCGAGTACGCCAGCGTGACTTCGCGCTGCAGCTGCGCCTGCCGGTCCAGCAGTTGCGCATCCAGCTGCTCGCTGCGGCGCTCGATGCGCTCCATCACCTTGTGCAGCGCGTCGACCACCTCGGGCAGCGATCGCGCCTGCGCCTGCAGCGCGCGAACCGTTTCCTGCCGGTGGTGCGTCAGCGAGAACGGCTGCAGCACGGTGGCCACGCGTGTATCGAGCAGCCGCCCGGCTTCGAGCCGCTCGCGCCGGCTGATCGCGGACATCAGGCCCAGCATGGCGGAAGCGGCCACGCCGGCCACCGAGGTGCCGAACGAAAGCCCGAGCCCGCGGATCGGTTCGGCCAGCGCCGAGCGGATGGCCTGCAGGTCAGTCGAGCCTTCCAGCGCGAACACCGCGCCCTTGAACGTGATCACCATGCCGAGGAAGGTGCCCAGCATGCCGAGCATGACCAGCAGTCCCACGAGGTAGGGCGTGAGCGCCGGGCCGGGCAGGCCGCCGCGCTCGCCTTCGATGCGCGAACGGACGACCGGGCGCAGCGGAGAAGGCACGCGCTCCAGCCAGTCGGGCAGCGTCGCGGGTGTTTCGTTCAAACCTTCCAGCGCATTGCGCAGGCCCGCAGTCGTCGCGCGGAACTGCCGCAGCTCGAAGGCGCCCAGCAGGTACACCGCGGCGATCACCACGGTCATCACCAGGGCCAGCCAGCTGGTCCCCACGAAGCTGAAGCCCACCCACGCAAGCGCGAGCAGGCCGATGCAGAAGGCGAGGGCGAAGGAGCGGTGGTTCATGCTTTCTGGATTCCGGATTCGTGGCGCAGCGCGTCGACCAGGCCCGCGACGGGTTCGAGGCGCAGCTCCAGCTCGGCGAGCAGTGCCTGGCGCCAGTCCTGTTCGAAGGTGTGGAGCCAGCCGCCGGGCTGGCGCCACTGGGCGGGATCGTCCGGCTCGCCGGCGGCGTCCTGCTCCTGGCGGTATGTCGAACGCAGTTGATGGAAGCGGCGCTCCAGCAGGGACGCAGTCGTGGGCAAGAGGGCCTGCTCGCGCTCGGCGAGCAGCTCCTCGAATGCCGCGTCGAGAACGGCGAGCTGCCGCAGTTGTGGAGAGATGCGCGAGACGGCCTGCCGCACGTGGTCACGCAACGCGCCGAGCATCTGGCCCATCTGGCGCTGCAGCTCGAGGTGGCGTTGCTGATAGGACGCGTAGCCGAAGCCCTCATCGGCGGGCTTGAGGTTGGCCAGCGCCAGCGGGTCCTGCGAGATCGCTTTCGACAGCACAGCGCGCACCCGCTGCACGTCCTGCGCGACGGCATCCACTTGCTTGCCGCTCGTTTTCGCGCGCCGCGTGTCGCCGGCCGGACCCGCGCGCAGGGCCTGGTGCACGGCCTGCAGCCGGATCGCATCGAGCGGGCCGAACCACGTGCTCATTCGCTCGGCGACGTCGGGCCCGCCCGCATCCGCATCCACGGGCGACCATGCGCCCAGCAGGCGGACCAGCTTCGAAGCGCCGATGGAAGAAGAGATGCCGTGCAACAAACGATCCTTCGCACCCGCGGGGTGCCGTTGCTCTTTCCTGTGGTGCCAGCGTGGGCGGGGAGGCGGCCTTGGCCGGCCTCGGAGGAGGGCGATAAGCCCGGGAGCGGGCGTATTAGAAACGATCCGCAGAGCTTGGCGCCGCGCGGCCGAGCTGCGATTGCATCCGTGCGAAACAGCCGCCGAGGGCGCCGTTGCAGGGCGCCGCCTGCGACGTGCAGTTTTCCGCGACATGCGCCGAAAGATCAGCTGTGCGAACGCGTTGACGCCTGGCGCATGCGGGCTGATAGTGGCGCGCCGCCCACGCCGGAGCCTCCATGCCCACTGCACCGTTCTTCCGCGAAGCCGGCGCCGGCCCCACGGTGCTGTGCCTGCATTCCAACGCAGCGCACTCGGGCCAATGGCGCCCGCTGATGGAGATGCTGGCCGACCGGTTTCGTGTCGTGACGGTGGACTCCTGGGGCTCGGGCAAGTCGCCGGAGTGGCCCTCGGACCGCGAGATACGTCTCGCCGACGAAGTCGCCCTGATCGAGCCGCTGATCGCCTCCGCGCGCGGCGGCGTGCACCTGGTCGGCCATTCCTACGGCGCGTGCATCGCGCTGAAGGCTGCGCTGATGCATCCCGCGCAGGTGCGCAGCCTGTCCGTCTACGAGCCCACGATCTTCGCGCTGGTGGACCGCGACACGCCGCGGCCGAACCGCACGGAAGGCATCCAGCAGGCGGTGCGCGCCAGCGCGGCGTGCCTTGACCGCGGCGACGGCGAGGGTGCGGCCCGCGCCTTCATCGACTTCTGGATGGGCGAGGGCAGCTTCGACCGCACGCCGGCCGAGCGCCGCCCGCCCATCGTGGATTCGGTGCGCAACATCCGCCGCTGGGCGCACGCGTTGCTCACCGAGCCCGCGACGCTGGAAGATCTGGGCCGACTGCGCATCCCCGTGCTGTACATGGTCGGCGGCCGCTCGCCGGACTCGTCGCACTGCGTGGCCGAGCGGCTCGTGCCCGTGCTGGCGAACGCGCGCCGCGTGGACTTCCCGCAGCTGGGGCACATGGGACCGGTGACGCAGCCGGAGCCGGTCAACCGGGCGATCGCCGGATTCCTCGACGAAGTGGCGCGCGCCTGAACGCGCGCGTTTGCGGGTTACGGCGAACGATCGACCGCCGCCTCGGGCAGCGGCGCCTTGGCTTCATCCCGGCTGCGTTGCTCGTGGGCCGCGATGATCGGGCGCACGGTGGGCGGCACGTGTGGATCGAAGGATGCGATCGTCCCCGTCCTCTTCGCACCGAACGCCTCGTCGATGGCCCGCTCGATCTGCTCGTGCGCGTGGTAGTGGGCCATGTGGCCCACGCCCGCGAGCATGTGCACCCGCGCCTGCGGCAGCCTGGACTGCAGGCGCAGCGTCTGCCGCGGCGTCACGATGCGGTCCTTGGCGCCCGCGATCAGCGTGACGGGCACGCGCAGGTTGCCGTACTGCTTCGCGAGCGCGCGGGCCTGCGGCACCATGTCGCTGCCGTCCTCGAGCGTCGCCCGCTGCTGCAAGGGGCGCAGCAGCATCTCGCGCGGCAGCAGCTCGATGAAGCGGGCCGGCACCGGGTTGGGGTGGAACATGGACCGCACCGCCTGGCCGAGCGACGCCCGCGCCGTCCAGGCCTCGGTCGTGTAGCGAAGCAGGTCGCCCAGCAAGGGCAGGGCCGCCGGCATCGCCATCCACCGGTCCAGCCGGAAGCTCGGCCAGTAATAGCCGCTCACGAGCACCAGACCGGCCACGCTCGAGGGCTCCTGCAGGGCCATGCACAGCGCCACCTGCGTGCCCAGCGAATGGCCGACGACGACAGGCCGGTCCAGGCCGAGCACCGAAGCCGCGTGGTGCAGCAAGCGCGCCTGCCGCGCGGGCGTCCACACCTGGTCGCGTGGCCGGTCGCTGTGGCCGAAGCCGGGCCGGTCGATCACCAGCACCTGGTGCTTGCGCGCCAGCCGCTCCAGCAGCCCGCTGGCCTCGAAGTCCGCTCCATGCACGAGGTTGCCGTGCACCAGCATCACGGGCGGGCCTTCGCCCACCAGCTGGTAGTGCAGCCGCGTGCCGTTGATGTAGACGAGGTGGTTGTGCGCCTGGTAGCGCCGTTCGGCCGCGCGGGCGCGCTGCTCGACCCAGAACGCGCTGGCCGCTGCGGCCACGGCCGCCAGGGCACCGATGGAAGTGGCGCGTGCCGCGCCGGAGCTCATCATGTTCATCCGCGGAGCATCGCGTGATCGCAAGCTTGGGCGCTGTCGGGCGCGGCTGACGAAGGGCGTAGTTCTTGGCTGGCGCAGGCCTGCCGAGCCGCCCTCAGCCGTCGAGCATCCAGCGGCAGGCCCGCTCGGCAATTCGCGGCGGGATCACGTGGCCTCCCTCGAACTCTTCGTAGGTGACGTAGTAGTCCTCTTCGCGCAGGACCTGCACGATGCGGCGGCTGCAGCGATCGATGGGCAGCACGGTGTCGTGGGTCCCGTGCGAGACGAAGACCCGCGAGCCTGCGACGACCGGCTGCACGCCCGGGATGAAGCCCGGCGACAGGGCGACCGTGGCCCCGAACACGTCGCCATTGGCCAGGCCCAGCGCGAGCGCGTACGAGGCGCCGTCGGAAAAGCCCGCCACCGCGATGCGCTGCGGGTGGATGAGGAAGCGGTCGAAGGCCCAGTGCAGCGCGTGGTTCACCGCCTCGATGTCGGGGCCGCGGCGTCCGAGGATCGCGTCCCAGGTGTAGTCGCGTGAAGCGGGGGCGACCAGCAGCACGCCGGCATCGGAGGCGAAGGGCTCCAGGTAGTCGAGCGCGTGAGCGGGCTCGCCGCCGGAGCCGTGGAGCATCAAGGCCAGCGGGATCGGCTGGCCGGGTTCGGCCTGGCGTGGTGGCACGCGCACCAACGCTTCGCGGAGTCCATGCGGCCCGGGCGCGATGCGGTGCACGCCGGGCTCGGCCGAGCCGGCGAGGGCGGGATGCTTGGACGACCGTACGGCCAGGCGCAAGGGGACGTTTCTCATCGATGCGTTCGCGGCGGGCTCATCGCTCCGCCTCGGAATCAAACAGCGAAGTCCACTCCGGTCCGGCCGGAGCGTCAATCCGCATCCCACCCGGTAACCCAATGCTGGCCGCGTGCAACCACAGCCGGTTCACTCCCAACCACTGCGCCACCGCGCGGTTGTGCGCACCCTTGCCATGCGTCGTGTCCCCGACCAGCGGATGCGCGATGTGCTTGAAGTGCCGCCGGATCTGGTGGCGGCGGCCGGTGAGTGACTCGACCTCCATCAGCGCGTAGCGGCTCGTGCCGTGCCGGCCGTCCGCATTGAACGGCCATTCGAAGCAACGCAAGCGGCGGTAGCGCGTGACAGCGGGGACGCGGGGCTGGCCGGCCGAGGGGAGTTCGGGATCGCGTGCGAGCGGGTAGTCGATCTGGCCGCTTTCCGCGGGCCAGCCGCGGACCAGCGCGATGTACTGCTTCGCCACGGCGCCGCTTTCGAAAACCTGCCCCCATTCGCGGGCGACTGCAGCCGATCGCGCGAACAGCAACACGCCGCTGGTCGCCTTGTCCAGTCGGTGCAGGGGGAACAGGCGCTCGCCGAGCTGCTGCTGCAGCAAGCCCAGCGCGGTGCGCTCCTCGCCCGCATCGAGCGCACTCGGATGCACCAACAGGCCCCGTGGCTTGTCGATGGCGACCAGCTCGGGATCGAGGTGCAGGATTGAAAGCGAGTCACCCACGTGCGCAGCTTGCGTTCGACCGCCGCGTCGAATCAGCCGTCCAGCTCCGGATAGCGCCGGAAGATCCCCTGCTGGTTGAACGCGATGCGGCGCTCGCTGGCCAAGTACTTGCCCAGCCGCCGGTGCGCGGCCACCCCCGAGTGCAGGGTGGCCACGAGCGGTGCGCGCTTCAGCACACGGCGCGCGGCCTTCGGGAAGGCGTACTGCAGCCCCTCGACCACCTGGAACAGCGACAGGTCCGCATAACTGAGCCGGCTGCCGACCAGGTGCGGCGCAGCACCGCCCGCGTTGCGCGGATTGCGTTCGAGCACCGCCTCGAACCAGCCCATGAACTTGGGCAGCCGCGACTGGCGGAAGTCGGCCGCACGCCGCTGCGCCTCGGCCTGCTGCTCCTCGTAGTAGAGCCCGCTCGCGATGGGGTGGTGCGTGTCGTGCACCTCGGTCACGAAGTCGGCGATGGTCAGCTGCAGCTGGTGCGTCCACAGTGCGTCGGCTTCGCTCTTGCCCACCAGCCCGAGCCGCGGCCCCAGGTACATCAGGATGGCCGCGGTCTGCGCCACCACGATGCGGCCGTCCACGAGGAAGGGCGGTGCGAACGGCGGCCGGCGCACGTCGGCGGACGAGAGATAGTGTTCCATCGCCTCCATCCCACCTTCCTCGCGGGCGACGTCGCTGTACGGCGCGCCCGCGGCTTCGAGCGCAAGCCGGACGAATTCGCCGCGGCCCTGGATCGTGGGCCAGTAGTGGAGTTCGTACGGCATGGACGCGGGCGCAGACGGTGGTCCGTCCGCGCTCACGACCGCGTCGCCGTGAACCGCCTGGGCTGCGCTCCGGCGGTGGCCACCATGCCGTCCATGCGCCCGCCGTTGTCGGCCGTGCCCTCGAAGCGCATCGTCCCCCCGGGGCCGCCCCGGACGTCGAAGCGGATGGCCGGTCCGCGCAGGCGAGGCAGTTCCAGTGCGAACCGCTCGCCGCCGACCAGCGCATCGCCCTCCAGCTGCTGGAACTGCTGCCGCAGCTCCACCTGCAGCGGGGGCTCGCCTTCCACGCGCACTGTCCAGGTGCCGCCCACCTTCGCGGGCACGATCCACAGGTGCGCGTCGCGGCCGGACACGTCGTCGGTGCGGTCGGGCGTCCAGGGACCCATGGTGAACTGATGTGACGTGACGCGCGTACCGGGCTTCATGTCCAGCAGGATCGGGCGCAGCTTCTCATTGAGGTTGGGCAGCAGGTACAGCGTGACCACGTCCGCGTCCGAGAAGTCGGCCTGGAAGATGTCGCCCTGCGCGAAATCGACCTCCACGCCCGCCTCCCGCGCGTTGCGGCGGGACAGGGCCACCATGTCCGGATTGAACTCGATGCCCCGAGCTCGGGCGCCGCGCTTGGCGGCCGCGATGGCGATCTTGCCGTCGCCCGAGCCCAGGTCCACGACGCGTTCGCCGCGCTTCACCTCGGCCATGTCGAGCATCCGCTCCACCACCGCGTCAGGCGTCGGCACCCAGATGACGTCCTTGCCGGCCTGGCCGACGACGGGCTTGAAGTCTTCGCGCGGTGGGGTTGCGCATCCGGGCAGCAGGGGCAGGAGCAGCGAAGCTGAACCGGCGGCAATGAGTTGGCGACGGAGGAGTTGCATGGACGTTCCTGGAGTGATCGCGGAAGGCGGCGCAGGCAGGGCGGAGTGCCATGCGCACCGCCGGGAATCCTGCCAGCAATCCTTGCAGTCGTGGGGTGGCCGTTACTTGCACGAGCACCCCAGCAGCAGGCTCACGCCCGCGTGGCGGTGAACGGCCTGGGATGCGCTCCGGCCGTGAGCACCGTGCCGTTAATGCGGCCGCCGTTGTCGGCCGTGCCCTCGAAGCGCATCGTCCCGGCGGGACCACCCCGGACGTCGAAGCGAATGGCCGGCCCGCGCAGGCGAGGGAGTGCCAGTTCGAACCGCTCGCCGGCGACCAGCGCGTCACCCTCCAGCTTCTGGAAGTTCTGCCGAAGCTCCACTTGCAGCGGCGGCTCCCCGTCCACCCGGGCCGTCCAGGTGCCGCCGACCTTGGCGGGCACGATCCACAGGTGCGCGAAGCGGCCCGCCACTTCGTCCGTGCGGTCCGGCGGCCAGTGGCCGATGCCGAATTGGTGCGAGGCGACGCGCGTGCCGGGCTTCATGTCCAGCAGGGTCGGAAGCAGCCGCTCGTTCATTTCGGGCATCAGGTACAGCGTGACCACGTCGGCGTCGGAGAAGTCGGACTGGAAGATGTCGCCCTGCACGAAATCGGCCTGCACGCCCGCTTGCCGCGCATTGCGGCGGGACAGGGCCACCAGGTTCGCGTCGTATTCGATGCCCCGGGCGCGCGCGCCTCGCCTTGCCGCCGCAATGACGATCGTGCCGTCGCCCGACCCCAGGTCCACCACCCGGTCGCCGCGCTTCACCTCGGCCATGTCCAGCATCCGCTCCACCACCGCGTCCGGCGTCGGCACCCACATCGCGTCCTTGCCGTCCTGGCCGACGATGGGGGAGTAGACGTCGCGGGGGCGGGGTTGGGCGCAGCTGGAGAGGAGGGGGGGGAGGAGGAGGGAGGCGGAGGCGGCGGCGAGGAGGTGGCGGCGGATGGGGTGCATGGGGTTCTCCCGAGGCTATCGCGCAGTGCGCAGAGAAACGGCTTCGTGCAACGTGCCGCGTGCCGGATGGTGCCAGCATCGGCGGCCGTGAGCGGCTCGCTGCTTGAGCCACACCACAGCCGCAGCTTCACGAGAACGAGACGTGCTCGAACACTGTCGCATCCGACTACTTGGTCCAACTGTCTTTGAGGCCCGTGATGCGGTTGAACACTGATCGACCGACCACTGGCCCATGCTCCACCCGATCCGCCACAAAATAACCATGCCTCTCAAACTGAAACTTCTCATCCCCCTTCGCTGACCCCAGCGACGGCTCCAGGTACGCCGTTACCACCTTCAACGACTCCGGGTTCAGTTCTTCGAGGAAGTCCTTCTCCCCCGTATCCGGCTGCGGCACCGAGAACAGGCGGTCGTACAACTGCACTTCCGCCTTCAGTCCATCGGCCACGCCCACCCAGGTGATGTTGCCCTTCACCTTCACCGCGTCCGCGCCCGGCGTGCCGCTCTTGGTGTCGGGGATCAGCTTCGCGCGCACGCGCACCACGTTGCCACTCGCGTCCTTGTCCGCACCGATGCACTCGACGACGTGCCCGTACTTCAGGCGCACCTTGTTGCCGGGGAACAGCCGGAAGAAGCCCTTGGGCGGCGTCTCCTCGTAGTCGCTGCGCTCGATCCACAGCTCGCGGCCGAACATGAACTTGCGGCGGCCGCGGCTTTCGTCGTGGGGGTGCACCGGCGCGCTGCATTCGTCCAGCGCGTCGTCGCCGCCCATCAGGTCGCCCCAGTTCTCGATGACCAGCTTCACCGGGTCCAGCACCGCCATCGCTCGGGCGGCCTTGGGGTCGAGGTCGTCGCGCAGGGCGGCTTCCAGGATGCTGAAGTCGATCCAGCCGTTGGCCTTGCTCACGCCGATGCGCTCGCTGAAAAGCTGCAGGCTCTCGGGCGTGTAGCCGCGCCGGCGCAGGCCGACGATGGTGGGCATGCGCGGGTCGTCCCAGCCGCTCACGTGGCCTTCGTCCACCAGCTGCTTCAGCTTGCGCTTGCTGGTGATCACGTACGTGAGGTTCAGGCGCGCGAACTCGTACTGGCGCGGTTGCGGCGGGTTGATCAGGCCGCCTTCGCGCAGCCGGTCCATCAGCCAGTCGTAGAACGGCCGCTGGTCCTCGAACTCCAGCGTGCAGATGCTGTGGGTGATGTTCTCCAGCGCGTCCTCGATCGGGTGCGCGTAGGTGTACATCGGATAGATGCACCACTTGTCGCCGGTGTTGTGGTGCTCGGCGTGCTTGATGCGGTACAGGGCCGGGTCCCGCATGTTGATGTTGGGACTGGCCATGTCGATCTTCGCGCGCAGCACCGCGGCGCCGTCGGCCAGCTTGCCGTCGCGCATCTCGCGGAAGCGCTTCAGGTTCTCCTCGATGCTGCGGCTGCGGTAGGGGCTGTCCACGCCGGGGCGGGAGAAGTCGCCGCGGTTGGCGCGCATCTCCTCGGGCGACTGTTCGTCCACGTAGGCCAGGCCCGCCTCGATCAGGTACTCGGCGGCGCGGTACATGAAATCGAAGTAGTCGCTGGCGTGGTACAGGTGGCTGGTGCCGTGCGCGTCCCAGCTGAACCCGAGCCAGCGCACCGCGTCCTTGATGCCCTCGACGTATTCGATTTCCTCCTTCTCGGGGTTGGTGTCGTCGAAGCGCATGTGGCACACGCCGCCGTAGTCGCGCGCCAGGCCGAAATTGAGGCAGATGCTCTTGGCGTGGCCGACGTGCAGGTAGCCGTTGGGTTCGGGCGGGAAGCGGGTGCGGATGCGGGCCGGATCGGGCTCGCCGGCCTGGTGGGTGGCGGCGTCGGCGGGGCGGCCGGCCCAGCGCCGGTGTGCGAAATTTCCCTGCTCCAGGTCGCGTTCGATGATCTGGCGAAGGAAATTGCTGGGTTTTGCGGTGTCTTTCTCTGCGGGAGACGTCATATTGAAGGGCATTCTAGGTGGCGCCCCGTGCTGGCCTGCGAAACGGATGGGTTACGTCTGGCAACGGTCTTGACCGTGCAGCCGTAGTCCGCACCCCCTGCCCAGCGTTAAATACGCACAGAGGCCGTGCAGTTCGCGCCTCTGCAAACGTTGCAGGAGATTTCATATGCTGTTCCGCTCCCTGTTCCACAAGGCCCTCGCGGTTGCCGCGCTCGGCCTGGCCGCCGCCGGCGGCGCGCAGGCAAGGGACGTCTACTGGTCGGTGGGCATCGATGCGGCCCCCGGCGTCTCGGTCGGGGTGGGCAACCATCGCCCGGTCGTCGTTCAGCCGGTGCCCGTGTACACGGCGCCGCCAGTGATCTACACGCAGCCCCCGGTGGTGTACGCGCCCGCGCCGGTGCTCTATCCCAACGGCTACCTGGCGCCGGTTGTGGTGCACCAGCCGGTATACCGCAGCTTTTACGGCCACCACCATGGCCACCACTTCCGCGGCCACGGCCACGGGCATGGCGGCCACCACTGGCGCAGCCACGACCGCGGCCATGGCGGCAAGCACGGCAGAGGGCACGGCCGTCACGGATGATTCGATGAGTGATCGCTGAAGAGCGAACCCCTTCTTTTCGGTTCTCTCCAAGGCTGCCCCCGCAAGCGCATTGGCGCCGCGGGGGTTTTTTTATGGCTGGCCCTTGCGAGTGCCGTCGAGGTGCGGGTCGAAGTAGTCCTCGTCCTCGGGCGGGAACGTCGGGCGCAGGAGCTTCTGCTGTTCAAGCTGGGCGCGCAGGTAGGGGCGGATGCTCTCCATGCCGTAGCCGCTGCGGCCGCGCCGTGGGGCTCCCCACGCGGCGGCTGTCGCGCGCTCACGCTCGCGCTCGCGCTGCGCGTTGCGTGCGCTGGGTCCGGAGTTTCTGCTGCGCTTGCTCTCGGGATCCCGGGGGGAATCGGTGTCGTCGCGTGCGGCCATGGGTTGTGTCTTCCCGCCGGTCCCTTCCTCTGTTTCCGGCGTGTGAAGACACCGTATCGCGACGTACGGACGCCGGATGCCCGAACCCTTCAAGTGCCATGGTAGGAGGGACCTTACCTGTGTGCGTCCTCCTACACAGCCCTGCAATGAACTCGTACAAATGCAGTTTTGTCGAGGCAAAAAAAGAGCCCCCAGGCTTTGGGCCTGGGGGCAACATGCCAGTCGCGGGACGGAGGGCCGGACCAGCTCACCCCGGAGGAGGAGGGGACTCAGAGGAGTCGGGGTGATTTCCATCGAGGGGTGGGCAGCCTTTCACAGCGACCCGCCCCTGCTAACCGTTGGTTTAGTAAACCGCATGCCTTCAAACTAGTTTGTAGGACATGACCGCAATTCCTGTCGGAGGACTGCGAGTCCGCGGCAGCGCTTCCGCACGACAGCAGCACGACGCGCGAGAGCGCCTACCGCGCCGCGTGCGCTGCTCCGACGCCGCGCTGCGACTCGCGTTCTTAGTCTGCGCCGATGGGCAAGACAGTGGGCGACCAGATCCTCGAGCGCCTGCACGCGTGGGGCGTGCGGCGTGTGTTCGGCTATCCCGGTGATGGCATCAACGGCTTGATCGGCGCCTTCGGCCGCATGGGCGATCGCATGCAGTTCGTGCAGGCGCGCCATGAGGAGCTCGCCGCATTCGAAGCGTGCGCGCATGCCAAGTTCACCGGCGAAGTCGGCGTGTGCCTGGCCACCTCGGGCCCCGGCGCGATCCATCTGCTCAATGGCTTGTACGACGCGAAGGCCGATCACCAGCCGGTGGTGGCGATCGTCGGCCAGCAGGCCCGCACCGCGATGGGTGGGGACTACCAGCAGGAGGTGGACCTCGCGGCGCTGTTCAAGGACGTGGCGCACGAGTACGTGCAGACCGCGATGGCGCCCGGCCAGGTGCGGCACCTGATCGATCGCGCGATGCGCATCGCGCGCGACCAGCGCACCGTGACATGCGTGATCGTGCCGCACGACCTGCAGGAGGAAGCCGCGGTGGAGACGCCGCCGCGCGAGCACGGCACGGTGCACACCGGCATCGGCATGACGGGCGAGGCGCAGGTGCCCTCGCAGGCGGCGCTGCAGGCCGCGGCCGACGTGCTCAATGCGGGTCAGCGTGTCGCGATCCTCGTTGGCGCGGGTGCGCTGCACGCGGGCGAGGAGGTGCTGGAAGCCGCCAACTGCCTCGGCGCCGGCATCGCCAAGGCGCTGCTCGGGAAGGCGGCCGTGCCCGACGACCTGCCGTATGTCACCGGATCGATCGGCCTGCTCGGCACGCAACCGAGCTGGGAGTTGATGGAAGGCTGCGACACGCTGCTGATGGTGGGATCGAGCTTCCCGTATTCGGAGTTCCTGCCCAAGGAGGGCGCCGCTCGCGGCGTGCAGATCGACCTGGACAGCCGGCGGCTGGGCCTTCGCTATCCGATGGAGGTGAACCTCGTCGGCGACGCCAAGCTCACGTTGCGCGCGCTGCTGCCGTTGATCGAACCCAAGCAGGACCGCAGCTGGCGCGAGCAGGTCGAGGCCGGCGTGGCGCGCTGGTGGAAGGTGATGGAAGAGCGCGCGATGAGCGACGCGCGCCCCATCAATCCGCAACGCGTGTTCTGGGAGCTGTCGTCGCGGTTGCCGGATGAGGCCATCGTCACGTGCGATTCGGGCACGGTCGCGGGCTGGTACGCGCGCGACCTGAAGTTCCGCGTGGGGATGATGGGCTCGGTATCCGGAGGACTCGCGTCGATGGGTTGCGCGATGCCGTACGCGCTGGCGGCGAAGCTCGCTTATCCCAAGCGGCCGGTGTTCGCGCTGCTGGGTGACGGCGCGATGCAGATGATCGGCCTCAATGCGCTCATCACGGTGGCGGATCGCTGGAAGCAGTGGGACGACCCGCGCCTGATCGTCATGGTGCTCAACAACGGTGACCTCAACATGGTCACCTGGGAGCAGCGCGCCACCGCCGGCGACCCGCGCTTCGACGCGTCGCAGTTGCTGCCTGCGTTCCCCTATGCCGAATACGCGAAGATGCTGGGCCTGCGCGGCATCCGGGTCGACCGGCCGGAGCAGGTCGGCCTGGCCTGGGAAGAGGCCGTGGCGTCCGACCGGCCGGTGCTGCTGGACATGGTGACCGATCCCAACGTGATGCCGATCCCGCCGCATGTGACGGCGAAGCAGACGAAGTCGTATCTGTCGGCGCTGTGGAAGGGGGATGCGGAGGCGGTGGCCACGTTGAAGGCGACGGCGCGGGAGTGGTGGGCGTCGGTGACGACGCGGTAGGTTCCGGGGTGAGCGGCGCTGCCCGCCGCTCACATCGCCTTGAACAGATGCGCGTACAGCCGGCTCACCGGCAGCTTCTCCCGCCGGCCGCGCAGCGTGAGGTGCAGCTTGCCCGCCTCATCGCGGGTGACCGATTCGATCGCCGAAGCCCGCACCACGGTGCCGCGGTGCACTTGCCAGAACTCGTGGGGATCGAGCTGCGGCAGCAGGTCCTTCAGCGGCGTGCGGATGAGGTATTCCTGGGCCGCGGTCAGCACCCGCACGTACTTGTCGGCGGCCTCGAAGACGATCACCTCGCTCACCGGAACCATGCGGATGCCCTGTCCGACGCCGGCCTGGATCACCTTCAGCGGAGCAGCGGGCGTGGGCGGCGCGGTGAGCAGGTGCCGCAAGCGCTCCACGGCCGCGTCCAGGCCCTGGTCGTCACCCTGCCGGCGCGCGAGCTGATCCTTCAGTCGCGCCACCGTGCGGGCGAGACGCTCCGGTTGCACCGGCTTGAGCACGTAGTCGACCGCCTGCGCCTCGAAGGCCTGCACCGCGTACTGGTCGTAGGCGGTGACGAACACCAGCGCCGGGAAGGCCTCGCCGGCGGGCCAGTCGTCCGCGAGCTGCGCGGCGGCTTCGAGCCCGCCCATGCCCGGCATGCGGATGTCGAAGAACAGCACGTCGGGTTTTCGTCCGAGGGCCTCGCGCACGGCCGATACGCCGTCGCCGACGGTCGCGACAACCTGGAGCTGCGGCCAGGCGCGCGAGAGTTCGGACTGCAACGCCTGCGCCAGCAGCGGTTCGTCTTCGGCGATGACGGCGGTGGGGGAAGTCATTGGGTGCGAAGAGGCAGCCGGATGGTGACCTGGGCCCCGTGCGTGTCCCCACCCCAGCCTTCCCCCGGTGCGGAAGGGAGCGGGTCGAGGGAGAGGCGCGCCGCGGGGCCGTACAGGGTAGTGAGCCGCTCTCGCACCTGCGTGAGTCCGAAGCCATGGCCTTGCGCCACCGGGCCGGACAGGCCCACGCCCGTGTCGCTGACCACGACCACCAGTTCGCCGCCGTCGGAACGCGCCTGCACCGTGAGCCGGCCGCCTTCGACCTTCGGCTCCAGTCCGTGCTGGATCGCGTTCTCCACCAGCGGCTGCAGCAGCAGCGTGGGCACCGGGTGCTGCGCAAGCTCCTGCGGCAGATCGAGCTCGTACGACAGACGCGGACCCATGCGGATGGCCATCAGCTCCAGGTAGTCGCGCACGCGGTCGAACTCCACCTGCAGCGGATGCGTGGTGGCACGCGAGGCGTCCAGCGTGGCGCGCAGGTACGCGATCATGTGGTCCAGCATGCGCTGCGCGCGCGGCGGGTCGACCGCGATCAGCGCGCGCAGGTTGGCCAGCGTGTTGAACAGCATGTGTGGTTCGAGCTGCGTCTCCAGCAGCTTCAGGCGCGCCTCGTCGGCGTGGCGGCGCGCTTCGGCCATCTGTCGTTCGAGGTAGTGGCCGCGGCTGACGCTGTAGAAGTAGTAGCTGGCGACGATGCCCGCCATCGTGGTGATGAGCAGCGCCGAGCGGCGGTCGGTCGCGCTGTGCACCGGTGCGACTTCGCCGTACCAGCCGAAGGTGCGGCACAGCGCATCGCCGAGCGACGTGCCGCCCAGATAGCCCGCCGCGATCCCCGCCAGCACCAGCACCAAGCCGGGCAGCCGGTCGGGCCAGCCGGTCTCGCGAGAGGAGGGAAAGAAGTGCCTTCCCAGGTCCACCACCGCCCAGCTGAAGCTGCCGATCGAGACCGAGAACGCCAGGTTCGGCAGGAAGGGCTTGTTCGGCTCGAAGGCGTACTGCAGCACCGCGATGGCGATGCAGAACAGCCAGGTCTGCAGCAGGTGCCGCAGCTTCGCCCGCGGATCGATGCGGACGACCGGGAACAGCGGCAGCGGGCGGTCGGCGGGCGGGGCGGACATCAGCGGGTCATTCTAGGCAGGGCTCAGGCACTCACCACGGGTCGCGCTGCATCGACAGGCGCTCGCGCTCCTGCTGCACCAGGCGCTCGTAGACGCCGCGTCCGTCCGTAAGGAAGAACACGACCAGGCCGTGGATGACCACGCCCGCGCCCCAACCCAGCGCCGGGTACACGGCCCATCCCTTGCCGCCCATCGCGGACAGCAGGCCCAGTGCCGTGGTGATCACCACGTACACGCCGGCGTGGATGTACCAGCCGAGGCGGGCGCCCGCGCTGCGGCGCGCCATGCGTTCGATGTCGCGATCGCTCAGTCTCTTTTCCATGATGTGCTCCTTTGGACGGGGGTGGAGAAAGGGTTCAGATCAGGCCGACGCTGCTCCAGACCAGCTGGCCCAGGTAGCGGTTGGGAAGCAGGGTGAACGCGCCGGCTACGACGCACGCACCGAAGTACAGGTTGCGCATCACCATCCGGTGGCCGGCGATGTTGCCGTGGGCCAGCTTGTAGAAGGCGCCGAACAGGCTGATCAGCGTCACCGGCACCAGCAGGTGGATCGGCGTGTAGCCGGCGATGTTGGGCAGCTCGAAGTCGCGGATGAACAGCGCCGAGATCGCGGTGACCAGCATCAGCGTGACCCAGGCGTAGCCGAAGGCGCGGTGCAGCCGGGGCCTCTGCGCGCCCGCGCGGCGGGCCCACAGCGCGACGGGTCCGGTGGCGACCGCCAGCAGCGCGGACGTCATGTGGACGGCGATGAGGGGGGTGAGTTCCATGGCGGGGCTCCTGGTCGTCTGTCGATGGCTGCAATGTGCTCGCAGGCCCGCCCGGTTTCGAGGCCCGCGCGACGAACCGCCGCAGGCCCGCGACGAAACGCCGCCGGCCGGGAGTCAATTGCGGCCGGTGCAGGGGCCTGTGTCAGACTGCGGCGCTCAACCGCCCGCCCAGGAGAGTTCGATGCTGCACCCCCAGGCCCAGGCGCTGCTGCGCCTGATCGAGGAAAAGGGCATCCCGCCCACCCACACGCTCACCCCGGAGAAGGCGCGCGAGTACTACCTCGTGCGCCGCGCCGTGACCCAGCCCGACCCGCCCGAGGTGGCGCTGGCTCGCGACCTGGCCGCGCCGGGCGCGGCCGGCGACATCCCGCTGCGGCTCTACAGGCCGCTGGGCGCCGCGCCGTCGAAGGTGCTGCCGGTGCTGGTGTACTACCACGGCGGCGGCTGGGTGATCGGCAACCGCGACTCGCATGACGTGCTGTGCCGGCAGCTGGCCAATGGATCGGGCTGCGCGGTCGTGTCGGTCGACTACCGCATGGGCCCGGAGAACCGTTTTCCGGCGGCGGTGGACGATTCGATCGCAGCGACGCGCTGGGTGCACGAGCACGCCGCGGAGCTGAAGCTCGATCCCGCCCGACTGGCCGTCGGCGGCGACAGCGCGGGCGGCAACCTGGCGGCCGTCGTCGCGCTGGACGCACGCGACCGCGGCGGCTTGCCCATCGTGTTCCAGCTCCTGATCTACCCGGCGACCGACCAGCGCCGCGGCTGGCCTTCGCATCAGACGAACGGACAGGGCTACCTGCTCACGCGGGACACGATCACGTACTTCCACGACCACTACATCGACGATCCGAAGAAGGACCTGGACTGGCGCGCGTCACCGCTGCTGCATGCGGACCATTCGCGGCTGCCGCCCGCCTTCGTGCTGATCGCGGGCTACGACCCGCTGCGCGATGAAGGCCTGGCCTACGCGCAGAAGCTCACCGAGGCGGGCAACCGGTCGGCGCTGGTCAACTTCGAGCGGCAGATCCACGGCTTCATCACCATGGGCCGCGTCATCGACGAGGCCCATGTCGCCGTGCAGTTGTGCGCGGCGCAGCTGCGCGAGGCACTGCGCCCGGAGTGAGCGGACGATTTGGCAAGCTGACGGGCTGGCGCCCGTCAGCCCTCGGACTCAGGGATTGTCCGCGTCAGCGTCGCGCGGCAGGTTGCGCGAAGCCAACGTCCGCGCACGGTCCCACGCGTCGCGCGAGGCGGGCCGGGCGTGCTCCCACTCCAGCCGCGATTCGCCGCGGTAACCGCTCCAGCCGGTGGAGAGGTCGCTCTCCAGTTCGTCGAAATGGCGGTCCGGGTAGCGGTTGTACGTCTCCACGCCGTAACGGTACGCCGGGCTGTAGTCCTGGTCGTAGGTGAAGCCGCCGTCGATGTACTTGCGGTCGCTCCAGTTCTTGCGCCAGAACTCGTCTTCCATCTTCGGGTCGACGGCGTCGGCCACCAGGGCACCGGCCATGCCGCCCGCCGCCGCACCGATGGCGCCGCCCACGGCCGCACCGATCGGTCCGGCCACGCTGCCGACCGCGGCACCGGCCGCGACCGCGCCGGCCAGGCCGCCGGCTGCCGTGCCCACCGGGTGCGGCCCCAGGGCCATCTTGTCGCTGTCGTGATCACCGCCTTCGAGCGAGGTGGGCGTGCCGTGGTCCGCGGGTTTGTCTCGTCCCATGTTCGGCTCCTTGGAAGATGAAGGTGATTCCATTTGAGCCTGTGCTTGCCAACCCGGCATTAGGTGGACCGCGCCTCGGCGCGTAGGCGCGGTCCGATGCATCTTCTCGTGAGCCGATCGGGCCATCGGCTCGAAAACCACTGCTGAGCAATCGATAATCCGCGTTTGAAGTACGAGGGGAATTTCGAGTGGAAGCAGTCCTGCTGGCCAAGGCCGCGATCATGGGTGTGGTGGAGGGGCTCACCGAGTTCCTGCCGATCTCCAGCACCGGCCACCTGATCCTGGCGGGCGCGCTGCTCGGTTTCGACGACGAGAAGGCCAAGGTCTTCGACATCGCGATCCAGACCGGCGCCATCCTTGCGGTCATCATCGTCTACTGGCAGAAGATCAGCACGACGGTGGCGGCGCTGCCCACCCAGGACCAGGCGCGGCGCTTCTCGCTGAACGTGTTGATCGCCTTCGTGCCGGCCGTGCTGCTGGGCCTGGTGCTCGGCAAGGCGATCAAGGAAAACCTGTTCACGCCCGCGGTGGTCGCCAGCACCTTCATCCTGGGCGGGCTGGTGATCCTGTGGGCCGAGCGCCGCCAGCAGGCTTCCGTGCGCATCGCGGACGTCGACCAGATGAGCGCACTGGACGCCATCAAGGTCGGCCTGGTGCAGTGCGTGGCCATGATCCCGGGCACCAGCCGCAGCGGCGCCACCATCATCGGCGGCATGCTGCTGGGCTTGTCGCGCAAGGCGGCGACGGACTTCTCGTTCTATCTCGCCATCCCCACGCTCATCGGCGCGGGCGCGTACAGCCTCTACAAGGACCGCGGCCTGCTCTCGGCGCAGGACCTGCCGATGTTCAGCGTCGGGCTGGTGTTCTCTTTCGTGAGCGCCTGGGCGTGCGTGCGCTGGCTCCTGCGCTACATCTCCAGCCACAGCTTCACGCCCTTCGCCTGGTACCGCATCGCCTTCGGCATCGTGGTGCTGCTGACCTCGGGCATGGGCTGGGTCGAGTGGCATGCGTGACTCTGCGGTCAACCCGACCGTGCGCGTTCAGTCCTACTTGCGCCGCCGGGGAGCGTCCGACAAGGCTGCTGTCGGGCAGCCATCATCATGGCGGCCAGAGGCTGCCCCATGCCGGCGGCCGGCAGGGTAGCCAGATGGATCAGCAGGAAAGAGGCCCCGACTCGTCGCAGGGCGACGAGAAGGAGCCAGGTCAGCGAGAGGCGGATGCAGGCGACAGCACCTGGGGCCTGGGCTCCGCGAGCGCGCTGGAGAACCTTCGCCGCCACGGCTTCCGTGCCCGGCGCAGCAAGTCGCCGGACCCTGAGGAAAAGCCGCGGTCGGACTGAGAGGATTCAAGCCAGCCGCTTGCGCCTCCACGGCCGCCACTGCCCCTCGGGCTGCGCGAGGCGATCCGCGACGATCCGCAGCACCTCCGGGTGCGTCGCCATTCCCAGGTGGCTCGCCTCCACCTCCACGCTCTCCGACAGCGCCGACTTGCGCTCGATGCAGCCGCGCCAGCACACCACGCCGTCGGTCTTGCTGTAGACCGAGGTGGTGGGCACGGGCGGACATTCGCGCAGCCTCGCGTCCAGGGCCGGGGTGAGCTGCGCCACGTCGCCATGCAGGAATTTGTAGAGCGTCTCCGCATGCGTGCTGCCGCGCAGTGACGCGAACGGCGTGCCGAGCGTGATGACCTGCCGCACGCTTTCGGGGCAGCGCTTGGCCAGTTCGCGGGCGTAGATGCCGCCCAGGCTCCAGCCGACCAGGCTCACCTTGCGGCCGCTCTGCGCATGCCAGCGGCGCACGTCGGCTTCCAGCCCGTCCAGCCAGTCGTCGAAGTCGCCCTCCGGTCCGGTGTTCACGCCACGTCCCCAGCAATGTGCGGTGAAGCCGCAGCCGGACAGGAAACTGCGCAGGTGCGAGGTGGTGAACGGCGCGCCGCCCAGCCCGGGGAAGACGACGACGGGATGCCCGTCACCAATCTGCTGCGCGGGAGCGAAAGCAAGTCTGGAGGCCGCGAAGTCGAACATGGCGCGCAGCGGTTCCATGGCGAGCAGCGCGAGGGGAGGGGCCTGGTGCGCAGTGCGCAGCGAAACTGTTGGCATGCCTCCACTGTGAAGCCTCGAACCCATCGGGGCCTGTGGGGCCCTGCGGCACGCGCTTGTAGGACGCAGGCGACCTTGCGATGCGAGCCCTCTTTAGGGAGAACTCTCCAAAGAACGCAGCGAGGCCTCGATGGCCGCCGCCGTGGCGAGCGGCTTCTCCATCGGGAACAGGTGGCTGCCGTCCAGCATCGTCATCCGGCCCTGCGTGACCTGCGTGGTCATCGCCAGCCCGACCTGCCGCAGCTCCTGCGACTGCAGCCCGCCGATGAAGGCGGCGGGGCAGCGCAGCGGATGACGCCTGAGCACGCCTTCCAGGTGGTGCGGCAGCGTGTTGTAGATGGCCGTCTCGATGTCGCGGTCGAAGCCGAGGACGCGCTCGCCGTCCTGCTCGTGCGTGCAGTGGTGCACGTAGTCGTGCAGCACCTGCTCGTCCCAGCGGGCGAAGGCCTTCTTGTGGCGGAAGTGCTCGAGCGCGTCTTCGGCGCTCGGCCAGCGGTTGCGGCGCTTGCGGCTGATGCGGCCGGGCGAGATCGAGCCCACCAGCTGCGTCGACTTGGCCGCGCCCAGCGCCTTGGCCTTCCAGCCGCCGATCGCCGGCGAATCCAGCAGGAGCACGCCGCGCGCGAGCTGGGGATGCCGGGCCGCGCACATCAGGCTCAGGATGCCGCCCAGCGAGTGGCCGACCAGGAAGGCCGGTTCGCCCGCCTTCGCCACCTCGCGCTCGGCGAAGTCGTGCAGCTGCTGCACCAGGTGCGGCCAGTTGTCGGTGACCGGGTAGCGTTCGTCATGGCCGAACTTATCGACGGCCCTGACGGTGAATCCGCGCGAGCGAAGCTGCCTGAAGAGGACGCCGTACGTCGCGGCGGGAAAGCTGTTGGCGTGGGAGAAGACGACGAGGGCCAAGACTCAGATCAGTTTCTCTTCGGGCCGCGTGATCTTCTTCAGCGGCTTGTTCTGCGAATCCGCCACCTTCAGCGGCGTATCGGTGTGCGCATCGTCCCAGACCGGGTCCTCCAGGCTGTCGAACACCTCGCGCAGCTTCTGGCCCCAGCTGGAGTGCAGCATCCGGTAGTACGGGTTGGACATGTCGATGCACACCAGCCTGTCGGTCTGGTAGCGGTTGGCTTCGTAGACCACCAGGTCCAGCGGCGGCCCGACGGACAGGTTGGACTTCATGGTGGAGTCCATCGACACCAGCGCGCACTTGGCCGCCTCGTCCAGCGGCGTGTCGGGCGTGAGCACGCGGTCGAGCACCGGCTTGCCGTACTTGGATTCGCCGATCTGGAAGTACGGCGTCTCCGGCGTGGCCTCGATGAAGTTGCCCGCCGAATACACCGAGAAGAGGCGCATGCCCTCGCCCTTGATCTGGCCGCCGAAGATCATCGAGATGTTGAACTCAACGCCGGCGTGCTTGAGCGCCGCGGCGTCGCGGTCGTACACGCGGCGCACCGCCTGGCCCAGCACGCGGGCGGCGTCGAACATGCTGCGGGCGTTCCAGATCGTGATCGGCTCGCCGCCTTCCGGGTCCTTGAGCTGCTCGACCTGCAGGATCTCGCGCACCGACTGCGAGATCGACAGGTTGCCTGCCGTCAGCAGCACCATGAAGCGGTCGTTGGCCCGCTCGTACACGATCATCTTGCGGAAGGTGCTGATGTGGTCCACGCCCGCGTTGGTGCGCGAGTCGGACAGGAACACCAGTCCCGCATTGAGTTTGATGCCGACGCAGTAGGTCATTTCGAGTCCAGTTTCTTCCGCAGCGCGTAGAGCGCGTCCAGCGCTTCCCGCGGGCTCATGGTATCCGGGTCCAGCGACGACAGCGCGGCCTCGACGGGGCTCGGGCCCTGCCGCACCGGCTCCGGCGGCGGCGCGAACAGGTCGACCTGCTCGCGCGCAGCCTCCTGCTGCTGCTCCAGCGCGGCGAGGGCATGGCGCGCGTGATTGACCACCGCCGCAGGCATCCCCGCCAGGCGCGCCACCTGGATGCCGTAGCTGCGGCTGGCGGGCCCGGGCTGGATCTCGTGCAGGAACACGATGTCGCTGCCCGACTCGGTGGCGCTGACGTGCACGTTCACCGCGCAGTGGTGCTTCGCGGAGAACTCGGTCAGCTCGAAATAGTGCGTCGCGAAGAGCGTGAAGGCCTGCGTCTTGTCGTGCAGGTGGGCCGCGATGCCCGAGGCCAGCGCCAGGCCGTCGAAGGTCGACGTGCCGCGGCCGATCTCGTCCATCAGCACCAGGCTCTGCGGGCTGGCCGAATGCAGGATCTGCGCTGCTTCGGTCATCTCCAGCATGAAGGTGGATTGGGCGTTGGCCAGGTCGTCGGCCGCGCCGATGCGGGTGTGGATCGCGTCCATCGGCCCGAGGCGGCACGCCGATGCGGGCACGTACGAGCCCATCGCGGCCAGCAGGCAGATCAGCGCGACCTGCCGCATGTAGGTGCTCTTGCCGCCCATGTTGGGGCCGGTGATCACCTGCATGCGCTGCTTGGGCCCGAGCCGCGTGTCGTTGGCGATGAACGCGCCGCCGGAAGTTTCTGCCAGGCGCGCCTCCACCACCGGATGGCGGCCACGGGTGATCTCGATGCCCGGCTCCTTCATGAACTGCGGTCGGCACCAGCCCAGAGTCAACGAGCGTTCGGCCAGCGCGCACAGCGCATCCACCGACGCCAGCGCGCGAGCGAGGCGGCTGAGCGCCGGGATATGCGGTTGCAAGGCGTCGAGCAGTTGCTCGTAGAGAAACTTCTCGCGGGCGAGCGCGCGTTCCTGCGCCGACAGCGCCTTGTCCTCGAAGGTCTTGAGCTCCGGCGTGATGAAGCGCTCGGCGTTCTTCAGCGTCTGGCGCCGGCGGTAGTCGGCGGGCACCTTGTCCAGCTGGCCCTGGCTCACCTCGATGTAGAAGCCGTGCACGCGGTTGAACTGCACCTTGAGGTTGGCGATGCCGCTGCGTTCGCGCTCGCGGCGCTCGAGTTCGAGCAGGAAGCCGTCGGCGTTCTCCTGGATGGCGCGCAGCTCGTCGAGGTCTGCGTCGTGACCGGTGGCGATCACGCCGCCGTCGCGCACCAGCGCGGCGGGCTCTTCCATGATCGCGGCCTGCAGCAGTTGCGCGCAGCCGGGCGGCGGCACGAGGTCATTGCGCAGGCGCGCCAGCAGCTCGGTGCCGCCTTCGAGGGCCCCGGCGAGTTGCCGTGCTTTTTCGAGCGACTGTCGCAGGCCGACCAGCTCGCGGGGCCGGACCTGGCGCAGCGCGATCCGGGCGGTGATGCGCTCGACGTCGCTGGTGCCTTTGAGCTCAGTGCGCAGCCGCTGCCAGGCGCCGCCGCGCAGCAGGTCGAGCGCATCGAGCCGCTCCTGCGCCTGCGTGCGGTCGCGGCGCGGCTCCAGCAGCCAGCACTTGAGCAGGCGGCTGCCCATGCCGGTCATGCAGGTGTCCAGCAGCGAGAAGAGCGTGGGCGAGTCCTCGCCGCGCAGCGTCTGCACCAGCTCCAGGTTTCGGCGCGTGGTGATCGGCAGGTCGATCAGCTCGTCGTCGCGCTGCACCTGCAGGCTTTGCACGTGCGACAGCGCGCGCCCTTGCGTGTGCTCGGCGTAGCTGAGCAGGGCGGCGGCGGCGGCGTGCGCGTGCGTGAGTTCGTCCGCGCCCCAAGCAGCCAGCGTTGCCGCATTCAGTTGTTCCAGCAGCTTGCGCAGGCCCAGCCCGGCTTCGAACTGGAATGCTGGGCGCTCGGTCAGGGAGACGCCGGTCGAAAAGCGCAGCGCGTTGAGGCGCTGCGTGAAGGCGGGCGTGACATCGGCGCTGAACAGCAGCTCGCTGGGGGCTATTCGCGCCACCCAGGTCTCGACCTCGTCGCCGGCGCATTCGGCCAGCTGCAATGCGCCTTGCGTCACCGACAACCAGGCGAGCCCGCACCGGTGGCGCGAGCCCTGGTGCACGGCCAGCAGCACGGCCTCCGACTTGTCCGAGAGCAGCTCGGTGTCGGTCAGCGTGCCGGGCGTGACCACGCGCACGACCTTGCGCTCCACCGGCCCCTTGCTCGCGCCGACGTCGCCCACCTGTTCGCAGATGGCCACCGACTCGCCGAGCTTGATCAGTCGCGCGAGGTAGCCCTCGACCGAATGGAAAGGCACGCCGGCCATCGCCACCGGCTGGCCGGCCGACATGCCGCGGCGCGTGAGGGTGATGTCCAGCAGCCGCGCCGCCTTTTCCGCATCGGCGAAGAAGAGTTCGTAGAAATCGCCCATCCGGTAGAAGACCAGCGTCTTCGGATGCTGGGCCTTGATGGCGAGGTACTGGGCCATCATGGGCGTGTGCCCGTCGGCCTTGATGGCCATCTCTTCCGTGCTCAGGGGACTCTCCTCCGTGCTGCGCGGCATCGCCGCGTGCCCGAAACGCGACGGGTGCGGTCCCCGTCGGTTTCCTTGCTGTCTGGGTCCCGATTATCCGGCCTCACGAAGAGCCTCCGCCCGGGCGCCTGTAGACTGAGCGGATGAATCCGGAGCTGGACGAGAACCCCATGCATGAGCTTGTGGCACGGGCCAGGAGCCGTGTATCGGAGCTCCTGGCACGCGGTTCTTCGCTGCGCGAAGCGCTGTCGCAGCTGACGTCGGCCGTCGAGCAGTTCGCGGGCGGCCGCACCGTGGCTTCGATCCTGGTGCTCGACCGCGAAGGCCTGCTGCGCAACGGCGCTTCGCCGAACCTGCCCGCCGACTACCTGGACCGCATCGACCGCCTGCGTCCCCATCCCGGCCTGGGCACTTGCGCGTCGGCCGCCGCGACGGGCGAGATCACCATCACGCCGAGTTTCCAGGAAGACAGCAAGTGGGCCGAACTGCGGCACCTGCCGCTGTCGATCGGTTTCCGCAGCGCGTGGAGCATGCCGATCAAGAGCAGCGAAGGCTCGGTGCTCGGCACCTTCGGCACCTACTTCCGCGAAACGCGCCAGCCCACCGGGCCGGAGAGGCGGCTGGTCGCGGAACTGGCCCCGCTGGCGGCGCAGGTCATCGAGACCTGCGCTCGCGGCCGCTGAGGCCGGCGCACCGGCGCGGCGCGCCCGGTGGCCCGGTCACCTCACGGTGAAGTTTCCGCTCGACGAGCGCACGCTCCAGCGCGCAGCCGCGTCGGACGATCCCTCGAACACCAGTTCCACCGAGGAGCCCTGTCCGCCGCCCAGGCTTCCGGCCCCGTAGCTCGTCCGGTTGCCGACCGAGGTGTAGAGCTGGCCGGTGGCGCCCGTGAACGTGCCGGCGGCGACGGTCATCGCATTGCCGTCATCCGACAGCGCCACGGCGCGCCAGTTGGTGTCCGCCCCGGGCATCTGCAGTGCGGCGAACGTCTGGCCGCCGTCGCGCGAGACCTGCACGCTGCCCGCGGCGGCTCCGCCCGCCGAAGCGTTGGTGATCGTCGCGGCGATCACGCTGCCGTCGCCGTTGATCGACAGGGCCGTGTAGTCGCCGGCCGGGGTGTTCGCCCGCGTCCAGGTCAGGCCCTGGTCGCGCGAGAGGTACAGGCCGGAGTTGAACCGGCCCGCCAGCGCCATCACGCGGCCGTCGGGGGAGATGGCGGTCCGGTACCAGGAGTCGTTGAGGATCGTGCCGTTCACCACCACGGGCCGGGCCACCCAGCCGGCGGCGAGGTCGGTGGAGACGTAGACGTCGCCGTCCTGCGACGCCGCGAGCGCCACGCCGGTCTGCGACAGCGCGACGCCGCGCCAGCCTCGCGCAAGCGGTTGGCCGGTGCTTTGCAGGACGGTCGGCAGCCACGTGGCCGTCGCCGAGAGGCGGTGGTAGATCGGCGCGTTCAGCATCGCGACGATGGCGCGGCCGTTGTCGATCGCCGAGACGGATTCCCAATCGCGCCCGGCGAAGGAGACGCCCGGGATCCCCGACTGCACGGCGGTCCATCCGTTCGGACCCGTCTCGTAGAGCCCGCCGCCGAAGCCGGCCGCAAGCACGTTGACGTTCACGAGTCCATTGGCATCGCCCGCAGCGGGCGAGTGGTAGACGCTGGCCGACACCCAGTTCTCGACGGGGCTGTTCATCGGATCCCAGGTCTGCCCGGCGTCGCGCGACAGGTGGATCTGTCCGGGGTTGTCCATGGCCACCAGCACGCGGCCGAGCCGGTCGGAGGCCACCCAGTGCCACTGCATGGGCCCGAGCCGCGCCGTCCAGCTTTGCCCCGGCGGCGGGTTGCCCGCGAGGTTGCGCGTGTCGATCACGATGGGGGTCTCGGAGAGGTTGGCGGCACCCCGCGGAGCCCAGCCGGTGGTCAGCCGCCATGGCGCGGCGCCGATGCCGGTCACGCGGACGGTGTTGCCGGGCTGCGCGTTGGGCATGGCCAGCGAGATGTCGACCGCTCCGCCGCCGTTCGCGACGACCTCGTAAGTCTTGTTCGGCTCGGCGGTGATGCTCGAGCTGAGCTGCACGGCGGTGGCGCCCGATCCGGACGCCGGCGCGGCCGCGGCAGGGGGTCCGCCGTCTCCGCCACCGCCGCCGCACGCAGCCAGGAACAGGGTCGCCACCGTGGCGAGCACCGCTGACCTTGGCCGCGATGCGTGGATTCTTTCGATCACTAATCAGTCCTCCCGGCGCAACTGCACGCCGCGCTCGGGATGCTCGGCGGTATGAGGGGGTGCGGCCTTGCTCGGCAGGCGCTACGACGCGTAGGCTCGCGCGCCCTCTGTTCGTCGGACCACATTGATCCGCGAGGTAACCGGGTGTTTGCCACGAACCCACATGCGGCGTCGTGCGCGTCCTACAGGTGCGCCGCCGGCCGCTTGCCAGCATGATTCATCCATACGGAAGCCGCAGGGAGGGCGTTCCAGATGCCGGCCAGGAGATCCGAATTCGTGGTGGTGCCGCAGCACCAGCTGGGCTACCTCAAGGTGGTCTGCTCGGCGGCGAGCCGCGCCGCCGCCAAGGCGCAGCAATCCGCCACCGCGGCGCGCGCCGAACTCGCCGACGCCGTGGCCACCGGCGTCAAGCCGGCCCAGCTGCAGCACGTGTGGCGGCTGCACCGCGAGGCGGTGCAGAAGATGAACATCGTGCTGTTCTTCGGCCAGCTGTACGTGTCGGCGTTCCGGCGGCATCCGCCGCAAGGGCCGACGATGGCCTGGGACGGGCAGTAGCCTTTTTCTAGGCCTCGGCGGTGCGCGAAGTGCCGCCGGGCGATTCGGCTTCGGCCGGTGCGTTGCGGACCTGAGGCAGGCAATCGGGGTGCTCGCGCGCGATCCACGCGATCAATCCTTCCCGCACCTTGCACCGCAGGTCGAACGCCTTGCCCGAGTCGGCCGCCGACACCAGCACCCGGACCTGCATGGTGCGTTCGGTCGCGTCCGTGACCTGCACCGCGAAGACCCGGCGGTCCCATTCCGCCGACTGCTCCACGAGGCGCTGGGCCTCAGCGCGCAGCCGCTCCATCGGCAGCGCGTAGTCCACGTTCAGGAAGACCGTTCCCAAGAGGTGGGCGTTGGTGCGGGTCCAGTTCTCGAACGGGTTCTCGATGAACCACTGAAGCGGGACGATGAGCCGCCGCTCGTCCCAGATCCTCAGCACCACGTAGCTGCCCGTGATCTCCTCGACGCGTCCCCACTCGCCCTTGACGATCAGCACGTCGTCGAGCCGGATCGGCTGCGCCAGCGCCAGCTGGAGCCCGGCGATCAGGTTGCTGAACACCGGCCGCGCGGCCAGGCCCGCGACGAGGCCGATCACACCGGCCGAAGCGAGCAGGCTCGCGCCGACCTGGCGTGCGCCGGGAAACGTCATGAGCGCCATCGCCGTGCCGGCGATCAGCACGATCACCATCGCCGTGCGCGACAGCACGCGCGCCTGCGTATGGATCCGGCGCGCCTGGATGTTGTCCTCCACGTCCACCGGATGCTGCGCGATCACTCCGTCCGCGAGGCCGCGGATGGCGGCACTCGCCAGCCAGGTCAGGGCAGCGATCAGGAGCAGTCCGTTGAAATGCCTGACGTTGCCGATCAGCGGCAGGTCGTTGGGCGCAAGCTGCCAGACCGCCTGCAGCGCGATCAGCGGCAGCGCCGCGCCCGCGGGCTGCTCCACGCCGACCAGCACCTGGTGCACGATGGGCGCGCCGCGCGTGGCCCGGCGCAGCAGTGCGCCGACGACCCAGTGCACGATGAGCGCGGCCACCACGGCCGCGACGGCCAGCAGGCCGGTGGCGGTCCAGGGATCCTGGCGGAAGAACTCGGCGAGCGGCCCCGTCATCTCACTCGGGGGACCGGTCGTCGGGCGCGTCGCTGGCGTGCGTCGTGGGCGCGGTTTCGGGGGCCACAAGGTTCGCGGCCTGCCGCACCTGCGCCTTTTCTCCCGCCGTGGCGAACTTGCTGTACTTCGAGAGCAGGCCGACCAGCTGGCCGTACACGCGCGGATTGCCCGCCACGCATTCCTTCTGGTCGATGAAGTCGGATTCGCCGGTGAAGTTGCCGATCAGGCCACCCGCTTCGGTGACCAGCAGCGAGCCGGCGGCCACGTCCCAGGGCGAGAGGCCGGTCTCGAAGAAGCCGTCGGTGTAGCCCGCCGCGACGTAGGCGAGGTCCAGCGCCGCCGCGCCGGGACGTCGCAGGCCGGCGGTGCGCTGCATCACCTCGGCCATCATGCGCAGGTAGTTGTTGAAGTTGTCGCCGGGGCGGAACGGGAAGCCGGTGGAGATCAGGCAACGCGACAGCTCGGTGCGCTTGGAGACGCGGATGCGCCGCTCGTTCAGGTACGCGCCGCGGCCGCGCGTGGCGGTGAACAGGTCGTTGCGAGTCGGGTCGTAGATCACGGCCTGCTCGATGCGGTCGCCCACGCGCAGCGCGATGCTGACGCAGTAGACCGGGAATCCGTGGATGAAGTTGGTGGTGCCGTCCAGCGGATCGATGATCCAGACGAATTCGGAGCCCTGGCGGCCATGTTTCTGGCCGGACTCCTCGGCCATGATGGCGTGGTCGGGGTAGGCGGTGAGCAGCGTTTCGATGATCGCGTTCTCGCTCGCGTGGTCGACCTCGGTCACGAAGTCGTTGACCTGTTTCTGCGAGACGCGCACCGCCTCGACGTCGAGGGCGGCGCGGTTGATGATGGCGCCGGCGGCGCGTGCGGCCTTGATGGCCACGTTGAGCATGGGGTGCAGGTTGGACGGCATGGATTGTTAAGGGCCGGACGGATCCAGTGGGTTCCGTGCGCGGCAGGTCAGGAGCAGCACCTTGGGTGCGGGAACGCGCCCGACGATGCGGGCAGCGACAATGCACGCGATTTTACCGGGCCTCGCACCTCTTGAAGACGCGCTTCATCCTGATCCAGACCAGCCACGCGGGCAATGTGGGTGCGGTCGCGCGGGCGATGAAGGTGATGGGCTTCGACGACCTGGTGCTGGTGGCGCCGCGCTGGGCCGACGTGCTGTCGCGTCCCGAAGCCGTCGAGCGCGCCAGCGGCGCCACCGGCGTGCTCGAGAAGGCCCGCGTGGTCGCCACGCTCGACGATGCGCTCGACGGCGTCGACACGCTCTGCGCCACCGCCATGACGCCGCGCGACTTCGGCCCGCCCACGGCGACTCCGCGCGAACACCTGCCGCTGCTGCCGCAGCGCTCGCAGGGAGTCGCGTTCCTCTTCGGTTCCGAGCGTTACGGCATGCGCAACGAGGACGTGTACCGCTGCCACGTCGCGCTGACGATTCCCACCGCGCCCGATTACGGCTCGCTCAATCTCGCCGCGGCGGTGCAGCTGATCGCGTACGAGTGGCGTCAGGCGCTGGGCGGCTTCGGCGTGGCGCCGTCGGCCTCGCAACCGGAGGCGGCCGATGCGCAGGCGCTGGCCGGCATGCTGGAGCACTGGGAGCAGGCGCTGGTGGACATCGGCTTCCTCGACCCCGCCGCGCCGAAGAAGCTGATGCCGCGGCTGAACCGGCTGTTCAACCGCGCGCAGCCGACGCCGGAGGAGATCCACATCCTGCGCGGTGTGGCCAAGGCGATGCAGCAGGTGGCCGCAAAGGCGAAGCCTTAGCCGCGCTGTCGCAGCGCGTTTTGCAGAACACGCCCCGCGCGCAGGCACAGCGCCTCTTCGCGAATCGGCGCGATCACCTGCACGCCCATCGGCAGCCCGTTCACTCCCTGCAGCCCCGGAACATTGAGGCAGGGCACGTGCAGCAGCGTCCACGCGCGATTCCAGGTCGATGCGCCGGTGGAGCCGTAGCCTTGCGGCGGCTCGTCGGGCGCGCCCGGCGTGAGCAGCACGTCGATGCCGTCGAACAGCGTGGACAGGTTCTGCCGTCCTGCGGCCGCGTCGGCCAGGCCGGCCTCGTAGCGCGCGTCGTCCACACGGCGCGCCTGCGTCAGGTAGTCGCGCAGGATCGGCGAGAGCGCATCGGCATGGAATTCGTATTCGTCGGCCAGCGCGCGCGAAGCTTCCCATCCCTGCACCGCATCGTGGGCCTGGAACACGGGCCCGAGCCATTCGGGCAGGTGCACGTCGCGCACGGTCGCGCCGGATTCGCGCAGCGCCGCGGCCGCCGCTTCGAGCGCCTTGCGTCCGCTGGCGGAGAGCGGCTCCCACGGATAAGCCCACGCGATGCCGAACACCGGGGTTCCGCCGCCGCCCGGACGCGACCAGTCCTGCCCGGCGATCGCGCTCGCGCAAGCCGCCATCTCGTCGACGGTTCGCGTGAAAAGGCCCACCGTATCGAGCGACCACGAGAACGGCTTGAGGCCCGGCGTCGGCAGCACGCCGTAGGTCGGCTTGAAACCGACGACGCCGCAGTACGAAGCGGGCCGGATCACCGAGCCGCCGGTCTGCGTGCCCACAGCCAGCGGCACCAGGCCGGCGGCGACCGAAGCGGCCGATCCCGCCGACGATCCGCCCGGCGTGCGGCCCGGCGCATTCGGATTGCGCGTATCCGTCGGATTCAGGAAAGCGAACTCGGTCGTGCTGGTCTTGCCGACCACGACGCCGCCCGCGCGCCGGATCGCCTGCACGATGGCCGCGTCGCTGCGCGGCTGGTGGCCGCTGTACAGGGCGGAGCCGTAGCGGGTGGGCAGCGCCGCCGTGTCGAAGATGTCCTTGACGCCGACCGGCAGGCCTTGCAGAGCGCCGCCGCTGCTCGACGCGCGCTGCAGCTCGCGCGCGGCGCCGGCCTCGTCATGCACCGCCACGAAGGAGCGCAGCTCGCCGTCACGCGCCCCGATGTCCGCGAGCGTGTGCCGCACCCGCTCCTGCGCATTCATGCCGCGCGCGGCGGCCGCACCGCCGACTTCGGCCGGAACGCCTTGCACACCTCGTCGTTCGTCTCGAGGTAGGGCCCGCCGATCAGGTCGATGCAATAGGGCACGGCCGCGAAGATGCCGGGCACCACGGCCTTGCCCGCCTCGTCCTTCAGGCCTTCGAGCGTCTCCTGGATCGACTTGGGCTGGCCCGGAAGGTTGATGACAAGCGCTTCGCCGCGGATCACCGCGACCTGGCGCGAGAGGATGGCCGTCGGCACGAACCTCAGGCTGATCTGCCGCATCTGCTCGCCGAAGCCGGGCATCTCCTTGTCGGCGACCGCCAGCGTGGCTTCGGGCGTGACGTCGCGCCGCGCCGGGCCGGTGCCGCCGGTGGTGAGCACCAGGTGACAGCCGACCTGGTCCACGAGGTCCACCAGGGCGGCGCTGATGCGGTCCTTCTCGTCGGGTATCAGGCGCGGCTCGAAGGTGATCGGGTTCCTGAGCGCGCGCGTGAGCCAGTCGCGCAGCGCGGGCAGGCCCTTGTCTTCATACACGCCGCTGGAGGCGCGGTCGCTCACCGACACGATGCCGATGCGAACGGGGTCGTACGTCTCACTCATGCTGCAGCTGCTCCTTCACCATCTGGAAGATCTCGCGGTACGCGCGCCCGTGGCGCGGCACGAGCCCGCGCGAGATCTCGTCCTGGTTCGGCTGGCGGTCCTTGCGGGCCTGGCGGATCAACGCGCGCAGCTGCTGGCTGTCGGTGCCGGGATGCTGGTCCAGCCACCGCTGCAGGGCGTCGTCCCGCTCGATCAGGTCGTCTCGCCACTGCTCCGCCTCGTGCAGCGCCAGGCTCTCGCGAGCCGATCCCTGGTGCTGGTCGTCGAGCGCGTCCCGCACGGCGGTGAGCGTCTCTTCGTCCAGGCCGCGCATCAGCTTGCCGATGAACTGCATCTGGCGCCGCTTGCCTTCGAAGTTGGTGATCCGGCGCGCTTCCTCGAGCGCGTCGAGCAGCTTGTCGGGCAACTGCAGGCGCTCCACGAGCTCCGCGCGCAGCGTGAGCAGCGATTCGCCGAGCTTCTGCAGCTCCGTGCTCTCACGCTTGAGCTCGGTCTTGCTGTTCTCCTGGAAATGCTTCTGTTCGGCCTTCAGCTGCAGGTCGAGTTCGCTGCCTTCGGCAACGAACTGGCCGCGCACGAAGTAGCCCTTTTTCGGTTTGCGTGACATGGCGGGAAGTGGGCGGCGCGAGGGCCGGTGAGGCCGCGAAGGCCGCAAGTATCATAGCCCCCGCCATGACAGAACCCTCCCGTGCATCGAGCGGCTTTTCGTACAGCCGCGCCACCTTCGAACAACTCGTCGACACCGCGCTGGCCCATGCGAAGAAACTGGGCGCCACGGATGCGGCGGCGGAGGCTTCCGAAGGCTGCGGCCTCTCGGTCTCGGTGCGCAAGGGCGAACTGGAGAACGTCGAGCGCAACCGCGACAAGTCGCTCGGCGTGACCGTCTACATCGGCCAGCGCCGCGGCAACGCCAGCACCTCCGATTTCTCCGGCGCCGCGATCGAGCAGACGGTGCAGGCCGCCTACGACATCGCACGCTTCACGGCCGAAGACCCGGTGGCCGGCCTGCCCGATGCCGGCGACATTGCCGGTCCGCGCGAGCAGCCCGATCTGGACCTGTTCCATCCCTGGAGCATCGACAGCGAGGAAGCCGCCCGCATCGCGCTGCGGTGCGAGGCCGCGGCCTTCGCGACCGACAAGCGCATCACCAACAGCGAGGGCGCCGGTGTTTCGGCGCAGCAGAGCCATTTCTTCAGCGCACACACGCGGGGCTTCCGCGGCGGTTACGCCAGCTCTCGCCATTCGGTCTCGGTTGCGCCGATCGCCGGCAAGGGCGACGACATGCAGCGCGACGCCTGGTATTCGTCGATGCGCGCGCCGGGCGAACTGGCGGATCCGGAAGCCGTCGGGCGCTATGCGGCCGAGCGCGCCCTGGCGCGCCTGAAGTCGCGCAAGATCGCCACGCGCGAATGCCCGGTGCTGTTCGAGTCGCCCCTGGCCGCGGGCCTGCTGGGCGCGTTCGTGCAGGCGGTCAGCGGTGGATCGCTGTACAGGCGCAGCAGCTTCCTGGTCGATTCGCTCGGCAAGCAGGTCTTCGCGCCGCACGTCGACGTGCTGGAGGATCCTCACCAGAAGCGCGGCAAGGGCAGCGCGCCGTTCGACGAGGAAGGCGTGCGCACGGCGCCGCGCAAGGTGGTCGACGGCGGGCGCGTGGAAGGCTATTTCCTCTCCAGCTATTCGGCCCGCAAGCTGGGCATGAAGACCACCGGCAACGCCGGCGGCTCGCACAACCTGTCGCTCGTCTCGCGCCGCACGCAGCCCGGGGACGACCTGGTCGAGATGCTGCGCAAGCTGGGCACCGGCCTCTTCGTCATCGAGCTGATGGGGCAGGGCGTCAACTACGTGACGGGCGACTATTCGCGCGGCGCCAGCGGTTTCTGGGTGGAGAACGGCGAGATCGTGTTCCCGGTGCAGGAGATCACCATCGCCGGGAACCTGAAGGACATGTTCCAGGGCATCGAGGCCGTGGGTTCGGACACGTACAACTACGGCGCGAAGACCGTGGGGTCGGTGCTGGTGAACAGGATGAAGGTGGCGGGGTCGTGACCGCCTTTGGCCGGTGCTCGCCCCGGCCGCTCAGTTTTTCAGGCTGGCGACGAAGTCCTCGGCGCTCACGCCGGCCTGCTTCAACAACCCCGACAAGGTGCCGACCTTGACTTCCCGGTGATCGGGCACGACGCAACCGGTGGCACCTCGCCGCATCATCACGTGACTACCCGTTGGCGTACGCGCACGAAGCCCAGCCGCTCGAGAGCCCGGATGATCTCTGCACCTGACAGGCGGGGCAGGCTAGGCACGCGCCTGCAGGTCGAAGGTCGTCACGATCGGGTGGCCACCCGTGACGCCTGGGAACTCCTCGAGATAGAGCGCCGTCGCTTCCTGCAGATTGCTGAGTGCTTCCTGGATGGTCTCACCCTCGGTTGTGGTGCCGGTTTCCGGATTGAGCGCGGTGTAGCCGCCTTCCGGGGCGGGCATCAGAACGGCGGTCAGCTGCATACGTGTCCTCCGGTGGGTCCGTCAGCCGCCGGATAGTACCGCCTTCACCGCCGCCGACACCTGCCCCATCTCCGCCTTTCCGGCCAGGCGCTGCTTCGCGGTCCCCATCACCTTGCCCATGTCGCCCGGTCCCTTGGCACCGAGTTCCGCCACGATGGCCCGGACCTCGGCTGCGATCTCGTCGGACGAGAGGCGGGCGGGCAGGTAGGCCTGCAGCACCTGCACCTCGGCCGCTTCCTTGTCGGCCAGGTCCTGGCGGCCGGCCGTCTGGAAGGCGTCGATGCTGTCCTTGCGCTGCTTGATGAGCTTGTCGACGATGCCGACCACGGCCCCGTCGTCCAGCTCGATGCGCTCGTCGACTTCCTTCTGCTTCATGGCGGCTGTCAGCAGGCGGATGGTGCCCAGGCGCTCGGTGTCCTTGGCGCGCATGGCGGCCTTCATGTCCTCGGTGATGCGTTCCTTCAGGCTCATCGGTCTTCCTTCAAGGTGAAATGAAAAAAGCCTGCGCGAGCGTCCCCGGGCAGGCTTTGCGGGCAGCCGCGGCGCGGCGCCTTCCGTTCAGTACAGCTTCTTGGGCAGCTGCATGCTGCGCACGCGCTTGTAGTGGCGCTTCACGGCTGCGGCCTTCTTGCGCTTGCGCTCGGCGGTGGGCTTTTCGTAGAACTCGCGGGCGCGCAGTTCCGTCAGCAGGCCGAGCTTTTCGATGGTGCGCTTGAAGCGGCGCAGGGCCACGTCGAAGGGCTCGTTTTCCTTAACACGAATGGTCGTCATGAATCCATGGATCTCGAAGGTGCCGCAAGAAGATCGGGCTTGCGGCGGGGGTTCCCCGACTACAACTGTGATCTGGCCGTCGGGGTATGCCGGCAAAGCCTGCGATTATAACCACCCGAGCCCGGCGGGCAATCCGGGCCGGCCCGGCGCAGCAGCAGGCCTCAGCCGCGCGCGGCGGCGAGCGCCTGTCCGCAAGCCCAGCCGCTGGACCAGGCCCACTGGAAGTTGTAGCCGCCGAGCCAGCCGGTGACATCGACCACTTCGCCGATGAAGTACAGGCCCGGCTGGCGCGATTCCAGCGTCTGCGACGACAGCTCGCGCGTGTCCACGCCGCCGGCGGTGACCTCCGCCTTGCGATAGCCCTCGGAGCCGCTGGGCACCAGCTCCCAGTTCGCCAGGGCCTCGGCCAAGGACGCCAGCGCCTTGTCGGCGGCTTCGTTCACCGGGCGCTGCCAGGCCGGGTCGCGCTGCACCCAGGCGTCCGCCAGGCGGGCGGGCACCCACGCGGCGAGCTCGTTGGCCAGCAGCTTGCGCGATCGACCCTTGGCCTGTTGCAGCGCCGAGGGCAGCTGCGCGCCCGGTGCGAGGTCGATCCGGATCGGCGTGCCCGGCTGCCAGTAGCTGGAGATCTGCAGCACGGCGGGGCCGGACAGGCCGCGGTGCGTGAAGAGCAGGTCCTCGTCGAACGCCATCGCCGCCTTCTTCGCGCCGGTGGCGATGCGCACCGGCAGCGACAGTCCGGCCAAGCCGGAATAGGGCGCCCAGTCCTCGCCCTCGAAGGTCAGCGGCACCAGCGCCGGACGCGGTTCGATGATGCGCACGCCGAACTGCCGGGCGATGCGGTAGCCGAAATCGGTGGCCCCGATCTTGGGGATCGACAGGCCACCGGTGGCGATCACCACGCGTGGCGCACGCACCGGCCCGCGATCCGTGTCCAGCTCGTAGCCCTCGGCGCCGTGCCGCACCGCGGCCACGCGGCACGGCTGCCAGCGCGTCACGCCGCCGGCGTCGCACTCGGCGATCAGCATGCGGATGAAGTCCTCCGAGCTGCGGTCGCCGAACAGCTGGCCCTTGTGCTTCTCGTGGAAGGCGATGCCGTGCCGCCGCACCAGGTCGATGAAGTCGGTGGCGGTGTAGCGCGAGAGTGCGCTGCGGCAGAAGTTCGGGTTCTCGCCCAGGAAGTGCTTGTGCGGCGCGCGCGGGTCGAGGTCGCGGTTGGTGAAGTTGCAGCGGCCGCCGCCGGAGATGCGGATCTTCTCGGCGATGCGCTCGCTGTGGTCCAGCAGCAGCACCTTCACGCCGAGCTGGCCCGCGACCGACGCGCAGAACAGGCCCGCGGCGCCGGCCCCGATCACCACCGCATCGAAACGCTCCACCGCCCGTCAGCCTCCGCGCAGGCGAGGACCGCGCCGCGGCGGAAAGGCGATCCACACGGCTGCGACCGCGAGGCCGAAGGCGGTGTAGACGAGGGTGAAGACCCAGCCCGGCGCATCGTAGAAGAGGAGCCACTGCACCCAGTGCTCGACGAAGCCGCCGGCGTAGCCGCTCTCGCCGGCTTGCGTTCGCAACCAGTTTTCCAGCGTGGTGAGGGGACAGACCGCGCCGAGCCACTGCTGCGCCACGACGTAGACGATGGCGGCGAGATGCGCGAACCGGAAGGCCGGCGCATTGACCCAGGACCAGCGCAGTGCATTGCCGGCGACGATCAGCACGAGGCCGCCGACCACGAACAGCACGATGCCCAGGTGCAGCAGCAGCACGAGGTCGGCGAGAAGGCGCAGGCTGCTGGACGGCATGGGCCGCCATTGTGCCGCGCGTGCGCCGCACGGTGCGGCGGTCAGGCCGCGCGAACCCTGGGCTCTTCCTGCCGGACCGCGGCCACGCCGCGGATCACGTCGCCCACGACGATCACGGCGGGACTGGTCATCTGCTCGCGCGCGATCGTCGCGGCCAGCTCGCCCAGCGTGGTGATGGCCTCGCGCTGGTCGGGCATCGTCGCGCGCTGCACGACCGCGGCGGGCGTGCGCGCGGGCAGGCCGGCCAGCAGCTGGTCCTGGATCTGCTGCGCGCCGCTCACGCCCATGTAGATGACGAGTGTCAGGCGCGCCTGGTGCGCGGCCTCGGCCAGCGCGCGCCAGTCCGGCGGCTCGCCGCCGCGCTGCGCATGCCCGGTGACGAACACGACGCCTTGCGCGTGCTCGCGATGGGTGAGGGGAACGCCCAGCGCGGTCACCGCCGCCAGGCCCGATGTGATGCCGTTGACGACCTCGACGTGCACGCCGGCCTCGCGCAGGTGCTCCACCTCCTCGCCGCCCCGGCCGAAGATGAACGGGTCGCCGCCCTTGAGGCGCACGACGTTCTCGCCCTCGCGCGCCGCCATCACCATCAGGCGTTCGATGAAGGCCTGCGGCGTGCTCTTGCAGCCGCCGCGCTTGCCCACGTGCACGATGCGCGCGCCCTGGGGCGCGAGCGCGACGATGTCGGGACTCACCAGGTCGTCCACCAGCACGACGGTCGCGGCGCGCAGCGCCTTCACGGCCTTGAGGGTGAGCAGCTCCGGATCGCCGGGCCCGGCGCCGACGAGCGTGACCTTGCCTTGTGAATCGTTCATGGTCTTCGTCTCCCTGATCATGATGCCGACGCGAGATGCAAGATGTGTTCCACCTGCAATTCGATCGATGCGGGCAGCCGCTGCTTCTCGTTCAGCACCTCGCGGATGTACGCGGCGGTGGCCGCGGCATCCGTGCCGGAAGGCCAGCCGGGCAGATCCGTCAGCGTGCCGGGTCGGCGTTCCTCCAGCAGGACGCGGCGGCCCTGGATGAAGCCTTCCATCTGCGGCATGCGGCGCGCGTCGGCCACCGCTTCACCTTCGGTGCCTCGCAGCAGCAAGGCGGTCGAGCCCATGAGCTCGAACACCGCCCCCATCGACGCCGCGTATTCCGGATGCGTGTAGCTGCCCACCAGCACCGACGGGCCGGCGCACGGGTCCATCAGCTTCACCAGGCTGTGCGAGGAGTTGCGCAGGCCGACCACGCGCCGCACGTCGAGCAATCGCTTGAGGCCCGGGTGCAGCAGTTCGGTGGGCGCGAACGCCGCCTCACCGCGCCGAAGTGGCCGCAGCGTGTCGAGCACCGGGATGCCGAGCGCGCCGAGCACTTCGGTGATGAACACGCGGCTGCTTTCGGTCGATGTGCCGTGCACCAGCACGGGCAGGCCGCGCTGCGCAAGAAGGAGCGCGAGCAGCGGCGTGAGCACCGGAAGGCGGCGCGCGCCGTTGTAGCTCGGCAGCACGACGACGGTCGATTCGCCACGCGGCAGCAGGTTCATGCGTGAGCGCGTCGCATCGAGGAAGCCCGCCATCTCCTCGGGCGTCTCGCCCTTGATGCGCATGGCCAGGCAGAAGGCGCCGACCTCCAGGTCCGTCACCGTTCCATCGAGCAGCTGGCCGAAGAGGTCGGCCGCCTGCGCGCGGTCCAGCGGGCGTGCGCCCTGCTTGCCGCGGCCGATCTCCTTGATGTAATGGCTGATGCCCACGGCGCGATTGTCCCAAAGCGCTTAGCACCGCCGGCTATATGTGGAATGACGCTCAGGCAGCGCGTTTCATCGCTGGCGTGGCGCGGACCAGGCGCTTGAGCTCCGGCACGCAGGAGCCGCAATTCGTGCCGCAGCGCAGGCGCCCTTGCAGTTGCGCGAGCCGCGCGTCTTCGGCCCCCTCGCAGCCGGCGAGCGCTCCGGCGATCTCCGGTTCGGTCACGTTGAAGCAGGTGCAGACCTGCCGGCCGCGCGACACCACCGCCACTGGCGCCTTCGCTCCCGGCGCCAGCAACAAGCGGCCGTAGGCCTGGGCGGGCCGCTCCTCCTGCAGGAGCGTGCGGATCCATGATTCGGCGCGCGTGTCGCCGGCGAGCAGGAAGGCCTCGAGCTTGGTGTCGTCGCCGGCGCGGATCAGGCGCGCGAGCCGCCGCTGCCCGCGGCGCGCGTCCGCATACCGCAGCACCTGCGCTCCGTCGAGACGGAGCGCCGCTTCGACCTGCTGCAGCCGCTCATCGGGCGGCGGCTCGTACGCTGCCGCGCGGAAGAGCACGCCGGCGCGCTCGCGCCCGAACGGCACGCAGGTGGCGAAGGGGAACGACGCCATGAGCCGCCGCAGCGTCTCACGCGCGAGCAGGGCGCCGTCGTCCGGCAGCCAGCCCATCGCCAGCAGCGACCAGCCGAGCTCGGCCTTGATGATCTTCACGGCTGCATGCTTGAGCTCGGGCTGCTTCGACTGCGGGCAGTACGCCGAGGTGGTGATCGCGTTCACACCGGCCAGGCGGGTGCCCGTGCTGGAACAGCCCGACAGGAACTCCTCGCCCCAGTGCATGGCCATGAAGGCCTGGCTGAGCCCGATGTCGCTGCTGGCCTGCACCGGCACGACGATCGATCCGCGCTTGGAGGTCAGGTGCACCAGGTCGCCATCCTTGAGCTGGCGGCGCTCCATGTCCTGCGGGTGCATCTGCACGCTCGGTTCGGCGACGTGGCCGAAGAGGCGCGGCAAGGTGCCGGTGCGGCTCATGCCGTGCCACTGGTCGCGCAGGCGGCCGGTGGTGAGGGAGAACGGGTAGCGCGATTCGCGGGGTTCGGCGACGGGCTTGTACTTGGTGGCGACGAAGCGGGCCTTGCCGTCGGGGGTGGGGAACACCGCGTCTTCGTAGAGGCGCGGTTTGCCTTGCGAGGCGCCGGCGGGGAAGGGCCACTGCTGGGGGGATTGCTCGAGGAGGGGGTAGGTCAGGCCGGTGATGTCGAGGTCGCGGCCGCGGGTGGAGTCGCGGTGTTCGAGCCAGATGGATTCGGGGGTGGGGTAGGGAAAGAGGGTTGGGCCACGCGCGGCATTCGGGTCGGGTGCGTGCCCCCACCCCGACCCTCCCCCAGGGGGGGAGGGTGGAAGAGCCACGTCGTCGACGGTATTGCTCCCTCCCCCTCTGGGGGAGGGCTGGGGTGGGGGCACGCGCGCTTCCAACCTCCTCGCAAAGTCCACCACGATCGCCCAGTCATGCCGCGCTTCCCCCGGCGCACGCACCGCCGGCCGAACACGGCTGATCCGCCGCTCGCTGTTCGTGACGGTCCCATCCTTCTCGCCCCACGTCGTCGCCGGCAGCAGCAGGTCGGCCCACTCGCAGGTCGCCGTGGTCGCGAACGCCTCCTGAACGACGACGAATTCGGCGCGTTGCAGTGCGCGCCGCACTGTCGCCTGGTCGGGCATCGACTGCGCCGGGTTCGTGCACGCGATCCACAGCGCGCGGATCTCACCATCCGCCGCAGCCTGGAACATCTCCACCGCCGTCTTCCCCGGCTTCTCGGGCACCGAAGGCACTCCCCACAACGCGGCCACTTCGGCGCGATGCTGCGGATTGGCCAGGTCCCGATGCGCCGACAGCAGGTTCGCCAGGCCGCCCACCTCGCGCCCGCCCATCGCATTCGGCTGCCCGGTCAGCGAGAACGGGCCTGCGCCGGGCCGCCCGATCTGGCCTGTTGCAAGGTGCAGGTTGATCAGGGCCGCGTTCTTCGCCGTGCCGCTGGTCGACTGGTTCAGCCCCTGGCAATACAGGCTCAGCGTGGCCTCCGACGTCGCGAACCACTTCGCTGCGGTGAACAGGTCCTCCTTGGCCAAGCCGCAAACCTGCGCGACGACCTCGGGCGTGCATTCGCGCACCAGCGCCTTGAGCTCGTCGAATCCTGTCGTGTGCCGCGAAATCCAGTCCGGCCGCGTCCAGCCTTCCCACAGCATGATGTGCAGCAGGCCGTTGAACAGCATCACGTCGGTGCCGGGCTGCAGCGGCAGCACCAGGTCGGCCAGTTCCGCCGTGTCGGTGCGGCGCGGGTCGCACACGATCACCTTCATGTCCGGCCGCCGCGCCTTGGCTTCCTCGACGCGGCGGAACAGCACCGGATGCGCCCAGGCCGCATTGCTGCCGGCGATGAACAGGCAGCTCGCGTGGTCCACGTCCTCGTAGCAGCTGGGCGGAGCGTCGGCGCCGAGCGTGAGCTTGTAGCCGGCCACCGCGCTGCTCATGCACAGGCGCGAATTCGTGTCGATGTTGTTGGTGCCGATCAGGCCCTTGGCCAGCTTGTTGAAGACGTAGTAGTCCTCGGTGAGCAGCTGGCCGGAGACGTAGAAGCCCACGCTGTCGGGGCCGTGGTCGCGGATCACCTGGGCAAACGTCTCCGTGGCGAAGTCGAGGGCCTGGTCCCACGACACGGGCCGCGGCTTCTCGCCGCGGTGTTCGCGCCGCATCGGCTGGAGCAGGCGCGCCTGCCGCGTGATGGCGGGCGCCGCGGTCAAGTGCAGGGTCGAGCCCTTGGTGCACAGGCGGCCGAAGTTGGCGGGATGGTCCGGGTCGCCGCGCACGCCGGTGACCTGGCCGCCGCGTGATTCGATGATTACGCCGCAGCCCACGCCGCAATAAGCGCAGGTCGATCTGGTTTCTCGCACGTTCATTCCCGGATTCCTTCAAGTGCCACCGCGGAACCGGCTTCGCCGGGCTGCTGGTGGCGCCCCCTCGAGGGGGAGGCGCCGCAGGCGCTTCGGGCTTGGGTCATCTCATCCGTGCGGCGCCTGCACGTCGTGCGAGGCGTCGCCCAGCGCGCCGCCGCCCGCGCAGGGGCCGGCCCGCGGCGGCTCGACGTCGGTCGCGAGCGTCGCGAGTTCCACCGGGTCGAGTAGCACCTGCCCGTCCTGCACCTTGCAGGCGAAGCGCGTCGTGCACCCTTCGTCCGGCCCCTTCGCGCAGCCGTCGTCCAGCCCGATCGTCCAGTTGTGCAGCGGGCAGGCCACGCTGGTGCCGAACACGATGCCCTGCGACAGCGGGCCGCCCTTGTGCGGGCAGCGGTCGAGCAGGGCGAACACCTGGTCCTGGTCGTTGCGGAACACCGCGACGTCCATGCCGCGCGGACGGGCGACGCGGCGGGCGCCCAGCACCGGGATGTCTTCCACCCGGCAGATCACTTTCCAGTCGTTCATCTTCATGCTTCCTGCCCCTCCGCCTGCAGCCTGCCGAACTGCCTGGTGTCGACCTGCGCCTTGCCGTGCTCGAACCAGGGATCGGGCTCGCCGTCCAGCGCGAACTGCAGCCGCTCCCACAGCGCCTTGCGGCCCTCGTGGTCGTCCAGGATCTTCTTCTTCACGTAGTCGAGTCCGACGCGGTTCACGTAGTGGACGGTGCGCTCCAGGTACCAGCCTTCCTCGCGATACAGCTGCAGGAAGGCGCCGCTGTACTCCAGCACCTCCTCGCGCGTCTTCAGCTTGCAGAAGAACTGGCCGGCTTCGGTCTTGATGCCGCCGTTGCCCGCGACGTAGATCTCCCAGCCCGAGTCGACGCCGATCACGCCGACGTCCTTGATGCCGGATTCGGCGCAGTTGCGCGGGCAGCCGGACACGGCGAGCTTCACCTTGTGCGGCGCGTACATGCGCCAGAGCGCCTTCTCCAGGTCCTTGCCCATCTGCGTCGAGTCCTGCGTGCCGAAGCGACACCACTCGCTGCCCACGCAGGTCTTCACCGTGCGAAGCGCCTTGGCATACGCGTGGCCCGAGGGCATGCCGATGTCCTTCCACACGTTGGGCAGGTCCTCCTTTTTCACGCCCAGCAGGTCGATGCGCTGGCCGCCCGTGACCTTGACGGTGGGGATCTGGTACTTGTCCACCACGTCGGCGATGCGGCGCAGTTCCGCCGCCGTGGTCTCGCCGCCCCACATCCGCGGGATCACCGAGTAGGTGCCGTCTTTCTGGATGTTGGCGTGGCTGCGCTCGTTGATGTAGCGCGACTGGGGATCGTCCTTCGCCTCCTTGGGCCAGGTGGAGATCAGGTAGTAGTTGAGGGCCGGGCGGCAGGTGGCGCAGCCGTTCGGCGTGCGCCACTCCATGAACTTCATGGTGCCGGCGATGGTGATCAGCCGGTTGGCGCGGATGGCGTCGCGCACCTCCTGGTGGCTGTGGTCGGTGCAGCCGCACACCGCCTTCTTCTTGGGCGCGGACGAGTAGTCGCCGCCCGCGGTGAACATGATGATCTGCTCCACCAGCCCGGTGCAGGAGCCGCAGGACGCGCTGGCCTTGGTGTGCTTGCGCACCTCGTCCAGCGTGAACAGGCCCTTTTCCTTGATCGCCTTGCAGATGGAGCCCTTGTTCACGCCGTTGCAGCCGCACACCTCGTCGGTGTCGGCCATCGCCGCGGCCTTGCTCTGCCCCTGGTGGCCGGCGTCGCCGAGGTTCGACTCGCCGAACATCAGCTTGTCGCGGATGTCGCTGACCTTGCGGCCCTCGCGCAGCAGCTTGAAGTACCAACTGCCGTCCACCGTGTCGCCGTACAGGCACGCGCCCACCAGCTTGTCGTCCTTGATCACCAGCTTCTTGTAGACGCCGCCGAACGGATCGCTCATCACGATCTGCTCGCTGCCTTCGCCGCCCATGAACTCGCCGGCGGAGAACAGGTCGATGCCCGTCACCTTCAGCTTGGTGGAGGTGAGCGAGCCGGTGTAGCGGCCGATGCCGAACTGCGCCAGGTGGTTGGCCGCCACCTTGGCCTGCTCGAACAGCGGCGCGACCAGTCCGTAGGCGATGCCGCGGTGCGCCGCGCATTCGCCCACCGAGTAGATGCGCGCATCGGTCACCGTCTGCATGGTGTCGGTGACCACGATGCCGCGGTTGCAGTGCAGCCGCGCCTTTTCGGCCAGCTCGGTGTTGGGCCGGATGCCGACGGCCATGACGACCAGCTCGGCTTCGCTCTCGGTGCCGTCCTTGAAGCGCACGGCCTTGACACGGCCGCCCTCGGCGCCGACCAGCTCCTGCGTCTGCGCGCCCATGCGGAATTTCAGGCCGCGCTCTTCCAGCGACTTCTGCAGCAGCTTGCCCGCGACTTCATCGAGCTGGCGTTCCATCAGCCACGGCATCACGTGCACGACGGTCACGTCCATGCCGCGCTTCATCAGGCCGTTGGCGGCCTCCAGTCCGAGCAGGCCGCCGCCGATCACCACCGCCTTCTTGTAGCGGCTGGCTGCCTCGATCATCGCGTTGGTGTCGGCGATGTCGCGGTAAGCGATCACGCCTTCGAGGTCCTTGCCGGGCACCGGCAGCATAAAGGGGTTGGAGCCGGTGCACAGCAGCAACCGGTCGTAGGGCTCCTCGGTGCCGTCGTCGGCGCGCACGACGCGGCGCACGCGGTCGATCTCCACCACCTTCTTGCCCGCATGCAGCCGGATGCTGTTCTGCTGGTACCACTCCCAGGAGTTCAGCACGATCTCGTCGAGCGTCTGCTCGCCGGCGAGCACCGGCGACAGCAGGATGCGGTTGTAGTTCGGGTGCGGCTCGGCGCCGAACACGGTGATCTCGTACAGGTCGGGCGAGATCTTCAGCAGTTCCTCGATCGTGCGGACGCCGGCCATGCCGTTGCCGACCATCACGAGCTTCATCTTCTTCATCGGGGGACTCCTGTCTTCAAGAAACGATCCGGGGATGCGGGGATTCGGGGGCGCGCCGCTACCATCGGCGCATGGCGCTGCGGGTGGACATCGGCTGGCACAGCGAACGCGGGGCGCGCGAAGGCAACGAGGATTTCGCCGCCGCCCTGCGGCCGCAGCCGTATGAAGCCGGACACGGCCTGGTGGCGGCCATCGCGGATGGCGTCTCCACCGGCGGCGGCGGCCGCGAGGCGGCGCAGACCACCGTGGTGACGGTGCTGCAGGACTACTTCGGCACGCCGCCCACCTGGGAGACCAGCGTGGCGCTCGACCGCCTGATCGGCGCGCAGAACGCCTGGCTGGCCGCGGCCAACCGGCGCGCGGGGGGCGCAGCGATGACGACGCTCACCGCGCTCGTGCTGCGCGGCCACAGCTACACCCTGGCCCACGTCGGCGACACCCGCGCCTGGCTCCTGCGCGAGGGCCGCTGCGAGCAGCTCACGGCGGACCATGCCTTCGAGCATCCCGACCTGCGCAGCCGCCTCACGCGGGCCATCGGGCTGGAGGACCACGTACGGGTCGACTACCTGCAGGGCGAGCTGCAGCGGGGCGATGTGTTCCTGCTGACCACGGACGGCGTCCATGGCGCGCTGGGCGCGACGCAGCTGCGGCAGCTGGCGAAGCATGCGGTCGAAGGAGAAGCCCAGGCGGCCAGCGAGTCGCTGGTGCGTGCCGCGCTCCAGGCCGGCAGCCGCGACAACGCGAGCGCATTGGTGATCCGCGTCCTGGACCTGGCCGCCGCGCGGCTGGAGGACGTGCTGATCGGCGGCCGCCAGCTGCCGGTGCCCGCACGCCTGAAGGTGGGCGACACGCTGGACCAGTTCACCGTGACGGCGGTGGTGGCCGACACCGGCCTGCACCGGCTGTACCAGGCCCGCGACAACACGACCCGCGAGCTGGTGACGATCAAGACCCTGCACGAATCGCGTGCCAACGACCGCGAGGAGCGCGCCATGCTGGCGCACGAAGTCTGGCTGGGCCTTCGGCTGGCGGAGCGGACCGGCGGCGCGGGCAGCGGCTTCGTCAACGTGCGCGAGCCGCGGGAGCCCAGCGCCTTCTACGCCGTGTTCGACTGGCATGGCGGCGCCACGCTGGAGCAGGCGCTCGCGCGCAAGCGCACCTTCAGCGTGGAACAGGTGGTGCAGGGCGGCATCGCGGTGGCCCGCGCGCTCGGCCGCCTCCACCGCCAGGGCGTGGTCCACCGGGACATCAAGCCCGGCAACCTGCACCTGGGCGACGACGGCGCCTGGCGCGTGCTGGACCTGGGCGTCGCCATCTCCGGCCAGGAGTCCGCCGTCGAACGCAGCCTGCATGCCGGAACGCCCAGCTACATGAACCCCGAGCAGTGGGATCCGGGCGAAGGCGGCCGCGCCGCGACGCCCGGCAGCGACCTGTTCGCCCTCGGCGTGACGCTGTACCAGTGGCTCACCGGCCACCTGCCGTACGGCGAGGTCGAGCCCTACCAGATCGCCCGCTACCGGCGCGACCCCAAGCCGCCGTCGCGCCTGCGTCCCGACGTGCCGATCTGGCTCGATCACGTGGTGCTTCGCGCCGTCGCCCGCGACGCCCGGTTGCGGTTCGAGACCGCGGAGGAATTCGTGCTCGCCCTGGAGCGCGGCGCCTCGCGTCCGATCGCCGGGCCCGGGGCGACGCCGTACTTCACCCGCGATCCCGCCGGTGTGTGGAAGGCGGCGCTGGTCGCGTCGGTCGTCCTGAACGGCCTGCTGCTGTTCTGGCTGCTGTTCCTGCCGCGGTAGTCCACTCATGCGGCTTTCCCTCCGCGCGGCGGCTGCGCGGCCGGCCGCAGGCGCGCGCGTCCGCCTTTCTCGGCCCAGGTGCGAGTCCAGCGGATCTGCATGATGCGCATCACGACCAGCACCACCAGCGCCAGGGCCGCGAACAGGTAGAAGCCCCACGCGTAGCTGCCGAGGTACTGCCGCGACACGCCCATCGAGGCGGGCACCAGGCCCCCTCCGAGGGCGCCGATCTCGCCGATCATCGATCCGGCCACCGCGGTGGTCGTGGGCCAGCGAAGCGGCACGAGCTGGAACAGCGCACCGTTGCCCGCGCCGAGCGCGGCGAAGCAGAGCATCATGAGCAGCGTGGTGGCCACCAGGGAAGCGCCCGAGAACCCGATCAGCACCAGCGATGCGCACACCACCGCCAGCACGACGGTCAGCGTGTTCAGGCCGCCCCAGCGGTCGGAGATCCAGCCGCCCACGACCCGCAGCGTCGCGCCCATGAAAGCGGCCAGCATCGTCAGCTGCCCCGCCTGCACCTTGCTCACGCCGAACTGCTCGAAGTAGTACGAGGGCAGGAAGCTGGTCAGGCCGATGAAGCCGCCGAAGGTGACGCAGTAGATCAGGCTGAACACCCAGCCGTCGCGCTCGAACAGGCAGGCCACGTGTTCGCGCAGGCCCGCGTGCGGGTCCACGTCCTGCGGCTCGCGGGCGAAGATCACCATCACGGCGGCCGGGACCAGGATCGCGCAGGCCGCGACGCCGTAGACCACCTGCCAGCCGAGCCATTGGGCCAGCGGCGGCGCCACCAGCACCGACACCGCGGTGCCCACGTTGCCGGCGCCCACCAGCCCCATCGCCAGGCCCTTGTGCTGCGGCGGGAAGGAGCCGGCGCCCAGCGACAGCGCGACGCCGAAGCTGGCGCCGGCGATGCCCAGCAGCACGCCCATGGCCAGCAGGTCGTCGAAGCTGTCCACGAACAGCAGGCCGAACAGCATGGCCACGCAGACCAAGCCCATCTCGACCAGCGTGGCGGGCTTGCGGCCGATGTACTGCGCCAGCAGGCCGAGCGGGAAACGCATCACGGCGCCCGCGATGATCGGCACCGACAGCATCAGGCCCAGCTGGGCGGCGGTGAGCTGGTAGGCCTCGCGGATGAAAGGCGCCATGGCCCCGTTCAGCACCCAGATCGCGCACGAGAACGCGAAGTACAGGAATGCCGCCACGAGCGTGGGAACGTGGCCGGACTGCAGGAAAGGCGTGCGCTGGTTCATCGTGTGTCTGGACCCGGGCGGAGCCAGGGCGGCTCCAGCCCTTTCGGGGGAGTACAGGACAGCACACGGCGTTGTGCGCGGGACCGGCGGTACGGTGCACGGTCCGGGTGCAGCATCGCACCCGACGCCTGCTTCCATGCACGGTCCGTGCCAGTGGCACGGCGCAGGGCTTGCACTATGCTTTGCGCCCCTTCGAAAGCCCGCGCGTGACGTCCGTTCTGCTGCTCCTCACCCCGGATCCGGCCCTGCCCGCGCTGGCGGCCGACCTTCGCAGCGCCGGCTTCACGGTGGTGGCCGAGGGCGAGTGCGCGAACCTTGTGCGCGATGCACTGCGCGCGCAACCCGATGTGGTGCTTTGCTGGCAGCCGCGGCCGGACGGCGCCTTCCTGGAAGCCGTGCGCACGCTGCAAGCGCAGCAGTCGATGCCGCTGCTGGTGTTCACCCAGGACTCCGGTGTCGAGCCGATGCAGCGGGCGCTCGATGCGGGGGTCCACGGCTGGGTGGTGCAGGGCTACGCTCCTCACCGCTTGCGGCCGCTGGTGCAGCTGGCCCAGGCGCGGGAAGCGCACGAGCGGGCGCTGCGCGAACAGGCGGCCGAGCTCACGCGCCGCCTCGAGGAGCGCAAGCTGCTGGACCAGGCCAAGGGCGTCCTGATGCGCGCCCGCCGCGTCGACGAACAGGAGGCCTTCGCGCTCCTGCGCAGCGCCGCCATGCACGGCAACGTGCGCGTCGGCCAGGTCTCTCGCCAAGTGATCGACGCGGCGCGCGCCGCCGACGCGATCAACCGCGCCGGGCAGCAGCGCATGCTGTCGCAGCGGCTGGTGAAGCTCTACGCGCTGGTCTGCCACCGCAGCGACGCGGCCTCTGCGCTGGCCTTGATCCGCGCGTCGGTGGCACGTGTCGAGGAGAACCTGCAGGCGCTGGAGAAGGAGCTCTCGTCCGCGACGTTCGGCGACCTGCTGCAGGCGGCGCGGGCCGGCTGGCAGGCGCTGCGCGGCCCGCTGGAGGCCGCCCCGGAGCCGCAGGCGCTGGCCGCCGTGGACGCCCTGGCCGAAGACGTGCTGCGACAGGCCGACGCGCTGGTGCTGGCGCTTGAGTCGTCCGGCCTCGCGACCACCGTGCACATCGTCAACGTCGCGGGCCGCCAGCGCATGCTGTCGCAGCGCGCGGCCAAGCTGGCGCTGCTGGCGGCCCAGCCGGGTGCGGAGGCGCAGTCCTCGCATTCGCTCGCGGCCACGGTGGCCGAATTCGAGGAAGGCCTGCGCGCCCTGACCGACGCTCCGCTGTCCACGCCGGAGATCCGCGAGCGGCTCGATCGCGGCCGCCAGGGCTGGGAGGCGCTGCGTCAGGCGCTGCCGCAGGCCGGCACCGCGCCGGGACGGGCGAAGCTGGCGGCCGCGAGCGAGGCGCTGCTGGAGGACTTCGACCAGCTGACCGCTGCGTACCAGCACAGCATCCAGGTCCTGATGGGCTGAGAACCGCCCCCCGCCGTCAGGCGCGCATTGCCTGCTTCTCGCGCCGGGCGCCCTGGGCGGCGCGCGCGGGCACGAACGGCTCCACCTTGCGCTGCTTTTCGTAGAGGAAGCTCAGGATCTCCTGGCGGCAGTGGTTGTAGACCCGGTCTTCGGCCAGCTCGATGCGGTTGCGCGGGCGGGCCAGCGGCACGTCCATGACCTGGCCGATCCCGGCGGCCGGCCCGTTGGTCATCATCACCACGCGGTCGGACATCAGCACGGCTTCGTCGACGTCGTGCGTGATCATCATCACCGTGTTGCCCAGCTCCGACTGGATGCGGATCACCTCGTCCTGCAGGTGGGCGCGGGTGAGGGCGTCGAGAGCGCCGAAGGGCTCGTCCAGCAGCAGCACCTTGGGCTCCATCGCCAGGGCACGGGCGATGCCCACGCGCTGCTTCATGCCGCCGGAGATCTCCGAAGGCAGCCGGTCCAGCGCATGCGACATGTTCACCATCGCCAGGTTGTGCAGCACCCAGTCGCGCCGCTCGGCCGCCGGGCGCGTGCCGCGGAAGATCTTCTCCACCGCGATCTCCACGTTCTGGTAGACGGTGAGCCAGGGCAGCAGGGAATGGTTCTGGAACACCACGGCGCGGTCGGGTCCCGGCGCGTTGACTTCGCGGCCGTCCACGATCACGCCGCCGGAGGTGGCCTTGAGCAGGCCGGCGACGATGTTGAGCACCGTGCTCTTGCCGCAGCCCGAGTGGCCGATCAGCGAGATGTATTCGCCGCGCCGCACCTGCAGGTCGATGCCCTTGAGCACCGGGTTGGGGCCGTTGGCGCCCTGGAAGGTCATGTCGACGCGCGAGATGGACAGGTAGGGGTTGCTCATGTCGTGTCTCCTTGGCGGGATCAGCTCGCCGCCGTGCCGCGGGTGACCTTGCGGCCGATGAAGGCGACGATGCGGTCCAGCGCGTAGCCGACCAGGCCGACGTAGACGAGCGCGAGGATGATGTCGCTGATGCGCGAGGAGTTCCACGCGTCCCAGATGAAGAAGCCGATGCCCACGCCGCCGATCAGCATCTCGGCCGCGATGATGGCCAGCCAGGACAGGCCCACGCCGATGCGCAGCCCCGAGAAGATGAAGGGCGCCGCCGCCGGCAGCATGATCTTGGTGAAGTACTCGATGCCGTTCAGGCGGATCACCTTGGCGACGTTGCGGTAGTCCTCGGGGATGTTCCGGATGCCGATCGACGTGTTGATGATGATCGGCCAGATCGAGGTGATGAAGATCACGAAGATCGCGGACGGATGGCCGTCGCGGAAGCCGGCCAGCGAGATCGGCAGCCACGCCAGCGGCGGCACAGTGCGCAGCACCTGGAACAGCGGATCGAGCCCGCGCAGCGCCCACGTCGACTGGCCCACCAGCACGCCCAGGCTCACGCCGGCCAGCACTGCGAGCGAATAGCCGTACGCAACCCGCTTGAGGCTCGCGAGCAGCTGCCAGGCAATGCCCACGTCGTTGCCGCCGCGGTCGTAGAAGGGCTGAGTGATCAGCTCCCAGGTGTCCTGCACCACCTTGGTTGGCGCGGGCAGGCTGGCGCCGGGGCGCGAGCCCAGCACCTGCCAGATCAGGACCAGGAAGCCGATGATCAGCAGCGGCGGCAGGACGTGGGTGAGGAAGCCGCGCGCGATGGAAGAGAGCCAGGCGTGCAGCGCGCCGGGCGCTGAAGGCGGCGCCAGGCGGATCGGTTCGATGGTGTCGGTGGAGGTCATGGCGTTTCTCGTCGCGCGACGCGATCAGGCGGCCGTCTTGATGTACTTGATCGCCAGGCTTTCCAGGTACTTCTTCGGATTCGCCGGATCGAACACCTTGCCGTCGAAGAACTTCTCGATACCGCGCGAGGTGGACGCCGGGATGTCCTTCTTGTCCACGCCCAGTTCGGTGGCAGCGGCCTTCCACAGGTCTTCCCGGTTCACTTTGGCGATCAGGGCCTTGGTGTCGATGCCGGGCGGCAGGTAGCCCCAGCGGATGTTCTCGGTGAGGAACCACATGTCGTGGCTCTGGAACGGGTAGCTCGCGTGGTCCTTCCAGTAGCGCATCTGGAACCTGCTGTTGGCCTCCACGCGGCCGGTGCCGTAGTCGAAGTCGCCCTTGACGCGGTCGATGATGTCTTCCACCGGCGCGTTGATCCAGCGGCGGCGCGCGCAGATCTCGGCCAGCTCGGTGCGGTTCTTCGGGTCCTCGCACCACATCTGGGCTTCCATCACCGCCTTGAGCAGCGCCTTGGTGGCGTTGGGGTTGGCCTGCACGTAGTCGGCGCGCATGGCGAAAGCCTTTTCCGGATGGTTCATCCAGAGTTCGCTGGTGGTGAGCGCCGTGTAGCCGATCTTCTGGTTGATCAGCTGGCGGTTCCAGGGCTCGCACACGCAGAAGGTGTCCATGCTGCCCACCTTCATGTTGGCCACCATCTGGGGCGGCGGCACCACGATGGTGGTGATGTCGCGGTTGGGGTCCACGCCGCCCGCGGCCATCCAGTAGCGGATCCACATGTCGTGCGTGCCGCCGGGGAAGGTCATGGCGGCGTTCACCGGCCTGCCGGTCTTCAGGCGCTTGGCGAGCAGCGCCTTGCCGAACTCCTTGTTGTCCAGGCCGACCTTGAGGTCCTTGTATTCGTTGGCCACCGAGATGCACTGGCCGCCCAGGTTCAGGCGGGCCAGGATGTTGATCGGCACCTGCACGTTGTTGGCCGTGACCGCGCCGGTGGTGATCAGGTAGGGCATCGGCGTCAGGATGTGGGCGCCGTCGATGCCGTTGTTCTTCGAGCCGAGCACCAGGTTGTCGCGCGTCGTACCCCAGGAAGACTGCTTGAGCACTTCCACCTCGGTCATCCCGTGCTTCTTGAAGAAGCCCTTCTCGTCGGCGACGAAGAACGGCGCGGCGTCGGTGAGCGCGATGAAGCCCAGCTTGGCGGCCTTCGTCTCCAGGGCCGTGCCCTGCGCGAGCACATGGCGAGGCCAGAGGCCGCCGGTCACCGCGGCGCCGCCGAGGGCGGCCGCTCCCTTGATGACGCTGCGGCGGGAAGTGGTGATCGTCTTGGTCGTGTCCATGCTGTCCTCCAGGGGCCTTGAAAAAAGAATCGGCGTCCACCTCCCGCATGCCCCAGCGGGCACGCAGGAGATGGACGCCGTTGTCCAGGTATCGATGTCGATGTCGTGCGCCGCCGTTGGCGCCCGTCTCAGGACGTGGTTAGCAGCATCCGTGCCAGACCCGTCGTCCCCCGCGGAGGCGGGCCTACAAGCCAGTCATCCCCGCGTTCGCAGGACTGACGACTTGGTTTGGTCCATGACGCACGCATTTGTGCACCGCAGCAGTGCGCTTCAGCGCACCGCGGGCAGCACCTCGGCCAGCGAGAGCACGTTGCCCGCGACGTCCACGAGGCGCCGGCCCTGGTTCATGGCCATCTGGCGCAGCGCCTTGTACGCCTCTTCCTCGCTCATCTGGCGGTGCGCCATCAGGAGACCCTTGGCCCGCTCGACCAGCTTGCGTTCGTTCAGGGAGGTGCGCACCGCATCGAGCTCGTCTCCGATGGCCTGGAGGCGGCGCGACTGCTCCTGCACCATGGAGAACAGCGAGCGCTCGAGGTGTGGGCCGTACGGCGCCGGCGTGGCGGCGCCCTGCGACGCGGCGCGGGCCGACAGCGCATCGAGCGCCGCGCGCTGGTCGCGCAGTTCGCCCTGCGCCTGCTCGATGCGCCGGCCGCACAACTCGCGCAGGTGCGCCGCCAGCAGGTCCTCCACCGCCTTCATCTCGTCGATGCGGCGCGTGCACCAGTGGAACCAGTCGCGGCTGAGCGCCGTGTCCAGCTCGCCGCGCACGGTGCAGCCGATGCGACGCAGCCGCTCGATCTCGGCGAGCACGGCAGGATCCCGTGCGGCGTGGTCCGCCTGCAGCACCCTGGGATCGGAGCAGTCCGCGTAGACCTGGAAGCAGCCCTGCTGCGAGTCGACCAGGTGCCGCCACAGCTGCAGCGACGCGCCGTCGATGCAGCCGGCCGCGAACACCCGGCCGCCCAGCGCCCGCTCCTGGCCCGCGAACTCCTTGCCCTGCATGAAGTGGAACATGGCCACGAGCGCCTTCGACACCTTGGGGTCGCTGGCCGTGTCGGCGGCCTCGAAGACGACGCAGAGCAGCCCCGAGACCAGCTTGACCATGGCGGCGGTGGCTTCGGCCGCGCTCATCGCCTGCCGCGCGATCCGGGCCCGCAGCGCGGGCAGGCCCTCCAGCGCGTGCAGCACCACGGCCACGCGGCTGAACAGCAGGGCGCCATTGCGGGCGTGGCGCGAGCCGGTATCGAGCTGGTCCAGGTGGCGGCGCACTTCGGCCTCGGCCGCCTGGCATTCCAGGATCTGTTGCTCGCGTTGCCCGGTGAACTGCGCGCCGTGCGAGCCGAGATAGATGTTCGAGAGGCCCCGCTCGCGCTGCAGCGCGTGGATGAAACGCGCGATCACGCCCACCAGCTCGCAGGTCTGCGCCAGCTGCTCCAGCTCCGCGATCTCGCATTGCCGCGCCGCCAGCAGGAAGTTGGATCCGGACTTCATCGCGGGCTGCTCCGCAATTCCCGTGCCGGACGTCCGCGCAAACGTCGCTCGATACACTCGGGCGATGCTGGTGCTGGGGATCGAATCTTCGTGCGACGAGACCGGTGTCGCGCTGGTCGACGCCGGCGGCCCGGGCGTGCCGCGCCTGCTCGGCCACGCACTGCACAGCCAGGTGCGCATGCACGAGGCGTACGGCGGCGTTGTGCCGGAGCTGGCCAGCCGCGACCACATCCGGCGCGTGCTGCCGCTGACGTATGAGGTCTTGCAGCAGGCCGGGCGCTCGCTGCAGGACATCGAGACCGTGGCCTACACGCGCGGCCCGGGCCTCGCAGGCGCGTTGCTAGTGGGCGCGGGCGTCGCTTGCGCGCTGGGCGCATCGCTGGACAAGCCAGTTCTGGGCGTGCACCACCTCGAAGGCCACCTGCTGTCGCCGTTCCTCAGCGCCGATCCGCCCGAGTTTCCCTTCGTGGCGCTGCTGGTCTCCGGCGGCCACACGCAGCTGATGCGGGTGGAGGCGGTCGGCGATTACGAACTGCTGGGCGAAACGATCGACGATGCGGCCGGCGAGGCCTTCGACAAGAGCGCCAAGCTGCTGGGCCTGGGCTACCCCGGCGGGCCGGCGCTCTCGCGCGTCGCGCAGCAGGGCGATCCCAAGGCCTTCGCGCTGCCGCGGCCGCTGCTGCACAGCGGCGACCTGGACTTCTCCTTCGCCGGATTGAAGACGGCGGTGCTCACGCAGGCGCGCAAGCTCGGGGACGAACTGCAGGCGCGCAAGGCGGACCTGGCCGCGTCGACCGAGGCGGCGATCGTGGAGGTGCTGCTGAAGAAATCGCTGGCTGCCCTGAAGGAGACCGGGCTCAAGCGGCTGGTCGTGGCCGGCGGCGTGGGCGCGAATCGCGTGCTGCGGGAGCAGCTGGATGCCGCGTGTGCCAGGCGGGGTGTGCGGGTGCACTACCCGGAGCTGGAGCTGTGCACCGACAACGGCGCGATGATCGCCATGGCCGCTGCGATGCGGCTGGCAGCGGACGTGGAAAAGGCCAGCTGCTCGTACGCGTTCGACGTTAAACCGCGCTGGCCTTTGGACGAACTTCGAGGCGGGTAGCTTTCTTGCTGCAATCGATCCGGGTCCTGGGCCGGCGGTCCGGGTACCCGTTCTCCGGTCCACCTCGCGATGAAGAAGCCGTTGGCGCTCTCCGCGCCTTGGCTTGGAACACGGCCTTGCCAATCTGGAACCCCGCGCGACCGCGAATGGTCCCTGCGCCCGGGTACCCAGACCACCGTCCCAGCGAGTCAGTGCGCCCCGAGTGAGCACCGAGCTTGATCAGCGGCCTGCGTGTCCCCGCGCCCAAGCTGCTGAGGCCGGTGGTTCGGGTGTCCGGGCGCAGGGACCATTCGCGGTCGCGCGGGGCCGCAGGCACGCATGGCGGTGTTCCCAGCCGCGTAGCGAAGGTTTCGATGGCCTCTTCATCGCGAGGTGGACCGGAGAACGGACACCCGGGCCGCCGGCCTCCGCCCCGGACGCCGGGGCCAACCTGAACAAGGCATGGCCCAGAAACGGATCGAGCGAGCAACCGGCCAATGCCGGTCCTCGCTCAATTCATCGGAAAGCCCGAAGAGACTCGAAGCGTGCCCGAGGCGAAATCACTTCACCTCGATCTGGCGCGCGTTGCTCACCGGCTGCTTCTTCGCCAGCGTGAGCGTCAGCACGCCGTACTCGAGCCTGGCCGTGGTGGCGTCGACATCGATCTCCTGGGGCAGCTCGTAGGCGGCCTTGTACTGCCGCTTCGCTTCGCCCTTGGTCTCGATGCGCACGATGGCGCCTTCGATGTTGATCGACAGGTCTTCACGCGCGACACCGGGCATGTCCAGCGTCACGGTCCAGGCCTTGTCGTCCTGTTCCAGCTGGAAGCCGGAGACACCGGAGCCGAAGAAGGCGTCGTTGACGAAGCGCTCGAAGCTGCGGTCGAACGAGCGGAAAGCCGGCGCGGCGGCGCGGCTGCGGACAACGGGTGCGAAGAACATGGTGGAACTCCTTTTAAACTGCGCGGCTTCCTAGCGCCGCTTGCATCCAACGTGTGCACGCGGCGCAGGTTTTTCAAGAGAGGACGACCGTTGAAAATCGAACGCAGGCAGGCCTTGAAATCGCTGGCGGCGACGCTATTTGCTCCCGCCCTTGCGCAGGCGCAGGCCACCGGGGCGCCGGTGAAGCTGGCCCTGATCGAGGCGCTCTCGGGCGCTTTCGCCAACACCGGCGAGGCGGTGTTCCGCAACCTGCTGTGGGCGGTGGAGCGCGTCAACCAGCGCGGCGGCGTCAAGCTGCCCGGCGGAGCTCGGCCGCTGGTGCTGGAGCGATACGACAGCAAGGGCCAGGCGGAGGAAGCCATCGCTTCGCTGCGCTCGGCCATCGACGACGGGGCGCAGTTCATCCTGCAGGGCAATTCGTCGGCGGTCGCGGCGGCGCTGCTCGACGCGATCGACAAGCACAACGAGCGGGAGCCGACTCGCCGCGTGCTGTACCTCAACTATTCCGCCGTCGACCCGGCCCTGACCAACGAGCGCTGCAGTTTCTGGCACTTCCGTTTCGACGCGCATGCCGACATGCGCATGGCGGCGCTGATGCAGGTGCTGGGGCAGGACAAGGGGGTGCGCAGCGCCTACCTCATCGGGCAGGACTACAGCTTCGGCCAGTCGGTCCTGCGCGAAGCGCGGCGGCAGCTGGGGGCGCAGCGGCCGGACGTGCGCATCGTCGGCGACGAGCTGCACCCGCTCGGCCGGGTGAAGGACTTCCTGCCGTACGCCACCAAGATCAAGGCCAGCGGCGCCGACGCGGTGATCACCGGCAACTGGGGCAACGACCTCACGCTGATGGTCAAGGCGGCGCGGGACGTCGGCTTCGACGGCAAGTTCTATACGTTCTACGGCAACGCGCTGGGCGCACCCGCGGCCGTCGGCGAGGCGGGCGTGGGCCGCGTGGTGGCCATCGCCGACTGGCTGCCGAACCTGCCCACGGCGCAGAGCGAGGCCTTCTACCAATCGTTCCGCCAGCGCTTCCCGCGGCCCCAGGACGACTACGTGCACATGCGCATGCAGCTGATGATCGAGGCGCTCGCGCAGGCGATCGAGCGCGCGGGCAGCGTGGCCGCGGTGCCGGTCGCGACGGCACTGGAGCAGGCGAACGTGAGCCTCTCGGGCCAGTCGGGCCGCATGCGGGCGGCCGACCACCAGTTCCAGCAGACGCTCGTCGTCGGCGTGATGGATCGGCAAGGCTCGCCGGGCGTGAAGTTCGACGTCGAGGGGTCGGGCTACGGCTTTCGCGTGGTGCGCGTGATCGCGCCCGAAAAGGCCGAGCTGCCGACGTCGTGCAGGATGTCCCGCGTTTCAGTCTGACAATTCGGACATCCGTACGCAGAAAGCGCAGAAACAGCGCAGAAAACGCGGAAAGCCATTCCTATAGTCCTCTGCGCTTTCTGCGTCCTTTCCGCGTTTTCTGCGTAAGTTTTTTCCCCCACCGCCCGAATGCGACAAGCCATCCTGAACCTCGACGAATCCAAGATCCGCGAGGTCGCCAATGCGGGCATGGGCCGCCCGGACGTGCTGGCCTTCTGGTTCGGTGAGAGCGACGAGGTCACGCCGGACTTCATCCGCGAGGCCGCGATCGAATCGATCCGGCAGGGCGAGACCTTCTACGCGCACAACCTCGGACTGCCCGAGCTGCGCGAGGCCGTCGCCGGCTACACCTCGCGCCTGCACGGGCCGGTGGGCGCCGAGCGCATCGCCATCACCTCCGGCGGCGTCAATGCGCTGATGCTCGCCGTGCAGATGCTGGTCGACGCGGGCGACGACGTGGTGGCCGTGATACCGGTCTGGCCCAACCTCACGGCCCAGCCGCTGATCCTCGGCGGCAAGCTGCGCCGGGTCTCGCTGAAGCCGGAGGCGGGCGCGTGGAAGCTCGACCTGGACCAGCTGCTGGACGCCGTCCGGCCAGGCACCAGGCTGCTCATCGTGAATGCACCGAACAACCCGACCGGTTGGACGCTGTCGCGGGCCGAGCAGCAGGCGCTCCTGGACCATTGCCGGCGCACCGGCACCTGGATCCTGGCGGACGAGGTCTACGAGCGGCTGTACTACGAGCCCGCGCCGAACGGCTGCGCGCCCAGCTTCCTCGACATCGCCACGCCGGAAGACCGGCTGGTGGTGGTGCACAGCTTCTCCAAGAGCTTCCTGATGACCGGCTGGCGCATGGGCTGGCTGGTGATGCCGGCATCGATGACGCATTCGATGGGCAAGCTCATCGAGTTCAACACCTCGTGCGCGAGCGTGTTCACGCAACGCGCGGCGCTGGTGGCGGTGCGGAGGACCGACGAGGTGACGCCGAGGGTCGTCGCGCACCTGAAGCACTGCCGCGACACGCTGGTGCCGCACCTGCGGGCGCTGCCGAGGGTGGAGCTGGCACAGCCGGCGGGGGGCATGTATGCCTTCTTCAAGCTCGACGGTTTCGGCGATTCGCTCGCGTTGGCCAAGCGGCTGGTCGCGGAAGCGGGGCTTGGCATCGCCCCGGGGAATGCATTTGCGCCGGAAGCGCAGGGGTGGCTGCGCTGGTGTTTCGCGTCCAAGGACGTGGGGCGGCTGGGGCAGGGCGTCGAGCGGCTGAAGGGCTGGCTGGCGAAGCAGGGCTGAGAAGCTTCACAGCGCGCGTGCCCTCACCCCAGCCCTCTCCTGGAGGGAGAGGGAGCAATACCGCTTCCGCTATAATCCACCGGTTCTGCGCCCCACAGGCCGGAACAGCACGTTGGAGCCCTTCCAGCCCCAACGCAAGTCGAACCCCCTACAAAGGAAACCCAGATGTCCGCCCTCAACAAGGCCGAGATCGTCGCTGCGCACTCGCGCGGCACCAACGACACCGGCAGCCCCGAAGTCCAGGTCGCCCTGCTGACCGCCCGGATCAACGAGCTGACGCCCCACTTCAAGACCCACGCCAAGGACCACCACGGCCGCCGCGGCCTGCTGCGCATGGTGAACCGCCGCAAGAGCCTGCTGGCGTACCTGAAGGACAACGACGCCGAGCGCTACACGGCGCTGATCGGCAAGCTGGGCCTGCGCAAGTAAGCAGGTCGAGAGAGCAACGCAAGGGCGCCTGGGTTGGCTCACGCTGGCTCAGGCGCTTTGCACATCGGAGACACCGGACCGGATACGCGCTGTGTCATTCCACCAGGGGCCGACGGCCCTTGATGGAATGGCATCGTGTTCGGCTCCGTCTCCTCCACAACGAGAGAGAGCAAACATGAGCATCTTCAACAAGATCACCAAGACCTTCCAGTGGGGCCAGCACACGGTCACCATGGAAACCGGCGAACTCGCCCGCCAGTCCGGCGGCGCCGTGCTGGTCAACATGGACGACACCGTGGTGCTCGCCACCGTGGTCGCGTCCAAGAGCGCCAAGCCCGGCCAGGACTTCTTCCCGCTGACCGTCGACTACATCGAGAAGACGTACGCGGCCGGCAAGATCCCCGGCAGCTTCTTCAAGCGCGAGGCCAAGCCCAGCGAACTCGAGACGCTGACCAGCCGCCTGATCGACCGCCCGATCCGTCCGCTGTTCCCCGAAGGCTTCTTCAACGAAGTGCATGTGGTGATCCACACGCTGTCGCTGAACCCTGAGGTCGACGCCGACATCGCCGCGATGATCGGCGTCAGCGCCGCGCTGGCCATCTCCGGCATCCCCTTCGCCGGCCCCATCGGCGCCGCGCGCGTGGGCTACATCAACGGTGAATACGTCCTGAACCCCGGCCAGACCCAGCGCAAGGAATCGCAGCTGGACCTGGTGGTCGCCGGCACCGAATCCGCCGTGCTGATGGTGGAGTCCGAGGCGCAGCAGCTGCCCGAGGAAATCATGCTGGGCGCCGTGGTGTTCGGCCACGAGCAGGGCAACATCGCCATCAACGCCATCCATGACCTCGTGCGCGAAGGCGGCAAGCCGGTGTGGGACTGGCAGCCGCCGGCTCGCGACGAGGCCTTCATCGGCCGTGTCGAGCAGCTGGCCGAAGAGAAGCTGCGTGCCGCCTACCAGATCCGCAGCAAGCAGGCCCGCACCCAGGCGCTGCGCGAGGCCAATGCCGCCGTGCATGCCGCGCTGGCGGAGCAGGGCGTGCAGTTCGACGCGGTCAAGGTCGACGAGCTGCTGTTCAACGTCGAATCGCGCATCGTGCGCAGCCAGATCCTGGCCGGCGAGCCGCGCATCGACGGCCGCGACACGCGCACCGTGCGCCCGATCGAGATCCGCAACGGCGTGCTGCCCCGCACCCACGGCTCCGCGCTGTTCACACGCGGCGAGACGCAGGCCCTGGTGGTCACGACGCTCGGCACCGAGCGCGACGCGCAGCGCATCGACGCGCTGGCCGGCGAGTTCGAGGACCGCTTCCTGTTCCACTACAACATGCCTCCCTTCGCCACCGGCGAAGTGGGCCGCATGGGCAGCACCAAGCGCCGCGAAGTGGGCCACGGCCGCCTGGCCAAGCGGGCGCTCATCGCCTGCCTGCCGACCAAGGAAGAGTTCCCCTACACGATCCGCGTGGTGTCGGAGATCACCGAGTCCAACGGCTCCTCGTCGATGGCTTCGGTCTGTGGCGGCTGCCTGTCGATGATGGACGCCGGCGTGCCGATGAAGGCGCACGTGGCGGGCATCGCCATGGGCCTGATCAAGGAAGGCAACCGCTTCGCAGTGCTGACCGACATCCTGGGCGACGAGGACCACCTCGGCGACATGGACTTCAAGGTGGCCGGCACGACCAACGGCATCACCGCCCTGCAGATGGACATCAAGATCCAGGGCATCACCAAGGAGATCATGCAGGTCGCCCTGGCGCAGGCCAAGGAAGCGCGCATGCACATCCTGGGCAAGATGCAGGAAGCGATGGGCGAGGCCAAGGCCGAGATCAGCAGCTTCGCGCCCAAGCTCTACACGATGAAGATCAACCCCGAGAAGATCCGCGACGTGATCGGCAAGGGCGGCTCCGTGATCCGGGGGCTGACCGACGAGACCGGCTGCCAGATCAACATCGAGGAGGACGGCACGATCACCATCGCCGCCACCGACGCCGCCAAGGCCGACGAGGCCAGGAAGCGCATCGAGCAGATCACGGCGGAAGTCGAGATCGGCAAGACCTACGAAGGCCCGATCACCAAGCTGCTGGACTTCGGCGCGCTGGTCAACCTGCTCCCGGGCAAGGACGGCCTGCTGCACATCAGCCAGATCGCGCACGAGCGTGTCGAGAAGGTCGCCGACTACCTGAGCGAAGGCCAGATCGTCCGCGTGAAGGTGCTCGAGACCGACGACAAGGGCCGCGTCAAGCTGTCCATGAAGGCGCTGCTCGAGCGCCCGCCGGGCATGGAAGACCAGCCCCCGCGCGAGCGCCGCGACCGCGGCGACCGTCCGCCGCGCGGTGACCGTGGCGACCACCGCGGCGACCGGCACGAGGGCGGCGACCGTCCCCCGCGCGATCCGCAGCCGCAAGCCACGCTGGACCCGCAGGAGTGACCGCCGGCCCGCACACCGCGGGCCGTGCGCGCTGACCCGATGAAAGCCGTCGACATCACCCGGCCCGGAGCGCCCGAGGTCCTGCGCCTGGGCGAGCGTCCCGACCCCGTCGCGGGGCCGGGAGAGGTGCTCGTGCGCGTGAAGGCGAGTGGGGTCAACCGGCCCGACGTGCTGCAGCGTGCAGGCCACTACCCGCCCCCGCCGGGCGCTTCGGACCTCCCGGGCCTCGAGATCGCGGGCGATATCGTTTCCGGCGATGCACAGGCCATGGCCCAGGCCGGCCTGAAGGTCGGCCAGCGGGTGTGCGCCCTCGTCGCGGGTGGCGGTTATGCGCAGTTGTGCGTGGCGCCGGTCGGCCAGTGCCTGCCGGTGCCCGACGGCCTGAGCGATGTCGAGGCCGCTTCGCTGCCGGAGACGTTCTTCACCGTGTGGAGCAACGTGTTCGACCGCGGACGGCTGCAACGGGGGGAGACCCTGCTCGTTCAGGGCGGCACCAGCGGCATCGGCGTGACGGCGATCCAGATGGCCAAGGCTTTCGGCGCGCGTGTCATCGCCACCGCCGGCAGCGACGAAAAGTGCGACGCCTGCCTCAAGCTCGGCGCCGACCACGCCATCAACTACCGCACGCAGGACTTCGTCGAAGAAGCGAAGAAGCTGACCGGCGGCAGGGGCGTGGACGTGGTGCTCGACATGGTCGCGGGCTCGTACGTCGCGCGCGAGGTCGAGTGCCTCGCGGAAGATGGCCGGCTGGTCATCATCGCCGTGCAGGGCGGCGTGAAGGCGGAGTTCAACGCGGGGCTGGTGTTGCGCCGCCGGCTGGTGATCACCGGCTCGACCCTTCGCCCGCGGCCCGTCGCCTTCAAGACCGCCATCGCCGCCTCGCTGCGCGAGAAGGTGTGGCCTCTGATCGCGTCGCGCGCGATCCGACCCGTGATCCACAAGACCTTCGCGGCGGCCGATGCCGCGCAGGCCCACGAGTTGATGGAATCGAACCAGCACATCGGCAAGATCGTGCTGACCTGGTGAGCCAGACGACAACCATGCCCAAGAAGAAGCTGATCGCCGGCAACTGGAAGATGAACGGCAGCATCGCGGCCAACGACGCGCTGGTGCGCGCCGTCATCGCCGGAATGAAGGATGCCGCCTGCCAGGTGGCCGTCTGCGTGCCCGCGCCCTACCTGGCGCAGGTGCAGATGCTGCGGCACGGCACCGCGCTGGAACTCGGCGCGCAGGACGTGTCCAGGCACGAGCAGGGCGCTTACACCGGCGAGTGGTCCGCCACGATGCTCAAGGAATTCGGCGTGCGCTACGCCATCGTCGGCCATTCGGAGCGGCGCCAGTACCACCACGAGTCGGACCAGGACGTGGCCGACAAGGCCAAGGCGGCGCTGGCCCACGGCATCACGCCGATCGTCTGCGTGGGCGAGACGCTGGCCGAGCGCGAAGCCGGACAGACCGAGCTCGTGGTCAAGCGGCAGCTGGCCGCCGTGATCCACACCAACGGCCATTGCATCAGCGAGATCGTGGTGGCCTACGAGCCGGTCTGGGCCATCGGCACCGGCAAGACCGCCACGCCCGAGCAGGCGCAGCAGGTGCACGCCGTGCTGCGCGCGCAACTGCATGCCGCGAGCACGCGCGACGACCGCGTGCCCATCCTCTACGGCGGCAGCATGAACGCGGCCAACGCCGCCAGCCTGCTGGCCCAGCCGGACATCGACGGCGGGCTCATCGGTGGCGCCTCGCTCAAGGCTCCCGATTTCCTGCAGATCATCGCCGCGGCGCGCTGAGCGCGGCGGCCCCAGATTCACTGAAGCGAAAAGACAATGAACGCGATCCTCACCCTCGTCCTGGCCGTCCAGATCCTCACGGCACTGGGCATGATCGGCCTCATCCTCATCCAGCACGGCAAGGGCGCCGACATGGGCGCGGCCTTCGGAAGCGGCAGCTCGGGCAGCCTGTTCGGCGCGTCGGGCAGCGCCAACTTCCTGTCGCGCACCACCGCCGTGCTCGCCACGGTGTTCTTCATCTGCACGCTGGCGCTGGCCTACTTCGGCAGCTACCGCGCGCCGGAATCGGGCAGCGTGCTCGACCGTGCGGCGGCCCCCGCCGCCGCGCCGCAGCCCGCCGCATCGGGCCCGGCCGCGCAGATCCCGGGCACTTCGGCGCCGTCGGCCATCCCCGGCAATGCGGCGCCCGCGGCGCCCGCCACTCCTGCTTCGGGCGCGGCGCAGATTCCCACCCGCTAGCACCGCCTGATCGGTGTGCTCCGGCAAGAGACGCAACCGATTCGGAGTAAACTCCAAGGCTGCCCGGAAAGCGAATAACAAGACAGTTGCCTCATGCCTGTCCGGGCAGCAACACACGGCCGTCGTGGTGAAATTGGTAGACACGCTATCTTGAGGGGGTAGTGGCGAAAGCTGTGCGAGTTCGAGTCTCGCCGACGGCACCAGACACAAGAAGTCGCGGGTAACCGACCGCCGGCACAGGCCGGTGCCTCGGGCGCGCCCGCGGCCCGTAGCGCCGACTTGAGCCCTCAGATGCAACTCGATCAGTACCTCCCGGTCCTTCTCTTCATCCTGGTGGGCATCGGGGTCGGGGTGCTGCCCCAGGTGCTGGGCTACGTCTTCGCCGGCGCGGCGGGCTTCAACAAGCCGGACGCCGCCAAGAACTCCCCGTACGAATGCGGCTTCGAGGCCTTCGAGGACGCGCGCATGAAGTTCGACGTGCGCTACTACCTCGTGGCCATCCTCTTCATCCTGTTCGACCTGGAGATCGCGTTCCTCTTCCCCTGGGCGGTCGCGCTCAAGGAGATCGGGCCCGTGGGCTTCTGGGCCATGATGGTCTTCCTCGCGATCCTGGTGGTCGGGTTCATCTACGAGTGGAAGAAGGGCGCCCTCGACTGGGAATGATCCGGGCGGCGCCCAAGGACTCACAAGCAATGGCTAAAGAAGGCATCCTCGACAAGGGCGTCGTCACGACGACCGTGGACAGCGTCATCAACTGGGCCAAGACCGGCTCGCTCTGGCCGATGACGTTCGGGCTGGCCTGCTGCGCGGTGGAGATGATGCATGCGGGCGCGGCCCGCTACGACATCGACCGCTTCGGCATGCTGTTCCGTCCCAGCCCTCGCCAGTCCGACCTGATGATCGTGGCCGGCACGCTGTGCAACAAGATGGCGCCGGCGCTGCGCAAGGTGTACGACCAGATGCCCGAGCCGCGCTGGGTGCTGTCGATGGGCACCTGCGCCAACGGCGGCGGCTACTACCACTACAGCTACTCGGTCGTTCGCGGCTGCGACCGCATCGTGCCGGTGGACGTGTACGTCCCGGGCTGCCCGCCCACCGCCGAGGCGCTGCTGTACGGGATCATCCAGCTGCAGCAGAAGATCCGGCGCACGCAGACCATCGCACGGGCCTGACCGCATGACCGCCACCTCTCCGTACGCTGTCGATCCGTCGGCCCTGCACAAGACGATCACGGATGCGCTGGGCCCGCTGGCCAGGCGCGTCGACCTGCGCCTGGGCGAAGTCACCGTCACCGTCTCGCCCGACAACTACCTCAAGGCCGCCGAGGTCCTGCGCGATGCGCCCGGCTGCCAGTTCGAGCAGCTGCTGGACGTGTGCGGCGTCGACTACTCGGACTACCGCAACGGCGGCTGGGACGGCCCGCGCTACGCCGTGGTATCGCACCTGCTGTCGGTCTCGCTCAACCAGCGCGTGCGCCTGCGCGTGTTCTGCGCCGCCGACGATCTGCCCGAGGTGGAGTCGCTCAACGGCCTGTGGAGCTCGGCCAACTGGTTCGAGCGGGAGGCGTTCGACCTGTTCGGGATCATCTTCCTGAACCACCCGGACCTGCGGCGCATCCTCACCGACTACGGCTTCATCGGCCACCCGTTCCGCAAGGACTTCCCGGTCTCCGGCCACGTCGAGATGCGCTACGACCCCGAGCGCCAGCGCGTGATCTACCAGCCGGTGACCATCGAGCCGCGCGAGATCACGCCGCGGATCATCCGGGAGGAGAACTACGGGGGCATCCAGGCGGGGCGAGGCATGGAAAACAACGACCATGGCTGAGATCAAGAACTACACGCTGAACTTCGGTCCGCAGCACCCGGCCGCGCACGGCGTGCTGCGCCTGGTGCTCGAGCTGGACGGCGAGGTGATCCAGCGCGCCGACCCGCACATCGGCCTGCTGCACCGCGCCACCGAGAAGCTGGCCGAGACCCGCACCTACATCCAGTCGCTGCCCTACATGGACCGGCTGGACTACGTCTCGATGATGTGCAACGAGCACGCCTACTGCCTGGCCATCGAGAAGCTGATGGGCATCGAGGTGCCGATCCGCGCGCAGTACATCCGCGTCATGTTCGCGGAGCTCACGCGCCTGCTCAACCACCTGCTGTGGCTGGGCGCGCACGGGCTGGACTGCGGCGCGATGAACATGCTGATCTACACCTTCCGCGAGCGGGAGGACATCTTCGACATGTACGAGGCGGTCTCCGGCGCGCGCATGCACGCCGCGTACTTCCGCCCGGGCGGCGTCTACCGCGACCTGCCGGACACCATGCCGCAGTACAGGGCGAGCAAGGTCCGCAACGAGCGCGAAATCAAGCGCATGAACGAGGACCGGCAGGGTTCGCTGCTGGACTTCATCGAGTCGTTCACCCGGCGCTTCCCCGGCTACGTCGACGAGTACGAGACGCTGCTGACCGACAACCGCATCTGGAAGCAGCGCACCGTGGGCATCGGCGTGGTGACGCCCGAGCGCGCGCTCAACCTGGGATTCACCGGCCCGATGCTGCGCGGCTCCGGCATCGCCTGGGACCTGCGCAAGACGCAGCCCTACGAGGTCTACGACAGGATGGAGTTCGACATCCCCCTGGGCAGGACCGGCGACTGCTACGACCGTTACCTCGTGCGCGTGCAGGAGATGCGCGAGGCCAACCGGATCATCCAGCAGTGCGTGGCCTGGCTGCGCGCGAATCCCGGCCCGGTGATCACCGACAACCACAAGGTGGCCCCGCCGGACCGCGAGAGCATGAAGGCCAACATGGAGGAGCTGATCCACCACTTCAAGCTCTTCTCCGAAGGCTTCCGCGTGCCCGAGGGCGAGGCCTACGCCGCGGTGGAGCATCCCAAGGGCGAGTTCGGCATCTACATCGTGAGCGACGGCGCCAACAAGCCGTACCGCCTGAAGATCCGGCCGCCTGGCTTCCCGCACCTGGCCGCGCTGGACGAGATGGGCAGGGGCCACATGATCGCGGACGCCGTGGCCATCATCGGCACGATGGACATCGTGTTCGGGGAAATCGACCGATGAACATGATTTCGGAATCCATGAAGGCCCGCTTCGACCGCGAGCTGGCCAAGTACCCGGCGGACCAGAAGCAGTCGGCCGTGATGGCCTGCCTGGCCATCGTGCAGCAGGAGCACGGCTGGGTCAGCACCGAAGCGGAGAAGGAAGTGGCGGCCTACCTGAACATGCCGCCGATCGCGGTGCACGAGGTCACCACCTTCTACAACATGTACAACCAGCACCCGGTCGGCCGCTACAAGCTGAACGTCTGCACCAACCTGCCGTGCCAGCTGCGCGACGGCGCCAAGGCGCTGCACCACCTGGAACAGCGGCTGGGCATCCGGATGGGCGAGACCACGCCGGACGGCCTGTTCACGCTGCAGCAGAGCGAGTGCCTGGGCGCCTGCGCCGACTCGCCCGTGATGCTGGTCAACGACCGCACCATGTGCAGCTTCATGAGCAACGACAAGCTCGACCAACTCGTGGATGGCCTGCGCCAGTCGGAGGGCAAGCAATGAACGCCCAACAGGTTCTCCAGCAGTTCCAGGCCACGGGCGTCCAGACCTGCTTCCACGGCCGCCACATCGAGCCGCAGATCTACGCCGGCCTGGACGGCACCAACTGGCGCCTGAAGGACTACGAGGCGCGCGACGGCTACAAGGCCCTGCGCAAGATGCTGTCCGAGGGCCTCACGCAGGACCAGGTGATCGCCACCGTCAAGGAATCGGCGCTGCGCGGCCGCGGCGGCGCGGGTTTTCCCACGGGCCTGAAGTGGAGCTTCATGCCGCGCCAGTTCCCGGGGCAGAAGTACCTTGTGTGCAACTCCGACGAGGGCGAGCCGGGCACCTGCAAGGACCGGGACATCCTGGCCTACAACCCGCACATCGTGATCGAGGGGATGATCATCGCGGCCTACGCGATGGGCATCACCGTGGGCTACAACTACATCCACGGCGAGATCTTCCAGGTCTACGACCGCTTCGAGGAAGCGCTGGAAGAGGCCCGCGCCGCCGGGTACCTGGGCAACAACATCCTGGGCAGCAGCTTCAGCTTCCAGCTGCACGGCTTCCACGGCTTCGGCGCCTACATCTGCGGCGAGGAGACGGCGCTGCTCGAATCGCTGGAAGGCAAGAAGGGCCAGCCGCGCTTCAAGCCGCCGTTCCCGGCCAGCTTCGGCGTGTACGGCAAGCCCACCACGATCAACAACACGGAGACGTTCGCGGCGGTGCCCTGGATCATCCGCAACGGCGGCCAGGCCTACCTGGAGCGAGGCAAGCCGAACAACGGCGGGACCAAGATCTTCTCGGTGTCGGGCGACGTGGAGCTGCCCGGCAACTACGAGGTGCCGATGGGAACGCCCTTCAGCAAGCTGCTGGAGTTGTGCGGCGGCGTGCGCGGGGGCAGGAAGCTGAAGGCGGTGATCCCGGGCGGGTCGTCGGCTCCCGTGCTGCCGGCCGACATCATGATGAACTGCACGATGGACTACGACTCCATCGCCAAGGCCGGCTCGATGCTGGGCTCCGGCGCGGTCATCGTGATGGACGAGACGCGCGACATGGTCGAGAGCCTGCTGCGCCTGTCGTACTTCTACATGCACGAGTCCTGCGGCCAGTGCACGCCGTGCCGCGAAGGCACGGGCTGGCTGTGGCGCGTGGTCGACCGCATCCACAACGGGCACGGCAAGCCGGCCGACATCGACCTGCTCAACTCGGTGGCGGACAACATCCAGGGCCGCACCATTTGCGCCCTCGGCGACGCAGCGGCGATGCCGGTGCGCGCCATGATCAAGCACTTCCGGCATGAGTTCGAGGCCAGGATCACGCGCCCGCAACCCATGCCCGACCCGCGCGAGCCCGTCCCTGCGGGCGCGCGGGCCTGAAAGTTCCTATGGCCGAAATCACACTGGACGGACAGAAGGTCGAGATCGCCGACGGCAGCATGGTCATGCATGCGGCCGAAAAGGCCGGCACCTACATCCCGCATTTCTGCTACCACAAGAAGCTCTCCATCGCGGCCAACTGCCGCATGTGCCTGGTGGAGGTGGAGAAGGCGCCCAAGCCGATGCCGGCCTGCGCCACGCCCGTGACCAACGGAATGGTGGTCCACACCCGCAGCGAGAAGGCCATCAAGGCCCAGCAGTCGGTGATGGAGTTCCTGCTGATCAACCACCCGCTCGATTGCCCGATCTGCGACCAGGGCGGCGAGTGCCAGCTGCAGGACCTTGCCGTCGGCTACGGCGGCTCCTCCTCGCGCTACGAGGAGGAAAAGCGCGTGGTCCTGCACAAGGACGTCGGCCCGCTGATCTCGATGGAGGAGATGAGCCGCTGCATCCACTGCACCCGCTGCGTGCGCTTCGGCCAGGAAGTGGCCGGCGTGATGGAGCTGGGCATGGTCCACCGCGGCGAGCACTCCGAGATCACCACGGTGCTGGGCGACACGGTCGATTCCGAAGTCTCCGGCAACATGATCGACCTGTGCCCGGTGGGCGCGCTCACCAGCAAGCCTTTCCGCTACAGCGCCCGCAACTGGGAGCTGTCGCGCCGCAAGTCGGTGTCGCCGCACGATTCAACCGGCGCCAACCTGATCGTCCAGGTCAAGAACAACCGGGTCATGCGCGTGCTGCCGCTGGAGAACGAAGCGGTCAACGAGTGCTGGCTGGCCGACCGCGACCGCTTTTCCTATGAGGCCCTGAACGGCGACGACCGCCTGACCTCGCCCATGCTCAAGCAGGGCGGCGAATGGAAGACGGTCGACTGGCAGACGGCGCTGGAGTACGTCGCCAACGGCCTCAAGCAGATCAAGGCCGACCACGGCGCCGGCAGCATCGGCGTGCTGGCCAGCCCGCACAGCACGGTGGAGGAGCTGTTCCTCGCCGGCCGGCTGGTGCGCGGCCTGGGCAGCGAGAACATCGACTACCGCCTGCGCAACGCGCAGTTCACGTCTTCCGGGGGCGTGCACTGGCTGGGCACGTCCATCGCGTCGCTCAGCGGCCTGCAGCGCGTGCTGGTGATCGGCTCCAACCTGCGCAAGGACCATCCGCTGTTCTCGCTGCGCATCCGCGCGGCCGTGCGCAAGGGCGCGCAGGTCTCGCGCATCCATGACGTGGCGCATGACTGGGCGATGCCGGTTGCATCCTCGGTCACGGTCCCGGCGGGGCAGTGGGCGCAGGCGCTGGCCGATGTCGCCGCGGCGGTCGCCCAATCCAGGGGCACGTCGTCGCCGGCGCAAGGCAACGCCACGGATGCCGCCAAGGCCATCGCGGCCTCGCTGCTCTCGGGCGAGCGCAAGGCCATCCTCCTGGGCAACGCCGCTGCCCACCACGCCAACGCGTCCACGCTGCTGGCGCTGGCGCAGTGGATCGGCGAGGCGACCGGCGCGACGGTCGGCTTCCTGACCGAAGCCGCCAACACGGTCGGCGCGCAGCTGGTGAACGCGATGCCGGGGCAGGGCGGTTTGAACGCGGGGCAGATGCTCTCCGGTTCGCTCAAGGCCGCGATCCTGCTGAACAACGAGCCGCTGCACGACTCCGCCGCCGGTGCTCGCGCCGCCGAGGCGCTGGGCAAGGCCGCCATGGTCGTGACGCTCAGCCCCTTCATGGCCAACATGGAATTCAGCGACGTCCTGCTGCCGATCGCGCCCTGGACCGAGACGCCCGGCACCTTCGTCAATGCCGAAGGCCGCGTGCAGTCGTTCCACGCCGTGGTCAAGCCGCTGGGCGAAACGCGCCCGGCCTGGAAGGTGCTGCGCGTGCTGGGCAACATGCTCGGCCTGCGCGAGTTCAACTACGAGTCGGCGCAGGAAGTGCTGGCCGCCGCGCGCGGCGCGGCCGACGCCGACAAGCCGATGGTGCAGGGCGACAAGCTGTCCAACCGCACGACCGCTTCGATCGATCTCTCCGTGCAGGCCGGCACGCCGGTCACGGCCCCGATCTACCAGCTCGACTCCATCGTGCGCCGCGCCGAATCGCTGCAGCTCACTGCCGACGGCCAGGCTGTCCTGCCGGAAGCGGGACGCGTCCTGCGCGAAGCCCGTGAGCCGGGGGTGCTCGCATGATCGATTCGATCTACGGCTTCGGCAACGGCCTGATCGCCGCGCCCTGGTGGTCCGCCGCCGGCTGGCCGGTGGTGTGGACGCTGATCAAGATCGTCCTCGTCGTGGCGCCGCTGATGGGCGCCGTGGCCTACCTGACGCTCTGGGAGCGCAAGGCCATCGGCTTCACGCAGATCCGCATCGGCCCCAACCGCGTCGGCCCGCTGGGCCTGCTGCAGCCGATCGCCGATGCCTTCAAGCTGCTGACCAAGGAAATCATCCTTCCCACGGTCGCCAACAAGGGCCTGTTCCTGCTCGGCCCGATCATGACCATCATGCCCGCGCTCGCCGCGTGGGCCGTCATCCCGTTCGGCCCCGAAGTGGCGCTGGCCAACATCAATGCCGGCCTGCTGTTCATCATGGCCATCACCTCGCTCGAGGTGTACGGCGTGATCATCGCGGGCTGGGCGTCGAACTCGAAGTACGCCTTCCTGGGCGCGCTGCGCGCATCGGCCCAGATGGTGAGCTACGAGATCGCGATGGGCTTCGCGCTGGTGGTGGTGCTGATGGTCACCGGCAGCCTGAACATGACCGACGTGGTCCTGTCCCAGGATCGCGGCTGGTTCGCCGAGCGCGGCATCAACTTCCTGTCGTGGAACTGGCTGCCGCTGCTGCCGATCTTCCTCGTGTACTTCATCTCGGGCCTGGCCGAGACCAACCGCCACCCGTTCGACGTGGTGGAAGGCGAGTCGGAGATCGTCGCGGGCCACATGATCGAGTACTCGGGCATGAGCTTCGCCATGTTCTTCCTGGCCGAGTACGCCAACATGTGGCTGGTCTCGATCCTGGCCGTGACCATGTTCCTGGGCGGCTGGCTGCCTCCGATCGACGCGCCGCTGCTCAACTGGATTCCCGGCTGGATCTGGCTCGGACTGAAGACCTTCATGGTCGTCACCATGTTCCTGTGGGTGCGCTCCACCTTCCCGCGCTACCGCTACGACCAGATCATGCGCCTGGGCTGGAAGATCTTCATTCCCGTCACGCTGGTCTGGCTGATCCTCGTGGGCGCCTGGATGCAGACCCCGTACAACATCTGGAAATAACGGACCTCCCATGTCCACCCAAACCCTGCAAGGCCAGCCCTCGGCGTTCTCGCTCAAGGACTTCCTCTCCAGCTTCATGCTGGTGGAACTGTTCAAGGGCCTGGCCATCACCGGCAAGTACGCCTTCAGCCGCAAGATCACGGTGCAGTTCCCGGAGGAGAAGACGCCGCTCAGCCCGCGCTTTCGCGGACTGCACGCGCTGCGCCGCTACGAGAACGGCGAGGAACGCTGCATCGCCTGCAAGCTGTGCGAGGCCATCTGCCCCGCGCTGGCCATCACGATCGAGAGCGACCAGCGCGCCGACGGCACCCGCCGCACCACGCGCTACGACATCGACCTGACCAAGTGCATCTTCTGCGGCTTCTGCGAGGAGAGCTGCCCGGTCGACTCCATCGTCGAGACGCACATCCTCGAATACCACGGCGAGAAGCGGGGCGACCTGTACTACACGAAGGAAATGCTGCTGGCCGTGGGCGACCGCTACGAGGCCGAGATCACCGAGCGCCGGGCGCAGGACGCCAAGTACAGATGACGACCACCCCGAAGCGCCTTCGGCGCCTCCCCTCAAGGGGCGCCACCAGCGGCCCGGCAAAGCCGGTTCCGCGGTGGCCGGCGAATGGCCGCGCTTGCATCTGCGACCGTTGACAAGAACACCATGGGCATCAAGGACTTCTTCTTCTACCTGTTCTCGGCGGTGCTGCTGTTCGCGGCCTTCCGCGTCATCACGGCGCGCAACCCGGTGTATGCGGCGCTCTACCTCGTCCTGGCTTTCTTCCAGGCCGCCGGGATCTGGTTGCTGCTCAAGGCCGAGTTCCTCGCCATCTCGCTGGTGCTGGTCTACGTCGGCGCGGTGATGGTGCTGTTCCTGTTCGTCGTGATGATGCTGGACATCAACGTCGACAAGCTGAGCGCCGGCTTCTGGAAGCATTTCCCGCTGGCGGGCACGGTGGGCGTGATCATCGCGCTCGAGATGGCGTGGGTGCTGATGGGCGGCTTCCGCACGGTCGAGGAGCCGCGTGCGGGTCCCGCCGCCGTCCAGGCGGCCACGGGCGGCGTGGCCCAGGTCTCCAACACGAAGGAGCTGGGCAAGCTGCTCTACACCGAATACCTGTACCCGCTGGAGATCGCGGCCGTGCTGCTGCTCGTCGCCATCGTGGCCGCCATCGCCCTCACGCTGCGCCAGCGCAAGGACAGCAAGCACATGGACCCGGGCGCGCAGGTGAAGGTGCGTGCGCGCGACCGCCTGCAGGTCATCAAGATGCCGCCGGTGGTGGCGCCGGTGCCCCAGCCCGACCCCGCGGCGGCCGCTGCCGCCGAAGGCAGCAAGGCATGAGCCGCCCGGCCGCTCCGAAGGCGAATACCGCAACGCGCAGCGCGGAGGTTTCCTGATGCACGTCACCTTGGGCCACTTCCTGTCGCTCGGCGCGATCCTGTTCGCGCTGTCCGTCGTCGGCATCTTCCTGAACCGCCGCAACCTGATCGTGCTGCTGATGGCCATCGAGCTGATGCTGCTGGCGGTCAACATGAACTTCGTGGCGTTCTCCTACTACCTGGGCGACATGCACGGGCAGGTGTTCGTGTTCTTCATCCTCACCGTCGCCGCCGCCGAATCGGCCATCGGGCTCGCCATCCTCGTGCTGCTGTTCCGCAACAAGTCGAACATCAACGTCGAAGAACTCAACCTGCTCAAAGGCTGAGCGGGCACAAGAAGAACAGCCCGGAAGAAACATGAGTCAGACACTCTCTGCATCGACCCTGCTCGCCGTTCCGCTGGCCCCGCTGGCCGGGTCGCTGATCGCCGGCATCTTCGGCACCACCTTCGGCGGCAACTGGATCGGCCGCCGCCTGTCGCACACCTTCACCATCCTGGGCGTGCTGATCGCCTTCATCATCAGCGCGATGACGCTCAAGAGCGTGGCCGTGGACGGCGCGCGCTTCAACGAGACGATCTACGAGTGGATGGTGATCGGCGGCCTGAAGATGGAAATCGGGTTCCTCGTCGACGGCCTCACCGCGATGATGATGTGCGTGGTGACCTTCGTATCGCTGATGGTCCACATCTACACCATCGGCTACATGGAAGAGGACGACGGCTACAACCGCTTCTTCGCCTACATCTCGCTGTTCACCTTCTCGATGCTCATGCTGGTCATGAGCAACAACTTCCTGCAGCTGTTCTTCGGCTGGGAGGCGGTGGGCCTCGTGTCCTACCTGCTGATCGGCTTCTGGTTCAACAAGCCCAGCGCCATCTTCGCGAACCTGAAGGCGTTCCTGGTCAACCGGGTCGGCGACTTCGGCTTCATCCTGGGCATCGGCCTGATCGCCGCCTTCGCAGGCACGCTCAGCTACGCCGAGACCTTCGCCAAGGCGGGCGATCTGGCCAAGCTGCAGTTCCCGGGCACCGAGTGGCTGCTGGTGACCGTCATCTGCATCTGCCTGTTCATCGGCGCGATGGGCAAGAGCGCGCAGTTCCCGCTGCACGTCTGGCTGCCCGATTCGATGGAAGGCCCGACGCCGATCTCCGCGCTGATCCACGCGGCCACGATGGTGACGGCCGGCATCTTCATGGTGGCGCGCATGTCGCCGCTGTTCGAGCTGTCCGACGTGGCGCTGTCGTTCATCCTGGTGATCGGCGCCATCACGGCCCTGTTCATGGGCTTCCTGGGCATCATCCAGAACGACATCAAGCGGGTCGTCGCGTACTCCACGCTTTCGCAGCTGGGCTACATGACGGTGGCGCTGGGCGCGTCCGCGTACTCGGTGGCGGTGTTCCACCTGATGACGCACGCGTTCTTCAAGGCGCTGCTGTTCCTGGCCGCGGGCTCGGTGATCATCGGCATGCACCACAACCAGGACATCCGCTGGATGGGTGGCGTGCGCAAGTACATGCCGATCACCTGGATCACGTCGCTGCTCGGCTCGCTGGCCCTGATCGGTACGCCGCTGTTCTCCGGCTTCTATTCCAAGGACAGCATCATCGAGGCGGTGCACGAGAGCCACCTGCCCGGCGCGGGCCTGGCCTACTGGGCGGTGCTGATCGGCGTGTTCGTCACCGCGTTCTATTCCTTCCGGATGTACTTCCTCGTCTTCCACGGCAAGGAACGCTTCGACCAGGTGCCGCCGCATGAGCACGACCCGAGCGAGGAGCCGGACCCGCACCACCACCAGGACGAGCACCACACGCCGCACGAGTCGCCGTGGGTGGTGACGGCGCCGCTGCTGCTGCTGGCCTTCCCCTCGGTGGTGATCGGTTTCCTGACGATCGGGCCGATGCTGTACGGCGACTTCTTCAAGGACGCGATCTTTGTCGACGCCGCACGCCATCCCGCGATGGCGGAGCTGGCCAAGCTCTACCACGGCCCGGCGCAGATGGCGCTGCATGCCTTCAGCACGCCGGTGCTGTACCTGGCACTCGCCGGCGTCGCGCTCTCGTACTACATGTACCTGGTCAACCCGGCGCTGCCGGTGCGCATCGCGTCCATGTTCCGCCCGGTCTACCAGCTGCTGGAAAACAAGTACTACATGGACTGGTTCAACGAGCACGTGCTGGCGAAGGCCGCGCGCGGCCTGGGCATCGGCCTGTGGAAGGGCGGGGACCAGGCCGTGATCGACGGCGCGGTCGTGAACGGCAGCGCGCGCGTCGTCGGGCTGTTCGCCGGCGTGGTGCGCCGCGTGCAGTCCGGCTACATCTATCACTACGCACTGGCCATGATCGTCGGGGTCTTCGTCCTGATGACCTGGTTCGTCTGGCTCGCCCGATAAGGAATCGAACGACCTTGCGGGACAGATCTTCAGCTCTGTCCCCAACTGACTAAAACTATGGGTACTCTGAGCCTTGCCATCTGGACGCCGATCGTCTTCGGCACCGTGCTGCTGGCGCTGGGACGCGACGAACAGGCCAAAGCCGTGCGCTGGATCGCGCTGATCGGCGCGGTCGCGAGCTTCCTGGTGACGCTGCCGCTGTACGGCGCGTTCGACCGCGGCAGCGCGCAGATGCAGTTCGTGGAGCGCGCGCCCTGGATCGAGCGCTTCAACATCCATTACCACCTCGGGCTGGACGGCATCTCGTTCTGGTTCGTGCTGCTGACCGCCTTCATCACCGTGGTGGTCGTCATCTCCGCCTGGGAGGTGATCACCGAGCGCGTCAACCAGTACATGGGCGCGTTCCTGATCCTGTCGGGCCTGATGGTGGGCGTGTTCTGCGCGCTGGACGCGATGCTGTTCTTCGTGTTCTTCGAGGCGACGCTGATCCCGATGTACCTGATCATCGGCATCTGGGGCGGGCCGAACAAGATCTACGCGGCGTTCAAGTTCTTCCTCTACACGCTGCTCGGCTCGCTGCTGATGCTGATCGCGCTGGTGTATCTCTACGGCAAGTCCAGCGGCAGCTTCGACATCCTCACCTGGCACCAGCTGCCGCTGCCGATGGCCGCGCAGACGCTGCTGTTCTTCGCGTTCTTCGCCGCCTTCGCGGTGAAGGTGCCGATGTGGCCGGTGCACACCTGGCTGCCCGACGTGCACGTCGAGGCGCCCACCGGCGGCTCCGCGGTGCTGGCGGCCATCATGCTGAAGCTGGGCGCCTACGGTTTCCTGCGCTTTTCCATGCCGATCGCGCCGGACGCCTCGCGCGAGTGGGCCTGGTTCATCATCGCGCTGTCGATCATCGCGGTCATCTACGTGGGCCTGGTGGCGATGGTGCAGCAGGACATGAAGAAGCTGGTGGCCTATTCGTCGGTGGCCCACATGGGCTTCGTGACGCTGGGCTTCTTCATCTTCAACCCGCTCGGCGTGGCCGGGGGCCTGATCCAGATGATCGCCCACGGCTTCGTCTCCGGCGCCATGTTCCTTTGCATCGGCGTGCTGTACGACCGCGTCCATTCACGCGAGATCTCCAGCTACGGAGGCGTGGTCAACACCATGCCCAACTTCACCGCCTTCTCGCTGCTGTTCGCCATGGCCAACTGCGGCCTGCCGGCCACCGCCGGCTTCGTGGGCGAGTGGATGGTGATCCTCGGCACGGTGCAGGCCAACTTCTGGCTGGCCATGGCGGCCGCGAGTGCGCTGATCTGGGGCGCGGCCTACACGCTGTGGATGTTCAAGCGCGTCTACCTCGGCCCGGTGGCCAACGAAGACGTGCGCCAGCTCACCGACATCAACGCGCGCGAGTTCCTGATGCTCGGTCTGCTGGCCGTCGCCGTGCTGTACATGGGCATCCACCCCAAGCCCTTCACCGACATCATGGATGCGTCCGTCGCGGGCTTCCTGAAGCACGTCGCGGTCTCGAAGCTCTGACCCCGGGAACCAACAAATGCTGGACAAACTGAGCCTGGTCGTCACCGCACCCGAGATCGTGCTGCTGGTGATGGCGTGCGTCATCGCGCTCGTGGACCTGGGCGTGAAGAGCCGCCTGCGCGGGCTGACCTACTGGCTGACGCTCGGCACACTGGCCGTGGTGGCGTTCGCCGCCGCCGACATGGCGATGGACGGGCGCACCTTCTACGCCTTCGGGCGGATGGTCGTCAGCGACCCGATGGGCAACTGGCTCAAGTGCTTCGCCGCCATCGCCATGATGATCACGCTGGTCTACGGCCGTCCCTACGCGGCCGACCGCGAAATGCTGCGCGGCGGCGAGATGTTCACGCTGGCGCTGTTCGCGCTGCTGGGCATGTTCGTCATGATCTCGGCCAGCAACTTCCTGGTGATCTACCTGGGGCTGGAGCTGATGACGCTCTCCAGCTACGCCCTCGTGGCGCTGCGCCGCGACAACGAGGTGGCCACCGAAGCGGCCATGAAGTACTTCGTGCTGGGCGCCATGGCCAGCGGCTTCCTGCTGTACGGCATGTCCATGCTGTACGGCGCCACCGGTTCGCTGGACATCGACGAGGTCTTCGCCGCGATCGGCAGCGGCCGCATCAACCACCAGGTGCTGGTGTTCGGCCTCGTGTTCATCGTCGCCGGCCTGGGGTTCAAGCTGGGCGCGGCACCCTTCCACATGTGGATCCCGGACGTCTACCACGGCGCGCCCACGGCCATCACGCTGATGATCGGTTCGGCGCCGGAGCTGGCCGCCTTCGCCATCGCCATCCGCCTGCTGGTCGAGGGAATGATCCCGCTGGCCATCGACTGGCAGCAGATGCTGATGGTGCTCTCGGTCGCGTCGCTGCTCGTGGGCAACCTGGCCGCCATCGCGCAGAGCAACCTCAAGCGCATGCTGGCGTATTCCACCATCGCGCAGATGGGATTCGTGGTGCTGGGGCTGTCCGCGGGCGTGGTCAACGGCACCACCGCCAACGCCCAGTTCGCCTACAGCGCCTCGATGTTCTACATCGTCACCTACGTGCTCACGACGCTGGGCGCGTTCGGCATCATCCTGCTGCTGGCGCGCGAGGGCTTCGAGAGCGACGAGATCGCCGACCTGGCGGGCCTCAACCAGCGCAGCCCGCTGTACGCCGGCATCATGGCCGTCTGCATGTTCTCGCTGGCCGGCGTGCCGCCGCTGGTGGGCTTCTACGCCAAGCTGCTGGTGCTGCAGGCGCTGGTGGCCTCCGGCCAGGCGCTCTACATCGGCCTGGCCATCTTTGCGGTGATCGCCTCGCTGATCGGCGCGTTCTACTACCTGCGCGTGGTGAAGGTGATGTACTTCGATTCGCCGATCACCGCCACCACCGTGTCGGCTCCGGCCGACGTGCGTGCGGTGCTGTCACTCAACGGCGCTCTGGTGCTGATCCTCGGCATCCTGCCGGGCGGCCTGATGGCGCTGTGCGCCGAGGCCGTGGTCCGCACGCTGGCCACCTGAAGCCCCGCCCCGCGTGTCGCAGACGGCCTCCATCTGGCTGGTGATCGCCGCCGCCTTCGTCGCCGCCAACCTGCCTTTCCTGCTGGACCGCCGCCTGCTGGCGGTGTGGCCCCTGAAGACGCCCAAGGGCATCGGCGTCCGGCTGGCGGAGCTCGTGGCCTGGTACTTCATCGTCGGCGGGCTCGGCCTGCTGCTGGAGCAGCGCATGGGCCAGGTCGCGCCGCAGCGCTGGGAGTTCTACGCCATCACCGGCGCGCTGTTCCTCACCTTCGCCTTTCCCGGCTTCGTCTGGCGCTACCTGAGGAAACACCGCCGTGGCTGAGCGAGACGACAAGCACCTGCGCGAACGGACGGTCTCGACCGAGCCGCTCTTCGAGGGAAGTTTCATCCGCGCGGTGCGCGACCACGTCGAACTGCCGGACGGCAGCCGGACGACGCGCGAGTACATCGTCCATTCGGGCGCCGTGATGGTGGTGCCGCTGCTGGACGACGGCCGCCTGGTGCTGGAGCGCCAGTACCGCCATCCCCTCGGGCGGGTGCTGATCGAGTTCCCGGCCGGCAAGCTGGACCCGGGCGAGGACCGCCTCGAATGCGCGCGGCGCGAGCTGCAGGAGGAGACCGGCTACTCCGCGCGCGAATGGGCGCACGCGTGCGAGCTGCATCCGGTGATCTCGTACTCCACCGAATTCATCGACATCTGGTTTGCGCGCGGCCTCACGCTGGGCGAGCGCCGGCTCGACGAGGGCGAGTTCCTCGACGTCATCCTCGCCACGCCGCAAGAACTGCAGGAGTGGTGCCGCACCGGCGAGGTCACGGACGCCAAGACGCTCATCGGCATGCTGTGGCTGCAGAACGTCCTGTCCGGCTCATGGACATTGGACTGGCGCTCATAATTCAGCCATGAAGGTCCTGAACCTGCAGTGCACCCACCACCACGCCTTCGAAGGCTGGTTCGGCTCGGAAGACGACTTCCGGGACCAGCTGGAGCGCGGCCTGGTCGAGTGCCCGATCTGCGGCGACACCTCGGTCGCCAAGCTGCCCAGCGCGCCCCGGCTGAACCTGGGCGCGCAGCCGCAGCCCGCGCCGAAGAACGAAGTCGCGACGGTGCCCGAGGCGGCCCTGCAGGCGGCCTGGCTGAAGATGGTTCGCCACGTGATGGCGAACACCGAGGACGTCGGCGAGCGTTTCGCCGAAGAGGCGCGACGGATCCACTACGGCGAGAGCGAGGAGCGAGGCATCCGCGGGCAGGCCTCTCGCGAGGAAACCGAGGCGCTGCTCGAAGAAGGCATTGGCGTGCTGCCGTTGCCGATTCCGAAGGCGCTGAAGGGGCCGGTTCAATAACCATCGTCCCCGCGCAGGCGGGGACCCAGAGCTTCCGCCTTCCTGCAGCTGTCAGGAGGAAAGCACTGGATTCCCGCCTTCGCGGGAATGACGGGTCTACGCCACCGCGTCGGCCCAGATGTTCCGGGCCCAATTCCACGCATACACGCCCTCGAGCTCCGTCGGGCCGGGCGACAGCCCGCCCGAGCCCTGCACCACGCGCCACGTCTTCTCCGCCGGCGCGTACTCGTGCACGCTGGCCACGTGCATCACTCGCTTGTCGTCGACGAAGCTGTAGCAGGTGTTCGTGAGCATCGGCGCGGCCGGCACTTCCCAGCCCATCAATCGCGCCACGATCGCGGCGGCCGCCACCTTGGCGTGGTTGTTGGCCATGTGCGCGCTCTTGGGCATGCCCGAGGCGGCCAGGATGGAGTCCCCGACCACGTGCACGTCCTTGGCCGCGGTCGATTCGAACGTCAGGTAGTCGACGCCACACCAGCGGTTGGACGCCTGGTTGGCCAGGCCCGACTGCACGGCGATGACTCCGGCGCGCATGGGCGGCAGCACGTTCATCACGTCGGCCCGAACGTCGTCCTGCAGGTCGAACCTGATGCGGCGGTTGGGCACGTCCACGCCCAGCGCCTTGTAGCTGGGGCGGTATTCGATGATGCCGGGGTACTGCTCGGCCCAGACCTTCTTGAAGAGCGCGCCCTTGGAGGTCACGTCCGGGTTGGCGTCGAGCACCAGCACCTTGCTTTTCGGCTTCGCGTTCCTGAAATAGAAGGCGACCTGGCAGGCACGCTCGTACGGCCCGGGCGGGCAGCGGTAGGGCTGCTCGGGAATCGCCAGCGCATAGACGCCGCCATCGGGCATCGCTTCGAGCTGCCGGCGAAGGGCGACGGTCTCCGGCCCGGCCTTCCAGGCCTGGAGCACCGCGCCGGAAGCCTGCGCGGCGGGCAGACCTTCGATGCGGTCGAGCTGCAGATCGACGCCGGGTGAGACCACCAGCTTGTCCCAGCGGATCTGCCGGCCGCCGGCCAACGTGAGGGTCTTGCCGGCGGTGTCGATGGCGCGCACCGTGTCCTGCACCAGCGTCACGCCGTGGCGGCCGGCCAGCCCCGAGATCGGCGTGCTGATCTGCTGCATCGTCGCGCTGCCGCCGAGCACCAGGTTGGACATCGGGCAGGAGATCAAGGCGGCCTGCGGTTCGATAAGCGTGACATCGACCTTGTGCCCAGAGAACAGGCGCACGTACTTCGCGGCCGTGGCGCCACCGTAGCCGCCGCCGACGACGGCCACGCGCGGGCGCGAGCCGCCCACGCCCGCGCAGCCGGCCAGGGCCGCGGCGCCCGCGGCGCCGGAGAACTTCAGGAGGGTGCGACGGCGCATTCGGGTCTCCTTAGCGCGATTGGCGCGAGAAGTAGGTGGCGATCTGTTCCAGCTGGGCGTCGCTGTAGCCCTTGGTGAGCTGGTGCATGATGGTCGCGGGCCGCTCGCCGGAGCGGAAGGCGCGCAGTTGCTGCAGCATCGCTTCCTTGTTCATCCCGGCCAGCGAGGGCAGGGACGAGCCCACCACCTTGCCCTGCGTGCCGTGGCAGTTGGCGCAGGTGGCGGCCAGGCCTGCGGCCTGAAGGGTCTGCGCATCCTGGGCGTGGACGGGCAAAGCGGATGCCGCTATCGCGATGGCGGCGGCGGCGAGCCTGGGCAGGTGCATGGAATGGCTCCGGTGCGGGATGGCGCGGCTGACTATAGGTGGCGCCCCGGCCGTGCGCAACCGCGCGGGACCTCTTCAATCGAGGAACTGCAAGGCCGCGAGCCGCGCGTAGAGGCCGCCTGCGGCAACCAGCGTCTCATGCCGCCCCTGCTCGACGATCCGGCCGTGGTCCATCACGACGATGCGATCGGCCTGCTGCACGGTCGAAAGCCGGTGCGCGATGACGAGGGTGGTGCGGTCCCGCATCGCCGAAGCGAGCGCGGCCTGCACCATGCGCTCGCTCTGCGCGTCGAGCGCGCTGGTGGCCTCGTCCAGCAGCAGCAGCGGCGGGTTCTTGAGCATCGCCCGCGCGATCGCGATGCGCTGGCGCTGTCCGCCCGACAGGCGCACGCCGCGCTCGCCGAGGAAGCTGGCGTAGCCCTCGGGCAGGGCCTGGATGAAGTCATGCGCGAAAGCCGCCCGCGCGGCCGCGACCACCTCTTCGTCGCTCGCGGCCGGCCGGCCGTAGCGGATGTTCTCCATCGCGCTCGCGGAGAACACCACCGGGTCCTGAGACACCAGGCCGATGCGCCCGCGCAGGTCGTGCAATCCGAGATCGCGGATCGGCACGCCGTCGATGTCGACGCGGCCGCGCGCCGGGTCGTAGAAGCGAAGCAGCAGCGAGAACACGGTGCTCTTGCCAGCGCCGCTCGGGCCCACCAGGGCCACGGTCTCGCCCGGTTTCACTTCGAGCTCGAAATCCTGCAGGGCCGCTGTGGCCGGGCGCGAGGGATAGTGGAAGGTCACGCCGCGGAACGCGACGCAGCTGCCGCCGACCGCGGGCCGCGCGGCCACCGGCTTGTCGGGCGAGGCCACCGGCGAACGGGCGGCCAGCAGTTCCATCAGGCGCTCGGTCGCGCCGGCCGCGCGCAGCAGGTCGCCGTACACCTCGCCCAGCACGGCGACCGCGCCGGCGAAGATGATCACGTACAGCGCCGCTTGACCGAGCTGGCCGGCGCTCAGTTGTCCCGCCATGACGGCCTGCGCGCCGCGGTACAGGCCCCACAGCAGGATCGCGGCGTTCGCGATGATGACGAAGGCGACCAGCACCGCGCGCGCCCGCGTGCGGCGCACGCCGGTGTGGAAAGCGTGGTCCGTGGCCTGCGCGAAGCGCCGCGACTCGCGCGGTTCGCCCGTGTAGCTCTGGACCACGGGAATGGCATTGAGCACCTCCGCCGCGATCGCGCTGGAGTCGGCCACCCGGTCCTGGCTCGCGCGCGACAGGCGCCGCACGCGCCGGCCGAAAACCATGGCGGGGAGCACGACTCCCACCACGGCCGCGAGCACCAGCGACATCACGTAGGGATGGGTGAAGACGAGCATGGCCAGCGCGCCCACGCCCATCACGGCGTTGCGCAGCCCCAGCGAGAACTGCGAGCCGACCACGGTCTGCACCAGCGTGGTGTCGGTCGTCAGCCGCGAAAGCACTTCGCCGGTCTGCGTCGTCTCGAAGAACTCGGGGCTCTGCGAGATCACGTGCGAATAGACGGCGCTGCGCAGGTCGGCGGTGACGCGCTCGCCGATCCAGCTGACCATGTAGAAGCGCGCCGCCGAGAACAGGCCCAGGGCGACGGCCACCGCGAACAGGCCGAGGAAATGTTCGCGCAGCGCCAGCACGCGCCGCCCTTGCTCGTCGGCCGCGAGGCCCTGGTCGATCAGCCCGCGCAGCGCGATCGGGAACACCAGCGTCGCGCCGGCGGCGAGCACCAGGAAGAGCACCGCCAGGGCGATGCGCCCACGGTACGGCCGCACGAACGGCAGCAGTCCGGAGAGCGAACGGGGCGAGGCGGCGGGGGCGGGCGGCGGAGCCATGGGCCGCAAGTGTAGGAAGCCGGCGGCTGTGCCGGGCCGTAAACGCGCAAGCAGCTCTTTACAAAATTGACGTCATGCGGATGCATGTGCGTGGAACACTGTCCTGCATCAGGGGAGATTGCAATGTCGCCGATCTTCACGCCGGTGCTGGGATGGGTGGCCGCTGCCGGAACGGCCTTCGGCCTGGCCGTGGCCTCGCCGCACGAGAACTGGGTGCTCGGCAAGGTGCCCAGCATCGTGGCCGAGCGGCTGGACCGCACGACGCTGCAACTGCCGCAGGAACTGCCCTCGGCGCGCACGCTGGCGCTGGTCGTCTTCCAGGGCCACCAGAAGGAAGAGGCCCGCAGCTGGATCGAGGGGCTGCAGCTGCATCGCGACAGCTCCATCTCCTGGCTCAAGCTGCCGGTCCTCAACGACCCGGGCGACGAGACCGAACGCCGCGGCATCCTGCAGCGCCTGCTCGACCGCCACCAGGACAAGGACGACCGCGCGCGCATGGTGCCGCTGTTCACCAACCGCGACGCGTTCGTGCGCGCCACGGGTTTGTCCAGCGCCGACCATGCTTCCGTGCTGGTGCTCGACCGCCAAGGCAATGTGCTGGCGCGCGCGGAGGGCCGGTTCGATCCCTACAAGGCGCAGGCCCTGCGCGAGACGCTGCTGGCGCGCAACGACTGACGTCGCGCGCCGGCTACAGCTTGAGCCGCTGCGAGTAGCCGGTCATCTCCAGGTAGCCGCGCCCGACGCGTCGGCCGTTGCTGTCGAGAAGGTCCGACAAACCTTCCCAGTACACGGCGCCGGTCGACTGCCGGCTGTCCAGCTCCTGCGCATCGACCACGGCCCGCACAGTGTAGAAGTCTGCGGGCGTCTGCACGATCCACTCCACGGGGTAGGTGGCGCCCGAGAGCGGGCTGCTCCAGCGGCGCTGCGCGCTGAAGCGGTTCTCGCCGCGCGAGGCGATGTAGGTGTAGCCGTTGGCCGCGCGGAACGATCCGCCGTCCCACAGCGGCGAGCCGTCCTTGCGCCGCAGCTGGAAAGCGCTGAGGGCGCTGCCGTCGTCCAGGTTCATGCCGATCCAGTCCCAGCCCACGGCATCGGGGTGCATCAGCGCCTCGCTCCACTCGTGGTCCAGCCACGCCTTGCCACGCACGTCGAAGGCGCGGCCCTGCAGTCGGATCGTTCCCGCGGCCCCGAGCTGCGGCACGCTGTAGTAGTAGCTCGCCTGCTCCGGTTCGGGCCCCTTGCGCGAAAGGCCCTGCGCGCCTTGCAGCAGCAGCGGTTGCGTCGGCGAGAAGCGCAGGTCGATCGTGAACTCGCCCGCCGCGAGTTTCGCCTCGTAGCCGCCGTCGGAACGGCGCTGCAGGTACCAGTCGCGCAGGTGCACGCGCGTGTCGCCGGGTTCGGCGACGGCGACACCGAAGCCTTCGCGCGCGATGCGCTGGTCGTGCCAGAGGCGCCGGCCCTGCACGTCGGTGACGGCGGCATGGGCGAAGATCAGCTGCCTGGCGGCGAACTTCGATGCCATGTCCTGCGCGGCATCGACACGCGAGCGGAAGAAGGTGAGCTGGAAGCCGAACGCACGCCCGCCGCTGTCGGCCGCGCCGGTGATGTACCACCACTCGGTGCGCAGGTCGGGATGCGCGCCGTGGTCGCGCGGGAACTGCAGCGTTCGCGCGGGCAGGGCGCGGGCCCCGGGCCAGGCCAGCATCGGCAGCGACGTGAGCAGGGCGCGGCGGCGCATCACCAGTCCTCCTTCACCGCAAGCACAGCGTCGCGTCCCGCGGCAGCCCGGCCGGAGAGCCACGCGGTCAGCGTGCCCGCCGCGACCACGGCGAGCGCCAGAGCCAGCAGCCGCAGCCAAGGCACGAGCAGGTCCATGGTCCAGTGGAAGCTTTGGGGGTTGACCACGTGCACCAGCACCACGGCCACTGCGAGACCGAGCACCACGCCGGCGAGCGCGCCGACCAGCGTCCAGGCCGCGCCTTCGCCCGCCACCACCGCGAGGATCTGGCGTCGCGTGAGCCCCAGATGCGCGAGCAGGCCGAACTCCTTGCGGCGAGCCAGCACCTGCGCGCTGAAGCTCGCGGCGACGCCGAACAGGCCGATGCCGATCGCGACCGCTTGCAGCCAGTAGGTGACGGCGAAGCTGCGATCGAAGATGCGCAGCGAGGTGGCGCGCAGCTCCGCGGCCGACGCGAACTCCAGCAGCGCACCGGCGGGGCCGGCCTGCTCGCGCAAACGCGCCTGCACCGCCGAGGGGTCCGCTCCCGGCGAAAGCCAGAGCTGCAGGTCGTTCACGCGCCGGTCGCCGGTCAGCCGCTGGTAGTCGGCCTGCCGCAGCATCACCGCGCCGCTCTGGCGCACGTAGTCGCGCCACACGCCGGCGACGAAGAAGCGGCTGTCGCCACTTGTTTGCAATCCGAGCGCCGCATCCAGCAGCGCAAGACCGGCGCCCAGCCGCGCCCCGTGCAGGTCGACCAGCGCTTCGCTGACGTACACCGGCACGCGGCCTTCCGGCACCGGCACCGGCGAACCCACCATCGGCAGCTCGCGCGCCGCGTCGTTCAGCGGCCGCGCGAGCAGTGCGACCGCGGGCCGCCGCGGATCGGGCAGGAGCGAGCGGACACGCTGGGTGGCCACCCGTTCGACGCCGGGCATGCGCGCCGCGGAGGCCACCAGCGCTTCGTCGATGAACGCGGTGTCGGCGCTCGACGAGCTGAAGCCGGTGCGAATGTAGAGGTCGGCTGGCAGCACCACGTCCAGCCAGCGTGTCACCGAGTCGCGGAAGCTCGCCACCATGACGGTGAGCGCCACCGCCAGGCTGAGCGCCGCGACGACGCCGCTGACGGCGACGGCCGCCGTCTCGCGCACGCGCCGGGCGCGCTCCACGGCCAGCAGGGGCAGCACGCGATGCGCCAAGCGCGGCGCGAGCTGGTCGTACGCCGCGCCCACGATGGGCGGCAGCGAAGCGATGCCGCCCACCAGGAGCAGGCCGACCGAAAGGTAGGCCGCGAGGGGGAGGTCGAACACCGGCGGCAGCAGCGCCATCGCACCGGCCGCGAGCAGCAGTGCAGGGCCGAGCCATTTCAGCCGCCGCGTCGCGGCGCCCGCGCGCAGGCCCTTGAGCGATTGCGCGAGAGGCAACCGTTGCGCGTCGCGCGCCGGGAACCAGCCGCCGGCCATCGCGGCGACGACGCCGAGCAGGCCGTAGCCCAGCGCGGCGGGCGCGCTCCATTGCAGGCGCGGAGCTACGCCCTCGAAATAGCCGCCGCCGAGGTCGCCGCCGAGCAAACGCAGCGAAAGGGCCGCCAGCGCGGTGCCCAGTGCCACGCCCGCCAGCGCACCGACCGCGCCGAGCGCAGCCGATTCGAGCAGGACCAACCTTTGCCGCTGGTTGGCCTCGAGCCCCAGCACACCGAGCAGCGCGAACTGCTGCGAGCGCCGCGCGACGCTCAGGGCCAGCACCGAGAACACGAGGAAGGCGCCGGTGAACAGAGCGACCAGCGCCAGCACCATGAGATTCACGCGGTAGGCGCGCGAGAGATTGCTCACCCGCTGCGTGGCATCGCCCGGCTCGGCCGCGACCACGTCGGCGGGCAGCGCCAGCGCCGCGACGAAGGCCGATCGATCGGCGCCGGGCCGCAGCTTGACGTCGATGCGGGAGAGCTCCCCGCGGCGGCCGAACAGCTCCTGCGCCGCGGCGATGTCCATCACTGCGAGCGGCGCGCCGCCTGCGCTGACCGTGCCGCCCACCTTCGCTTCGCGCAACTGGAGGCCCGCTTGCAATCGCAGCGGACCATCGCCGAGCTGTTCGCGCGCGGCGGGATTCAGGAACACCGTGGCCGGGGCGAACACTGCGAGCCGCTCGCCGTCCGCGGAGGTTACGGGCGTCAGCGCGGGCGCGAGCGCGCCGGTGACCAGCGCATCGAGGCCGACGACGCGCAAGGGCACGCGCCGGTTCTGTGGGGTGATCGCGTTGGTCGCCAGCTCCAGCACCGGGCTGGCCAGTTCGACCTGCGGGTGCGTGGCGACGCGCGCAAAGAGCGCTTCATCGAAGCCGCCACGCGTCGCGCGCAGTTCCAGGTCCGGCTGGCCGTTGACCGCGCGCACCGCGGCCGAGAACTCGCTCAGTGCCGAAGCGTTGATCAGGTGGACGGCCAACGCGAGCGCCACGCCCAGCATGACCGCGCCGACCGCGCACAGGCTGCGCCACGGGTGATGGCGCAGGTCCTGCCAGGAGAACGTGCGCAGCAGGGCGAGCATGAAGAGGATTGTGCCGACGCCGCTGCGCGCAGGCACGGCACCGCCGCGCCGGCTTAGCGGCGAGCGGTGCTATCGAGACATTGCGGTGCCGCGGGAGCGGCGGGCTCGCGTCAGGCGGTGGCGCCCATCTCCGACATGAGCTCTTCCTTGCGCGCTTCGAGCTCCTCGCGCATGCCGACCAGGTCGAGCTTGCGGGCGGCCCGGGCCTTCGGGAAGATTTCGTTGCGCTCTTCCTTGACGTGGTGGTCGATGTACTCGCCCAGCACCTTGACCTTGGCCTCGAACTTCTCGTCGGGCTCCATCGCTTCCTGGATCTGGGCGATCAGGTCCTTGGCGCTCTGGTGCTCGACCTCGGCCTCGTCGAGCAGGTCCGTGTCCTTGATGGCGTTGCGCAGGGCGGGATAGAAGATCTCCTCCTCGATCTGCGCGTGCACGGTCAGCTCCTGGCAGATCTGCCGCCCGAGCTCCATCTTCTTCTGCGCGGCATTGCGCGCGCGCGATTCGGTGAGCTCTTCGAATTCCTTGAACAGTTTCTTGACGGCCCGGTGATCGGCATCGAGCAGGTCGCAGGCGTCTTTGGCGCGCGTACTGGGCATGGGGAGCTCCTTGTTTGAGGATGCCCAATCTTGAAAGCCACTGAAGGGCCAGCATGTAGGAAAAGGTCGCGTCACCGTGCCGCACTTCGGCAGCAATCGCTTTCCTGTGTTCTGGGGTGGCGGTGCGCAGGGCCTACATACGGTTCAGCGCGGGGGACCGCGCGGATGCGAAACGCGCCTGCCTGGACGGTCGGCGTGGGCCTGCCTCGGCGGCGCGCGTACAGGTGCATAGTATTATCATGTCATTCACCTACCACTCCGAGATGGAAGACAAGCCGGCCCGCTTCACCATCCTCATCGACGCCGACAAGAAGAAGGCCTTCGACGACCTGTGCGCGGCACAGGACGTCACGGCGTCGCAGATGATCCGGCAGTTGATCCGTGAGTACCTGGACAAGCACGGCGTCGACTACACCCCGGGTCCGCTCAGGACCAAGAAGCAACGCAAGAAGAACGGCGCCGCGGCGCAGCCTTGAGGGCCGTTCCCATCCGCGGCGCGCACGCGGATCGTTGCCTTAATCACCCGTAGCAGTCACTTCAAATTGATTCCGCGGTCTCGCGGAGAGCCCGCGCGGGGCTCCGGCGTGGATTACAATCCGGTTAACATCCGCGCCCTCCCATGGAGAACAAGACCGCAAGGCTCACCGTCCTGATCGACCCGGCCAAGAAGTCGGCTTTCGAGAAACTCTGCTACTCGCAGGACATGACTCCCTCGCAAGTGATGCGACGCCTGATCCGCGAGTTCATGGATCACAACGCGCCGTCGCCATCCCCCGCACGCAAGCAGCCGGCGCGCAAGCGACGCAGCTGACGCGCGCCTTCGCGCAAGACCGGATGCCGGTCAGGCAGGCCGGATGCCTTCAGCCGTGAGGCGAAGCACCCGGTCGGCGCGCACGGCCGCGGCTTGCGAGTGGGTCACCAGCACCAGCGACGCGCGTTCCGAGCGGGTGCGCTCGATCAGCACGTCCAGCACCTGTTCGGCCGTCGAAGGATCGAGGTTGCCGGTCGGCTCGTCGGCCAGCAGCAGCGGAGGCGAATGCACCAGTGCACGCGCGATCGCCACGCGCTGCAGCTGCCCGCCGCTGAGTTGTTGCGGCAGCCGAGGCCCCAGTCCCGCGAGCCCGACCGCTTCCAGCATGGCCTCGACCCGTTGCGCGTGCGGCCGCCCGAGCAATAGCAGCGGAAGTCCGACGTTCTGCGCGACGTCGAGATGCGGCAGGACATGAAACGCCTGGAACACGAAGCCCACCTGGCTGCGACGCAGCAGCGCGCGCCGCGTGTCGTCCAGCGTCGAAAGGTCCTGGCCGGCGAGCGTGATGCGTCCCTCGTCCCAGTCGTCCAGGCCCGCCAGGCAGTTGAGCAGAGTGGATTTGCCCACGCCCGATTCGCCGACGATGGCCACGAACTCGCCGCGCTCCACCTGCAGCGAAACGCCGCGGAAGACGTGCACGTCGCCGTAGTGCTTTGCCAGCCCTTCGACCGAGACCAGCGGCGCCCCGGCGCTCACCGCAGAACCTCCAGCGCTGCTGCCAGCACCTGTTCTCGCGCATCGGGAGCATCGCATTCGATCACCCGCCGCTCCATGCCGCGCAGCCAGGTCAGCTGCCGCTTGGCGAGCTGGCGCGTGGCGAAGATGCCGCGGTCTCTCAGTTCGGCATCGGGCCAGCCTTCGTCGAGCGCCTGCCAGGCCTGCCGGTAGCCGACGCTGCGCATGCTGGGCAGGCCCGGATGCAGGTCGCCGCGCGCGCGAAGACGCCTGACCTCGTCGACGAAGCCTGCGGCCAGCATGGCATCGAAGCGGCCGGCGATCCGCTGGTGCAACCAGGCCCGCTCGCGCGGCTCCAGCGAGAGCAGGGCGGCCGGTCGCAGGCCGCGGCTGCTTTCGCCGCGCTGGAATTCGCTGAGCGGCCGGCCGGTGCTGCGGAAGACTTCGAGCGCGCGCTGGATGCGCTGGCTGTCGTTGGGCGAAAGACGCGCGGCCGTCTTGCCATCGACCTGCGCCAGCTCAGCATGCAACGCCGGCCAGCCGCGTTGGGTGGCTTCGGCTTCGATCTCGCGGCGCAGGTCGGGGTCGGCCGGCGGCATGGCGTCGAGCCCCTCGAACAGCGCCTTGAAATACAGCATGGTGCCGCCCACCAGCAGCGCGACGCGGCCGCGCGCGTTGATCTCCCCGACGAGGCGCTGCGCATCGGCGGCGAAATCGGCAGCGCTGTACGCCTGCGCGGGATCTCGGATGTCGATCAGGTGGTGCGCGACGGCGGCGCGTTCGGCAGCGGTCGGCTTGGCCGTGCCGATGTCCATCCCGCGGTAGACCAGGGCCGAGTCGACGCTGACGATTTCGCAGGGAATGGTTTGGGCGATGTGCAGCGCCGAAGCCGTCTTGCCCGAGGCGGTGGGGCCGGCGAGGGCCAGCAGGCGAGCGGCGTTCGGCATCGCGCGCGAGCCTAGCAGAACGATGCCGCAGCCGCGGCAGCAGCCCTCAGCGCAGGCTGAACAGCTGGCGCATCGCCTCGCGGTAGCGGCCCTGGCCCACCCACATCGTGCTGTGGTGCGAACCGTCCTCGACGAGCAGGAAGTGCTTCTTGCCGGTGGCCGCGTCGAAGAGGCGCTGGCCGAGCTCGGACTTGATCAGGGTGTCGCGGGCCCCGTGCACCACCAGCAGCGGCGAACCGATCTTCGAGACCTTGTCGATGGAGGAGAAGCGCTGCGTGATCAGCGGGCTGATAGGCAGCCAGCCCCACTTGAAGCTGCTGGCCACGTCGGGGATGGAGGTGAAGGTGCCTTCGACGATCGTTCCCTGCTCGTCGTCGACGTTCGCCGCCAGGTCGATGGCGATGGCGCCGCCGAGCGAGTGGCCGAAGACGTAGCGCGGCCGGTCCGGGTACTGCTGGGCCAGCCAGGCCCAGGCCCGCCGCGCATCCTCGTACGCCATCTCCTCCGAGGGCAGGCCGGGGCTGCTCTTGCCGAAGCCGCGGTAGTCGATCGCCAGCACCGAGAAACCCATGTCCTGCATGCGGCGCATCCGGCTGGAGGAGCCCATCACGTTCCACTTGGCGCCGTGCAGGTAGAGCATCACCGGGGTCTGCGGGCCCGCGTCGTCGGCCTCCAGCCAGAGCCCGTGCAGCCTGGCCGGCTCGCCCGTCACGCGGGAAGTGAAGGCTATCCAGACGTCCTGCATCCCGTCGGCGTAGCTGGCGCTGCCGCCCCAGGCGCGGTCGCTGGGCTGGAAGATCCATTCGCGCTGCTTCTCGTCCAGCGTGGAGCAGCCGACGGCAAACGTGATGGCGAGCAGGACGCTCAGGGCGATGGCAAGGATGCGGCGGACCATGGCGATGGCAGAGTCGCGGCGGCGGGTCGAAGTTCCTCGGCCTTCAGCGTCCCCTCAGGAACAGCGAGTCGAGCTCGCGCACCGAGAGCTGGCGCCAGGTCGGACGGCCGTGGTTGCACTGGTCGGAGCGCTCCGTCTGCTCCATCTGCCGCAGGAGCGCGTCCATTTCCTCCAGCGTGAGCTTGCGGTTGGCCCGCACGGCGCCGTGGCAGGCCATGGTGGCCAGCAGTTCGTTGCGTGCGCGCTGCACCACCGTGCTGGCGTCGTGCTGCGCAAGCTCAGCCAGGACGCTGCGCGCGAGTTCGACGGGGTCGCCTTGCGCCAGGGTGGTGGGCACGGCGCGCACCGCCAGGGTCTTGGCCGAGAGGGGCGCGATCTCCAGTCCGAGCGTCTGCAGCGCTTCGGCGCAGGCTTCGGCGGTGGCGACTTCCTGCGCGGTGGCGGCGAAGGTGGCGGGGATCAGCAGCGGCTGCCGCGAGATGGCCTGCGTACCGGCGCCGTCGTCCAGCTGGCACTTGAGCCGCTCGTACACGATGCGCTCGTGGGCCGCGTGCATGTCGACGATCACCAGGCCGTGGCGGTTCTCGGCGAGGATGTAGATGCCCTGGAGCTGGGCGAGCGGGCGGCCGAGGGGATGGTCTTCGACTTCCGTCCGGGCTGAGCCTGGCGAAGCCGCGGCGAAGTGTTCGACAGGCTCGGGCCCCACGGGGACCCGCGTGGACTGCCACAAAGCCGCGACATCCGAGACGCGATGCCCCACCGGCGCATCGAATGCCATCCGCGGCTGCGTCCACATCGGTTCGACTGGCCCCTCCGAGGCCGATGCCAAGGGCGTCTGCGCGGGCTCGGGCGCTTGCCCGGCGCGAGGCGCGGCCAAGGCGGCCTCCACCGCACGCCGCACGGCCTGGTGCACCTCGCGGCTGTCGCGGAAGCGAACCTCGATCTTGGTCGGATGCACGTTGACGTCGACGCGCGACGGCTCGATGTCCACGTAGAGCGCATACACCGGCTGCCGTTGGCCGTGCAGCACGTCCTCGTACGCGCTGCGCGCCGCGTGCGTGAGCACCTTGTCGCGCACGAAGCGGCCGTTGACGTAGGCGAACTGCTGGTCGGCGCGCGAGCGGGCCGCATCGGGAATCCCGGCTCGGCCGGTGACACGGATCGGTCCGATGGCCTGGTCCACCGCGACGCTCTGCGACAGGAAGTCGTCGCCCAGCACGTCGGCCAGGCGCTGCTCGCGCGTGCCGGGACGCCACTGCTCGACGAGCTTGCCTTCGTGCCACACCGCGAAGCCGACGTCGGGACGCGCGAGCGCATGCCGGCGCACGGCCTCGATGCAATGCGCCAGCTCGGTCGCGTCGGTCTTGAGGAACTTGCGGCGCGCCGGCGTGCTGAAGAACAGCTCCTTGACTTCGACGGTCGTGCCGATGGCGCGCGCGGCCGGACGCAACTCGCCGCTGCGGCCATCGAGCAGGAAGGCGCTGGGCTGGCCCGCGCAGCGGGAGAGGAGGCTCAGCTCCGACACCGAGCCGATGGCGGCCAGGGCCTCGCCCCGAAAGCCCATGGTGCCGACGGTTTCCAGGTCGGCCAGGCTGCCGATCTTGCTGGTGGCGTGGCGGCGCAGCGCGATCGGCAACTCCTCGCGCGGGATGCCGCCGCCGTCGTCCTCCACGCTCACGAGGCGCACGCCGCCCGCGAGCAGCCGCACCGTGATTTGTGTCGCACCCGCGTCGAGCGCGTTGTCGACCAGTTCACGCACGACGGACGCGGGCCGCTCGACCACCTCGCCGGCCGCGATCTGGCTGATAAGCTCGTCCGGCAGCTCCCGGATGGGCCGGCGCGGATGATCCGGATGGAGCACGGCGTTCACGTCCGGGATTCTAGGTGGCCCCACCGATAATCCTTCCCCCATGGACATCGTCGCCCTTCTGATCGATTTCATCCTGCACGTCGACGTGCACCTCGAAGCCTTCGTCGCGAACTACGGCACCTGGGTCTATGCCCTGCTGTTCGCGATCATCTTCGTCGAGACCGGCGTGGTGGTGATGCCGTTCCTGCCCGGCGACTCGCTGCTCTTCGTGGTGGGCGCTCTATGCGGCGTCGGTCTGATGGACTACGCGACCTCGATCGCGCTGCTGTGGGGCGCGGCGGTGCTGGGCAACCAGTGCAACTACGCCATCGGCCGGTTCATCGGACCGCGGGTGTTCCAGTGGGAGCAGTCGCGCGTGTTCAACCGTCGCGCATTCGACCAGGCCCACGCCTTCTACGAGAAGTACGGCGGCTTCACCATCGTGGCCGCGCGGTTCATGCCCTTCCTGCGCACCTTCGCGCCCTTCGTCGCGGGCGTGGCGCGCATGACGCGCGCGAAGTTCACCTTCTACGACATCACCGGCGGCGGCCTGTGGGTGGTCGGCATCATCACGGCCGGCTACTTCTTCGGCAGCGTGCCGTGGGTGAAGCAGCACCTGGACAAGATCATCTGGGCCATGATCATCCTCCCCGGCGTCCTGGTGCTGGCCGGCGCGTGGAAGGCGAAGAGGGCGGCGGCCAGGCTGGCCTGACCTACTGACCCGCAGTCAGCTTGTGCACCAGGTCGGCCGTCGTGTTGGCCTTGTACTTGCGCATCAGCCTTGCGCGGTAGATCTCCACGGTGCGGTGGCTGATCGCCAGCGTCTTGCCGATCTCCTTGGACGTCATCCCGTCCAGCAATCGAGCCGCCACTTCGCGTTCGCGCGCCGTCAGCTCCGCCTTCACCGGCCGCTGGGAGCTCAGGTCCTCGAACGACCAGATGCCGGCCTCGTGCGGCGCTTCGCGGTTGAGCGCGCGCCCCGTCACGTGGCACCAGAACACCTCGCCGCTGGCGCGCTTCATGATGCGGTCGTCCGCGTAGTGGCCCTTGGCATTGAGGATCGGTGCCATGCGCGCGCCCAGCCGCTCGTACTCGTCGGGCGTGGGGTAGAGCGTCATGAACGACTGCCCGATGAGCACCTCGCGCGAGAAGCCGAACATCTCGCACAGCTGCCGGTTGCAATCCACAATGGACCGATTGCGCGACAGGCACAGGCCGATGGGCGCCAGGTCGAATGCCAGCCGGTAATCGACGTCCATCGGGCTAACCTTTACGAGTAACTACGTAGCGCATTAAGTAGTATCGTACCCCCGTTTTTCCGGCGCTCCGCCGGACTGAAGACAGGAGACTTCCCCCGTGAACAAGCTCTATCCCAACGCCGCGGCCGCGCTCGACGGCGTGGTGCGCAGCGGCCAGCTGATGGCCGTGGGCGGCTTCGGCCTGTGCGGCATTCCCGAGGCGTTGATCGACGCGCTGCGCGACAGCGGCGTGAAGGACCTCACCGTCATCTCCAACAACGCGGGGGTCGACGACTTCGGGCTGGGCAAGCTGCTCACCACGCGCCAGATCAGGAAGATGATCTCGAGCTACGTCGGCGAGAACAAGGAGTTCGAGCGCCAGTACCTGGCGGGCGAACTGGAACTGGAGTTCACGCCCCAGGGCACGCTGGCCGAGAAGCTGCGCGCCGGCGGCGCGGGGATCCCGGCCTTCTTCACCAAGACCGGCGTCGGCACCATCGTGGCCGAGGGCAAGGAGTTGCGCGAGTTCGACGGCGAGACGTACGTCATGGAGCGCTCGCTGGTGCCCGACGTCGCGCTGGTCAAGGCCGCGGTCGCCGACAAGAGCGGCAACCTGCGCTTCAACCTCACCGCGCGCAACTTCAATCCCGCCTGCGCGATGGCCGGCAAGGTCTGCATTGCCGAAGTGGAGAAGGTGGTCGAAGTCGGCGAACTCGCCCCCGACGACATCCACCTGCCCGGCATCTACGTGCACCGCATCGTGCACAACGCGAAGCCCGAGAAGCGCATCGAGAAGCGCACCACCCGTCCCGCCTAGGAGATCGAACATGCCCTGGACCCAAGACCAGATGGCCGCGCGCGCGGCGCAGGAACTCGAGGACGGCTTCTACGTGAACCTCGGCATCGGCATCCCGACGCTGGTGGCCAACTTCACCGGCGACAAGGAGGTGTGGCTGCAGTCGGAGAACGGCATGCTGGGCATCGGCCCGTTCCCCACCGAGGCGGAGGTCGACGCCGACCTGATCAATGCCGGCAAGCAGACCGTCACGACCATCAAGGGCTCGTCCATCTTCGGCAGCCATGACAGCTTCGCGATGATCCGCGGCGGCAAGATCAACCTCTCGATCCTGGGCGCCATGCAGGTCAGCGAGAAGGGCGACCTGGCCAACTGGATGATCCCCGGCAAGATGGTCAAGGGCATGGGCGGCGCCATGGACCTGGTGGCGGGCGTCAAGCGCGTCATCGTGCTCATGGAACACGTCGCGAAGAAAAAGGACGGCAGCGAGGACCTCAAGATCCTGCCCAAGTGCACCCTGCCGCTCACGGGCGTCGGCGTGGTCGACCGCATCATCACGGACCTCGGCGTCCTGGACGTCACGCCCCAGGGGCTGAAGGTCGTCGAGCTCGCGCCCGGCGTGAGCTTCGAGCTGATCCAGTCCAAGACCGGCGTCAAGCTGCTCCACTGAAGCGCTGCACGCGCACACCGGCCTCACAAATCACAACCCGCTGCCAGCCACGGCTGACAGCGGGTTGTGGCTTTCGCTGTCAGGCTCAGCCGTTTTGTGGCTCGACCATCCTTGCAACGATGCCCACCATGCGGCGTGCGGGAGGTTGATGCGATGCATGCGAAGAAAGCCCTGATGGCCGCCGTGGCGGCGCTCGCGGCAGGCCCGGCGCTGGCCTGCTTCACGGTCTACGACCGAAACAACAACGTGCTCTACAACGCGCAGGTTGCGCCGGTGGACATGAGCCGGCCGCTGAACGAGACCCTGCCGAAGAAGTTTCCCGGCGGGCACCTGGTGTTCAGCAACTCCGCCGATTGCCCGGTCGTGCAGGCGTCGGGGCAGTTCCAGGTGGCGTCGACCCCGGGACGCTCGCCGCTGCTGACGGACGTCGCCACGGCGCGATCGCTCGGGCTGCCGCACAGGGTCCTGGGCAACGGCGTGGCCGTGGTGCCGAACCGGCCCGACAACATGCGGCCTGGCGTCGTGCTGGCCGAGTCCGGCCTGTCGCCCGCCGCCGGCCCCGACACGCGCGCGATGGGCGCGGGCCCGGCGCAACAAGGGCAGCAGCGCACCGGGCCGGTCATCACCGAGATGCACAACCCGCCGCTGACGGCGGTGCAGCCCGGCACGAAGCCCTACCGCTGAGGGCCTGCTGCCGGTCACATGGGCCGGCTGAGGAATCGCGATCCCGCTTCGCCGAACCTCCAGGGCACGTCCATGGCCTTGCTGATGCCGATTCGCGGGCCGCTCACGACGTGCACCGGCCGCGACGACGCGATCACCTGGAACGGCTTGCGATCGAGCCGGCAGCCATTGAGCGCGTGCGTGATGCCCAGTGCTTCGCCGACGCGCCCGGGGCCGGAGCACAACAGGCGCAGATCCTCGATGCCGCGCCGCTCGTGCATCACCGCCAAGCCATGGGTCGGCTCGATCGCGCGGATCAACACCCCCGCGCCGTGGCCCGCCTCGCGGCAGACGAAGTTCAGGCACCAGTGGATGCCGTACGAGCGGTACACATACGCTCGTCCCGGCGGACCGAACATCGAAGCATTGCGCGCGGTCGGGCCCGAGAAGCTGTGCGAGGCCGGGTCCTCGCGGTCGTAGGCCTCGGTCTCCACGATGCGGCCGCCCACGCCGTTGACGAGGAGCACCGCTCCGATCAGCGCGCGCGCGACCTCGTGCGAGTCGCCGGCGAAGTCTTGTGCAGTCAGCCGGCGGTTCATCTCGCGCGGCGCTCCAGGTCGCGGATGCGCTGCCACAGGGCGGCCCGCGAGACGCCCTGCATGTGCAGCGCGCGCATGCACTCGTCCAGCCGTTGCTGCCTGCGCCGCAAGGCTTCGACGGCCTTGGCCAGCGAATCGCGCACTGCCGTGCCGTACGCCTCCTGCGCCTTGGCGAATGCCTGGCCGAGTAGGGTGGAGGAGGGCGCCATCATTGCCAGGTCGATCAGGTCGCGGCTGAACACCGAGTCGTCGCCCCATCGGTCGGCATTGGCCAGGAGCTTGCAGGCCGCAAGGTCCACCGGCGCGAGGGTCGCCACGCCGCAGACCACGTCCTGCGGTCCCGGTGCGTCCAGCGCGATCCGGGCCTCGCGGACGATCTCGAACTTGATGCCCACGCCTTCGGTGCGCACGACGGTGCGGATGCCGTACTGGTCCGTGCGCACCTCGCGCGCCAGTTCGAGCGACAGTGCCGGCCGAAGGAGGGGAGCGAGCCCGCCGGGGCCGCCGAGCAGCTGACGCAGCGACCGGTAGCCGGCCGCATCTGCCACGACGAAGTCGATGTCCACCGACTCGCGGTATTCGCCGTAACGCAAGGCCATCGCGGTGCCGCCGCCGAACAGGCAGTGGTGCGCGAGCAGCACCGCGGGATCGAGCGCCTGCAGGACCAGTGCGATGCGCCGATGGTGCTCGCGCTCAAACAAGCAGCCGTCCTCCACCCAGCGCGGTGGCCAGCGCGTGGACGAGCGCGATTTCCTTCATCGTCAGCGTGTTGCCGTCCACGTGCCGCCAGTTGCGCTCGTAGATCGAGAGGGCTTCCTGCGGGCTGACATCCTCGACGCCCTGCAGCTGCCAGGCGAGTTTCTGCAACTGGGGGTAGTCCGCGAGTCGGATGCGGTCGGGCAGTGCAGGCGCCTCCCGAGACGCGCCCGGATCGCGAAGGTCGAGCTGGAGACCCAGTGCGGTGGCGATGCTGACCCACGCCCCCATGGTCACGCTGGGTTCGCCACGTTCGATGCGGTGCAACGTCACGCGCGACATCCCGGCCGATTCGGCCGCCGCGGTGGCGGAAATCCCCTGCCGCTTGCGGTGCAGCCGCAGCCGCTCGCCCAGCCGTGCCAGCTGATCGGCTGGGTCATGCGTAAGGGGCGGGGCGGTGGCGGGCATGTTTCTCATTCTGGTCACAACCGGAAATTTGTCAAGAATGAGAAACAATTAAGATTCGCCGAGGAACCCTCCGCTCTGGTGGGCCCACAGCTTGGCGTACAGCCCGCCCTGCGCCAGCAGGCTGCGGTGGTCGCCCTCCTCGACGATGCGGCCCTGGTCCATCACGATCAGCCGGTCCATCGCCATGATGGTCGAGAGCCGGTGCGCGATCGCAATCACGGTCTTGCCCCGCATCAGCTGGTTCAGGCTGGCCTGGATGGCGGCTTCGACTTCGGAATCCAGCGCGCTGGTGGCCTCGTCCAGCAGCAGGATGGGCGCGTCCTTGAGCATCACGCGCGCGATCGCGATGCGCTGGCGCTGGCCGCCCGAGAGCTTGACGCCGCGTTCGCCCACGTGCGCGTCGTACGCGCGGCGGCCGTGCAGGTCCGACAGTCCCAGGACGAAGTCGTGCGCCTCGGCGCGCCGCGCGGCCTGCACCATCTCTTCTTCCGACGCGCCGGGGCGGCCATAGAGGATGTTGTCGCGCACCGAGCGGTGCAGCAGCGACGTGTCCTGCGTAACCATGCCGATGTGACTGCGCAGGCTGTCCTGCGTGACACGCGAGATGTCCTGCCCGTCGATCAGGATTCGGCCGCCGTCCACGTCGTAGAAGCGCAGCAGCAGGTTGACCAGCGTGGACTTGCCTGCGCCCGAGCGGCCGATCAGGCCGATCTTCTCGCCCGGCCGCACCGTCAGGTGGAAGTCGTCGATGACCGGCGTCGGCTTGCCGTAGCCGAAGCGGACCGCCTCGAACTTCACTTCGCCGCGCGGCACCTGCAGCACGGCGGCATCGGGCCGGTCCACCACGGCCCGCGGCCGCGTCAGGGTGCCCATGCCGTCCTGCACCGTGCCGACGTTCTCGAACAGCGACGCCATCTCCCACATGATCCAGTGCGACATGCCGCTGATGCGCAGCGCCATCGCGCTGACCGCGGCCACCGCGCCGGGGCCGACCTGGCCGCGCGACCACAGCAGCAGCGCGTAGCCGGTGGCGCCGAGGATGAGCAGGACGACGAGCGCGTGGTTGACGATCTCGAACGCGCTCACCATCCGCATCTGGCGGTAGCCCGTGGTGCGGAACTCCTGCATCGCCTGCCGCGCGAAACCCGCTTCGCGGTGCGTGTGCGAGAACAGCTTGACCGTGGAGATGTTGGTGTACGCGTCGGTGATGCGGCCGGTCATCATCGCCCGCGCATCGGCCTGGGCCTTGCCGATGCGGCCCAGGCGCGGCACGAAGTACCAGACGGAGACGCCGTAGGCGGCCAGCCAGAGCAGGAAGGGCAGCATCAGCCGCTGGTCGAAGCCGGCCGCCAGCAGCACGATGGTGAGGAAGTACACCCCGATGCCGATGATCACCTCGGTGGTGGTGAACACCATCTCGCGCACCGCCAGCGCCGTCTGCATCACCTTGGTGGTCACGCGGCCGGCGAATTCGTCGGAGTAGAAGGCCATGCTCTGGCCCAGCATCAGCCGGTGGAAGTTCCAGCGCAGGCGCAGCGGGAAATTGATGGCCAGCGTCTGGTGCTTGACGATGGTCTGCAGCGCGATCAGCACGATGCTGGCCAGCAGCACGATTGCCAGCACCTCGAGCACCGGCCCATGCAGCGTCCACAGCCGCGCGGGCTCCACGGCCGGCAGCCAGTCGAGGATCCGCCCCAGCATCCAGAACAGCAGGGCCTCGTACGTCGAGATGGCAGCGCTCAGCAGCGCCAGCCAGCCGATGTAGCCGCGCAGCCCGGCGGTGCAGGCCCAGACGAAGGAAACGAAGCCCTTGGGCGGCAGCGCCGGCTCGGCTTCGGGGTACGGGTGGAGGAGTCTTTCGAAGCGGCGGAACAAGGGGCGTGAGGATGCCACAGGGGTTCATCCGCTGCGGAAGTCAAGGTGGATTTCGCACAGACGAGGGCGGTACTTTACTGTATAAATTGACAGTACTTTCTTCCTTTCCAAGTTCCTGGTTTTCCGATCCATGCAGCCCGCTGCAGCCTTGGCCGTCCCCCACGTCTGGCGCGTGCCCGACCTCGCCCACGAGGAGAGCGTGCTCGCGAGCGGCCATGCCGCGCTCGACAGGCAGCTGCCCGGCGGCGGCTGGCCCGTCGGCAGCCTGGTCGAGCTGATCCAGGCGCGGCCCGAGGCCCACGTCTGGCAGCTCGTGCTGCCCGCGCTGGCCCGGGCCACGAGCGACAAGGCCGGGCCCGTCGTGCTGGTCGGCGCGCCGCATCCGCCGTTCGGCCCCGCGCTGGCGGCGCAGGGCCTGGCGGCCGACCGCCTGCTGTGGATCCGCACCGACCGCGCTGCCGCGCGCCTGTGGGCGTGCGAGCAGGCGCTGCGCTGCGCCGATGTCGTGGGCCTGATCGCCTGGCTGCCGCAGGCGCGCCCGCAGGAGCTGCGGCGGCTGCACCTGGCCGCGCGCCAGCACCGCAAGCTGCTGTTCGTGCTGCGCGGCCTGCCGGTGCTGCAGCAGGCCAGCCCGGCGCCGCTGCGGCTGGTGCTGGAAGGGGTGGAGGAGCTGCAGGTGCGCATCGTCAAGCGCAAGGGCCCGCCGCTCGAGCAGCCGCTGCGCCTGCCCGCCATGCCGGCCCGCCTCGAAGCCTTGCTCGCGTCGCGCCGCCGCAGCGTGGAGGCGCCCGTTCCCGTCGTCGAAAGGAGATCGCATGTACTGGATCGCCTTGTCACCGAAGCTTGAAGACGAACGCCTGCCCTGGACCTGGTGGTCGCTGCGCTTCACGCCGCGCGTCGCGTGGGTCGAAGGAGAGCTGCTGCTGGAGGTGTCGTCCAGCCTGCGCCTGTTCGGCGGCCGCAGGGAGCTGCTGAAGCTGCTGCTGTCGCAGGACGACCTCGGCCCGGTGCAGTGGGCGGTGGGGCCTACCTCGCTCGTCGCGCTGGCGCTGCTGCGCTGCAAGCAGCGCTCGCTCACGGTCCCGAAGCAGTTGCCGGGCGATCTGCCGCTGGACCTGCTCGGCGCCGCGCAGCCGCACGTCGCGCTGCTCGAGCGCACCGGCATCCGCACCTGGGGCCAGTTGCGCGCGCTGCCCCGCGGCGGCCTGTCGCGGCGCTTCGGGGCCGGACTGCTCGCGGCGCTCGATGCCGCGTACGGCGAACGCCCCGAGCAATATGCCTGGGAAGTGCTGCCCGAAGCGTTCGACCTCAACGTGGAACTGGCCAGCCTCGCGACCGCGGCGCCCGAACTGATGCTCGCCGCCGAGCACCTGCTGCGCCGGCTGCAGCAATGGCTGCAGGCGCGCAACCGCGGCGTGCTGGCGCTGGAGCTGGAATGGACGCTGGACCTGCGCCGCCTCAATGGCGTGCGGCTGCCGCCCAAGGAACAGCTGCAGGTGCGCACCGCGCAGCCGACGCAGGAGATGGCGCACCTGCGCCGCCTGGTGCGTGAGCACCTGGATCGCGCCACGCTGGCGGCCCCCGCCAACCACCTGCGGCTTCGCTCGCTCGACACCGTGCCCTGGGCCGGCGCCACCACGTCCCTGCTGCCGCAGGACCGCGTCGAAGGCGAGCGGCTGCACCAGCTGGTCGAGCGACTCTCGGTGCGGCTGGGCGAGGATTGCGTGCTCGTGCCGCAGGCGCACGAAGACCACCGGCCCGAGGCCAAGCAGGAGTGGGTGGCCGCGCGCAATCATGCCCCCACGCTGTCGGCCGATGCCGACGCGCTCTATCCGACCTGGCTGCTGCCCCGGCCGGTGAAGCTGAAGATGAAGGGCGAGACGCCATGCTTCGGCGGGCCGCTGCGCCGCCTGGCGCGGATGTACCGCGTGGAAACCTGCTGGTGGGATGAAGCCGGCCCGGCGCTGCGCGACTACTTCATCGCGCGCAGCCCGCAGGCCGGCCTGGTGTGGATCTACCGCGAGCGGCCGCCCAACCTGGCGCAGGACCTCGCGTTGTCGGGCCAGTTCGACTGGTACCTGCAGGGCCTGTATGCCTGAGACCGCGTTCAAGCCCAAGCCGGTGCTCGACGAGGAGCGGCTGCCGCCCGTGCTGGGCGGCGGCCCCGACGTGCTGCCGCGGTACGTGGAGCTGCATTGCCTGTCGAACTTCAGCTTCCAGCGCGGCGCCTCGCATCCGCAGGAGCTGGTGCGGCGCGCCTACGACCTGGGCTACGAGGCGCTGGCGATCACCGACGAATGCTCGGTGGCCGGCGTCGTGCGCGCCTGGTCGGGGCTGCGCGACTACCTCGAGTTCATCCAGCGGCTGGAAGAGGCGTATCCGGGCCAGGTGCGCAAGCGGCCGTTTCGCCTGCTGTACGGCGCCGAGTTCGATTTCGGCGACGGCCGCCTGGTCGCGATCGCGTGCGACCTGCAGGGCTGGGGCGGGCTGTGCGAGTTCATCACCGCGGCGCGCATGACCGCGCCCAAGGGCAGCTACAGCGTGGGCTGGGACACGAGCGACCTCAGCCTGCTGAAAGGCTGCGAGGTGCTGTTCGTGCCGCAGCGCCGGCCCGGGCAGGCGCTGGACCCGCAAGCCTTGCAGCAGCGGCTCACGTCGCTCAAGCACCTGTACGGCGGCAGCTTCTGGCTCGCGGTGAACCTGCCGCACCTGCTGGATGACGATCTCTGGCTGGCCGGCCTGCGCACAGCGGGCGAGGGCGCGGGCGTGCCGCTCGTGGCCACCGGCGACGTGCACATGCATGCGCGCTCGCGCAAGCGCCTGCAGGACGTGATCACCGCCGTGCGGCTCGGCAAAGCGGTTGCCGACTGCGGTCTCTCGCTTCAAGGCAACGCGGAGCGCCACCTGCGCCAGCGCAAGCGCCTCGCGGAGCTGTACCCGCGCGAGCTGCTGGACCATACCTGGCAGCTGGCGGATCGCTGCCGCTTCGAGCTGGAGGAGATCCGCTACGACTACCCACTCGAGACGGTGCCGCCCCGCCGGACGCCGATGGAGCAACTGGTGCACCTGACGTACGAAGGTGCGCGCGACCGCTACCCGGACGGCATCCCGCAGCGCGTGCAGGACCTGCTGGACAAGGAGCTGCCGCTGATCGAGCGCTGCCGCTACGAGATGTTCTTCCTCACGGTGCACGACATCGTGAAGTTCGCCGAATCGAGGGGCATCCTGTGCCAGGGCCGCGGCTCGGCCGCGAATTCGGTCGTGTGCTTCTGCCTGGGCATCACGGCCATGGACCCGATGCTGTCCAAGCCGCTGCTGGAGCGCTTCATCAGCGACGACCGCAGGAACGAGCCGCCCGACATCGACGTGGACTTCGAACACGAGCGGCGCGAGGAGGTGATCCAGTACATCTACGGCAAGTACGGCCGCGAGCGCGCCGCCATCGCCGCCGTGGTCATCAGCTACCGCATGCGCAGCGCGATCCGCGACGTCGGCAAGGCGCTGGGCGTGGACGACAAGCTGGTCGACGCCTTCGCCAAGGACCATTTCTGGTTCGACCACGAACTGGCCACGCACAAGCTGCGCGAGCTGGCGGTGCACTGCGGCGTGAACCTGCCCGAGCGCCAGGCCGCGCTCTGGCTGGAACTGACGCAGCAGCTCATGGGCTTTCCGCGCCACCTGTCGCAGCACGTGGGCGGCTTCGTGCTCACGCAGACGCGGCTTACGCGGCTGGTGCCGGTGGAGAACGCCAGCATGAAGGACCGATCGGTCATCCAGTGGGACAAGGACGACCTGGAGGACATGGGCCTGATGAAGGTGGACGTGCTGGCGCTGGGCATGCTCACCGCGATCCGCCGCTGCATCGACCTGGTGGCGCAGCGGCGCGGCCAAGCGTTCACCCGCTACGACATCCCCGACGAGGACCCGGCCACCTACGAGATGGTGCGGCGCGCCGACACGGTGGGCGTGTTCCAGATCGAGAGCCGCGCGCAGATGTCGATGCTGCCGCGGCTCAAACCCACGACGTTCTACGACCTGGTGGTCGAGGTCGCCATCGTGCGTCCCGGCCCCATCACTGGGGGCATGGTCCATCCCTACCTGAAGGCGCGCGAACGCCGGGAACGCGGCGAGGAGATCGTCTACGAGCGCTCGAAGTACGACGTCGGGGAGCCGCGCCTGAAGAAGGCGCTGGAGCGCACGCTGGGCATCCCGATCTTCCAGGAGCAGGTGATGGAGATCTCCATGGTCTGCGCCGGCTTCTCGGCCACCGAGGCCGATTCGCTGCGCCGCGCGATGGCGGCGTGGAAGCGCAAGGGCGGCGTGGACCGGTTCGAGGCGCGCCTGAAGGGCGGCATGAAGGCCAACGGCTACAGCGACGAATTCGCGCACCGCATCTACGAGCAGGTGAAGGGCTTCGGCGACTACGGCTTCCCCGAGAGCCACGCCTACAGCTTCGCCCTACTGGCGTACAAGAGCAGCTGGCTCAAGTGCCATGAGCCGGCCTGCTTCCTGGCCGCGATGCTCAACTCGCAGCCCATGGGCTTCTACGGACCGTCGCAGCTGATCCAGGATGCGCAGCGCCACGGCGTGCAGGTGCTGCCGCCCGACGTTTCGTCCAGCGACTGGGACAGCAAGCTCGAAGGCGACATGGCCGCGCCCGCGATCCGGCTCGGCCTGCGCCTGGTCGGCGGCCTGCGCGAAGAAGCCGCGCGCCGCATCCCGGCGGCGCGCCAAGGTGCGCCTTTCGAGGGCACCGAGGACCTCGCGCTGCGCGCGGGCCTGGACGTACAGGACCTCGCCGCGCTGGCTGCGGGCGATGCGCTGCGCTCGCTGGCCGGCCACCGGCGCCAGCAGGTGTGGGAAGCCGCGGCCCAGCGCCGCGCGCCCGAACTGCTGCAGAACGCGCCGGTCCGCGAAGAGCCTCTCGCGCTGCCCGCGGCGCATGAAGGGGAGGAGATCGTCTTCGACTACGCGTCGATGGGGCTCACGCTGCGGCGGCATCCGCTGGCACTGCTGCGCCCCAAGCTGTCGCGCCTGCGGTACCGCACCGCAGAACAGCTGGGCCAGCTGCCCGATGGCCGGCGCGCATCGGCCTGCGGCATGGTCACCGTGCGCCAGCAGCCCGCCACCGCGGGCGGCACCATCTTCGTGACGCTGGAGGACGAGACCGGGCCGGTCAACGTGATCGTGTGGCGCAGCGTGCGCGAGCAGCAGCGCGAGCCACTGCTGCATGCCCGCCTGCTCGCGGTGCACGGCACCTGGCAGCGCGACGAGGCGAGCGGCGGCCGCGTGTGCCACCTGATCGCCGAGCGGCTGGAGGACCTCACGCCGATGCTGGGTCGGCTGGGGCGCGGCACGGAAAGCCGCGATTTCCATTGAGCCGCGGCTGAGCCTTCCACGCGACGGCGTCCGACATCCGGGCGGCGCGCGCTCCCGCACGATGGCGTGCAAGGAGCCCTGCCATGCTGGAAAAACTGCCCGAAGCCCTCGGCCACGCGCTGCGCGACCGCCGGGCCGGCCTGGACAAGCTCGTCTTCAACACCTGCGGCATGCGGTCCGGCCTGGGGATGCTCAAGGTGACCAGCCTGGCCTTTGCCGACCATGCGCCGATCCCCGAGCGCTATACCGCCGACGGCGAAGGCCTGTCGCCGCCGATCGACTGGACCGGCGTGCCCGAAAGCGCCCACAGCCTGGTGCTCATCGTCGAGGACGCCGATGCGCCGACCTCCGATCCGCTGGTGCACGCCATCGTGGTCGACATCCCGCCGCAGGACGCATCGATGCACGAAGGCGCGCTCAAGAGCCCGGGGCATGCGGGCGAGGACGACTTGCACGCGGGCCGCAACTCCTACTTCATGGCGGGCTGGATCCCGCCCGATCCGCCGCGCGGCCATGGCCAGCATCGCTACGCCTTCCAGTTGTTCGCGCTCGCCGAGGGCAGGCGATTCAGCGGCAAGCCCACCCGCGGCGAAGTGCTCAAGGCGATCCAGGAACGCGGCATCGCCGGGGGCATGCTGGTGGGAACGTACACGCGGCCCGATGGCAGCATCGAGGCGGGGCAGGGTGCACCTGCTGTGCGGTCGCGCATCGCGAATTGAGGCACTGCCCCATCCATTCGCCCAGCCCGGCCATGTGTTACGGGTGGTTCCTCAGCGCTGACCGCGCGCGGGCTGCGGTGTATGGTGATTTCCCCGGCCGCTCGGCCTCGAATGGATGTGTCATGAACAGAGCAAGCCTCACCGCGGCGGCTTCGGCTGTCGCCCTCGTCGCGGCCGCGTGCGCGAATGCGCAGCAGACGGCGCTGGGGCAGCCCTCGTCCGGCCTGGTGAGCGTGGAGCTGACCCAGGTCTCGGCCAACATCGCCGAGCGCCTGAAGGTCGATGAGGCCAAGATGCCCATGAGCATCCAGGTGCCGCCCAACGTCGCCGCCGAAGTCTGCGGTGTGCAGCCAGGCGCGCCTTCAGCCATGGTTGCGCGCAGCGGCGACGGCTGCATGGCGCGCAAGTCGTCGCCGGCGCTGGATCAGCTGATCACCAGCCGCATGAAGGCGGACGACCCGGCAACGATGGGGGGGAGTCCGACCGGTCCCGGAAGTCCGGCACAAGGCCAGCGCAAGTAGGGAACGCAGCGCGCCCGGCTTTCAGTCGGCGTGCTGCCAGGCGAGGTACTGCCACACCGTCGCCAGGACGATGACGGGCAGGACCATCTCGAGCGGCTCCTCGATGGCGACCTGCAGCGCGCGCATCGCATCGTTCGTCGCGACGCCGAAGTCCTCGGCGAGGACCGACAGCAGGCGATCCAGCAACTTGGCGAACACCAGCACGCCCAGGAACGTGAGCGTGTTGGCGCCGACCGCGCCGGCGTGCAGCCGTTTGGAGCGCCAGGCGCGAACCGCGCGAATGGTCAGGTAGAGCCAGCCCGCCAGCAGCGCGCCGACCGCGGCGAACGACAAGAGCTTGTGCGTCAGCGGCGCGGGGCCGAGGTAGTAGCTGACACGCAGCATGCTCGTGCCCGTGAAATGGATGTGCCAATCGGCCTCGCGCGCCGCGAACGCGAGCATCGTCAGGGCCAGCGCTGCCGCCACTCCCTTCGGCAACGAGCGCCAGACGGCCAGGATGCCGACGGCCGCCACCAGGTAGAGGGCGATGGTGAGGTCTTCGATCAGCGAACCCTCGTGCGTCCAGTCGATGACCAGCTCGGCCGGAAACACCAGCCACGCCGCAAGGGACGCGAGGGCGACGGCCAGCGCCAGCCAGGGCGCCGCCGCGCGTACATCGCGCACTTGTTTCGAGGAGCGAACGTGGGCCGCTTCGGAATCGGGGTAGAGGGTGCTTTCGAACATGTCCTTCATGCGAGCTCCTGTGGGGGCGCTCGCAGTACAGCAAGGAGGGGAGGTGCAGTGACCTGTCGGGGATCACACCGCTGATGCGGCGTGGAGCGGGCGATGGGAATCGAACCCACGTCTTGAGCTTGGGAAGCTCAGGTCCTGCCATTGAACGACGCCCGCGGTTCAGCTCGGATTTTACGCGGCTTCGGCCGCACACATCGCGCTGGCCCTTCTCCCTTGCAGCGTTGCCGGCGCGACGAGCTATCTCACCCTTGCTGGACGGGAAGCCGAAGCTCGTGGAAACGTTCGACGAGTGACACAATCGCAGGACCTGAACGTTCGCGATCGATGGCAATGCTTTCCGTGCCACCGTGCAACGAGGGGAAGTGAGGACTAGGGACGACTTTTCCGCGAAGGAGCTTGTCCATCATGACTGTCCCCGATCGCACCGCCTGGGCGGGCCTGCGCGCGCTGTTCGTCACCCTGGCCACGTCGCTGTCGATCGCCGGCGCCTTCGCCCAATCGCCGACTTTCGCAAGACAGGACTACCCCTTCATCGGGCACCAGGTCGTCGCGGACTTCAATGGCGACGGATTTCCTGACCTGGCGGGGCAAGCCTATCTGGTACAGGCCGTCGCGGTACGTTTGAACAACAACAACGGGACGTTCGGCACGCTGGTTGAATACCCCGTGCCCGATGCCGCCCAGGCCGTTGCGGCCGGTGACTTCAATGGCGACGGCAGGCTGGATCTCGTCGTCACCCACAACGACCCGAACATCAGTGTCTCCTTGCTTGCAGGCAGGGGGGACGGCACCTTCACCGCGCCGGTGAGCTTCCCGAACACCTCCGGCTTCGACTCGCCGGACGTCGTTGCAACGGACGTCAACAATGACGGCAAGCTCGACGTCGTCATCGCCCACAACGCCGCCTGCTTCACCGCGCCTTGCGTGATCGCGGAAACCATTTCCGTGATGCTGGGGAACGGCGACGGCACCTTCGAGCCTTACCGCGAGATCGTCGTCGGCCGGGGAACCGGCCCCATCGCCGTCGGCGACTTCAACCGCGACGGCTTCAAGGACCTGGCGATCGCCGGCCCCAATGCGCAGGTCTTCCGTCTTTTCGGAGTCGGCGACGGGACCTTCATCCAGCAACCGACATTGACGCTGCTCGCCGACACAGGCTTCGTCAACGGCAGCGACATCGATGTGGCCGACTTCAACCGCGACGGCATCGAGGACCTGGTGGTGGCCATCGCCAGCAATGGCAGCCGGACGGCCATCCTGATCGGCAACGGCGACGGCACTTTCCGCACACCCCTGATCCTCACGGATCCCAATATCAACATTCCCCAGTACCAGGCCGTCGCCGACTACAACGGCGACGGTTTCCTGGACCTGGCGCTCAGCATGGGAAACGGCCTCCAGGGCTTGATGAACATACGCAACGGCAATGGCGACGGCACGTTCCAGGCGCCGGTGGCCTTCGCCATGCCGGGCCCGCTGTCGAGTGCCGGTGGCGCCCACATCGTTGCAGCGGACCTCAACGGCGACGGCAAGCCGGACGTCGTGCTGGGCCAGGCAGGCGCCTTCCCAGGCTTGCTGGTCCTGATCAACTCCACGGGCCTCCCAGCTCCTCCGAGACCTGAGGCGCCGACGCTGCTCTCTCCGGCAGCCGACGCAACGCCGGGGCAACCGGTGAGTTTCGACTGGACCGACGTGGCCAATGCGACGAGCTACGAGATCCAGGTGGACGACAGCTCGACCTTCTCAGCGCCCTTCAGGGCGAACCAGACCGTCGGCACCTCCCAGGTGAGCATCGGCGGACTGCCCGCGCAACGCTTGTGGTGGCGTGTGCGGGCGCGCAATTCGGCCGGCGTGTTCGGCCCGTTCTCCAGTGCACGGCGCTTCACGCCGCGGGCGGCGGCGACAGGCCCGGCGACGCTCCAGGCGATCGCGCTCAGCCCGACGAGCGTCGTCGGCGGCAACACCGCGCAGGCAACCGCGACGCTGACGGCCGCTGCGCCCCCGGGCGGCTCGGTCGTGACGCTGTCAAGCAGCAACCTGAGCGTGGCCACGCTTCCTGCAAGCGCCACCGTGGCCGCCGGCGCCACCAGCGTCACTTTCACGGTCAACACGGTGCCGGTCGCCGCGCCGACCCTGGCGACCATCACCGCAGCCTTCGGCGGGACCACCCGCAGCGCAACGCTGACGGTGACGCCACCGCCGCCGCCTCCACCGCCGTTGGGACCGGCTTCCCTGTCCGTGTCCCCGGCGACGGTCAACGGCGGCGCCAGCACGGTCGGCACGATCTTCCTGTCGGCGGGGGCTCCCCCCGGCGGGCTGGTCGTCTCGCTCACGAGTTCGAACACCGCCGCGGCGACCGTCCCGGCAACGACGACCATCTTCCTGAGCAGCGGCACCTTCCCGATCACGACGCTGCCCGACGCGACGAACAGGACGACGACCATCACCGCCTCGGCGAACGGCGTCTCGCGGACGGCGACGCTCACCGTGCTCGGCACTGCTGCACCGCCCTTGCTCTCGGGGTTGACGGTCAACCCGACCAGCGTGACCGGCGGAACCTCCGCTCAAGGCACGGTCAGCCTGACGTCGGCGGCGCCCGCGGGCGGTTTCGCCGTGTCCCTGTCGAGCAACAACGCGGCGGCGGCGGTGCCGGCCAGCGTGACTGTGGCGCAGGGGGCGGCGAGCGCAAGCTTCGCGATCCCGACCGGCGCCGTGACGTTCCCGACACCGGTGACGCTCACGGCGGGCGCAGCGGGGGTGACGCGAACCGCGTCCCTGACGGTGGCGCCTGCGGCTCAAACAGCCACGGTGACGGTGACGGCGACGGGCCGCAGCGGTGAACGGGTCCTGTCGAATCCGGCCGGCATCAACGTCAGCGTCGGCAGCAGCGGTTCGTCCTCCTTCACCTCGGGAACCGCGCTCGTGCTGAGCGTCTCGAATGGCCGCGACGCGATCTGGTCCGGAGCGTGTTCCAGCGGCGGCAACAAGACCAGGACGTGTACGTTCACGGTCAATGGCAGTGCGTCTGTGGGTGCCAACGTGCAGTAGGCAGCAACGCTTCCCGAGCTGAACGCAGGCGTCGTGCGATGCAGTCCCTCAGTCCGCCTTCGCCCCCGTTGCCTTGATCACCTGCCCCCAGCGCCCGATCTCCGAACGGATCCACGAGGAGAACTGCTCCGGCGTGCTGCCGATCACCTCGAATTCCATCTCCCGCAGCCGCGCCGAGGTGTCGGGGGAGTTGATGATCTTCACCAGCTCGCGGTTGTAGCGGTCCACGATCGGCCTGGGCGTGTTGGGCGCCGTGAGGAAGCCGATCCAGGAGGTGGCCTCGAAGTCCTTGAAGCCGGACTCGGCCAGCGTCGGGACATCGGGCGTGCTCGGGAAGCGCTTCGTGCCGCTGGAAGCCAGCAGCTTGAGCTTGCCTTCCTTGACGAACTGCTGCACGTTGCCCGGCACGAAGAAGGCGGCGTGCACGTTGCCGGCGATCAGGTCGGTGACGGCCGGGCCGGCGCCGCGGTACGGGACGTGCGTGATGTTGATGCCCGCCGCCGACTTGAGCATTTCCATCGTCAGGTGCGACGCGCTGCCCACCGCCACCGATGCGTACGAATAGCGCGAGGGCTCGGCCTTGGCCTTGGCCACCAGGTCCTGCACGCTCGTGATGCCCGAGTTCGCATTCACCACCAGGTACTGCGGCGACTTCACGGCCAGCGTGAGCGGCTGCAGGTCCTTCACCGGGTCGTAGGGCATCTTCTCGAACAGCGTCGGGTTGATCGCCAGCGGGCCGTTGTAGCCGACCAGCAGCGTGTGGCCGTCGGGCTGCGCCTTGGCCACCAGGTCCGCGCCGATGTTGCCGCCGGCGCCGGGCTTGTTCTCCACCACCACGGGCTGGCCGAGCGCTTCCTGCAGCTTGGGCGCGACGAGGCGCGCGAGCACGTCGTTGGTGCTGCCCACGATGGGCACGATGATGCGCACGGGGCGGCTGGGCGCCCAGTCCTGGGCCTGCGCGAAGGCGCCGGGGGCGAGGGTTGCGGCGCAAAGCGCGAGTGCCGCGCGGCGGTGGATGAGGGTCATGGCTAGCTCCTTGTGGCCGGTCGGCCGCTTCTGGTGCTCTTGATGGCGATCACTTCGCTGTCGTCTCCCCGGTCCTCTCCAGCACCACCAGCGGCGGCCGCTCGCCCTGCGCCTTGCCCGTGATCGGCGGCGGGGGCAGGGCGTCGTCGCCCGGCTGGATGACGAACCTGTGCTCCAGCGTGTACCAGCGGCCCTGCACGTCCGGTGCGGGCGCGGGCTCGTTCTCGTGCGCCACGTAGCGGCCGACCAGCGCCTGCGTGACGCCGAACTGGACGTCGGTCTCCAGGTGGGGGTCGTCGCTCGAATACAGCTGCGAGAACTGCGTCTTGTAGCCGGGCTTGCGCACCATGAAGTGGATGTGCGCGGGCCGCATGTTGTGGCGTCCCTGGGCCTTGATCAGCGCACCGACCGGGCCGGTGACCGGGATGGGGTAGCCCGACGGCTTGACGGTGCGGAACGAGATCGCGCCCTGCGCGTCGGTGGTGAACTTGCCGCGCAGGTTCATGTCGGCCTGCTGCGGGTCCTGGTTCTCGTAATAGCCCTCGCCCGAGGCCTGCCAGATGTCGACCTCGGCCTCGGGCACCGGCTTGCCGGACCCATCGACCACCCAGGCCTTCACGAACACGGGATCGCCCGGCGTCGGCGAGCGCACGATGGAGCCGCCGTTCGGCGTGGGCGGCGAGCCCATGCGCCAGAAGGGGCCCATCAGGTTGGCCGTGGTCTTCCCCCGGCCGCCCTCGCCGTTGTTGAGCAGGCAGACGAGCGCCGAAATGCCGAGCGAGCCCGCGGCCAGCACCACCTCGTTGTGCGAGGGCGTGGTGAGCTGGCCGGCCTTCGCGACCAGGCCGCAGATCTGCCGGAACTCGGGCTCGGTGAGTTCCGTCTCGCGCACGAAGTCGTGCAGGTGCCGCACCGCCGAGGCCAGGATGCGGCGCAGGCGCGGGTCGGGCGTGCGCTCCACCTCCGCGAGCACCGCGCGGGTCACGTCGGCCTGGTTCCGGATGATCATGGCGTCACTTGATGTGCAGCCCGCCGTCCACCACCAGCGTGGTGCCGGTGATGAAGGACGCTTCGTCCGAGGCCAGCCACAGGATGGGATACGCGATCTCGCGAGGATCGGCCCAACGGCCGAGCAGCGACGTTTCCTGCCGCTGCGTCCTGAGTTCTTCCACGCTCTTGCCCGCCTTGACCGTGCGGTTCACGTGGAAGTCGGTGAGCGTGGAGCCGGGACACACCACGTTCGCGCGGACGCCGTGGCCCACTTCCTCGAAGGCCAGCGTGCGCGTCATGGCGATCATCGCGGCCTTGGTGGCGTCGTACAGCGCCATGCCCTTGCGGCTCTTGACGGCGTAGCAGGAGGAGACGTTGACGATGGCCCCCTTGCCCGATTGCCGCAGCAAGGGCAGGGCGGCGCGGCAGAAGTTCGCGTTGCCCACCATGTTCACGCCGACGACGGCGTGCCATTCCTCGGGCGTGGCGTCCGCGAACGAAGCGTAGTTGCGCATCGCCGCGTTGTTCACCAGGACGTCGAGTCCGCCGGAAGCCTGGCAAAGCTCGACGGCCCTGGTGGCGGTCGCCGGGTCGGCCACGTCGCCGGCCAGCACGCGCACGCCCGCGCCGGGCGTTTTGTCGCGCACGGCGGCCGCGGTGCGTTCCAGCGCGGCCGAGTCCATGTCGACCAGCACGACGCGCGCACCCTCCTCGCAGAAGAGCGCGGCCGCGGCGGCCCCGATGCCGGCGCCGCCTCCCGTCAGGAGCGCCACCTTGCCGGCCAGGCGCTGGCTCATAGCGAATACACCGGCTGGTTCTCGCCGTAGACGAGGTGTTCCCTGGCCCACTCCTGCGGCTTCTGGTCGCGCGGCAGCAGCACGCCGGCGGCGCGCACGTGCTGCGCCCGCGGCTCCAGGCCCGGCGGCTCGGCCCCCTGCTGCAGGCCGACGGTGGCCTCGTACAGCATGCGGCGGGCCATCACGATGGCGCGGTCGGACGGCAGCAGCTTCTCGGCCTCGTGGTCCTGGATCGAGCCCATGCTCTCCTGCAGCGATGCGTCCTGCGCGGCGAAGCCGAACACGCCGCTGAAGGAGCGCCGCTCCTTCTGCGCCTTGCGGTCGATGAGGTAGTCGTTGTCCTTGTTCGCCTTGGGCCGCCACGTTCCGCCCGGCACGTTGGTGCCCGGCTCGTACTCGCAGTGCACGCCCTTGCCTTCCTCGAGGTGCCTGCGCTCCTCGGCCGAGAGGGGCTTGTCCGGGTGGAAGTTGATGCTCCAGGCCCAGCAATTGTGGTCGTCGATCGGCACCCACACATGGCCGCCGAGGGCGTGGTCGCCGAAGGGCGGGATCAGGTTGTACCAGGGGAAGATCCACTGGGTGACGCGCCAGTAGAACGAGTCGGGCTCGCCATTGCGTCGCCCGAACAGCGTCAGGCCGCCTTTGTGGCGCTCGACCTCGAAGGTGACGTTGCCGTCCTTCTTGATGTACTCGTTGGCCTTGGTGCCCTGGTGGAACGGGTCGTCGTCCACCTCGAACTTGTGCACGAACGACACGTGGCTGGTGTCGATGCCGCCTTCCATGGCCTGCAGGAAGTTGCACTCCTGCAGGCGCTTGGAGACGAACACATGGCTCTCGGGAAGGTTGGCCCATTCCACGCCGGGCGGGTCGGGCTGCTTGTCGGGCGGGCCCATGTAGGCCCACACCATGCCGGCGCGCTCGATGCACGGATAGCCGGTGATGTGGAACTTTGCGCACATCTGCGGCGCCTGCGGGATGTCGACGCACTTGCCGTGGATGTCGAACTTCAGCCCGTGGTAGCTGCAGCGGATGCCGTTGTCCTCGTTGCGCCCGAAATAGAGCGACGCGCCGCGGTGCGAGCAGAACTCGCTGATCAGGCCGGGGCGTCCTTCGCTGTCGCGGAATGCGAGCAGCTTCTCTCCGAGGATCTGCACCCGCACCTGCGCGCCATCAGGTTCGGCGATCTCGCTGGAAAGGAGGATGGGGACCCAGAAGCGGCGCAGCAGGTCGCCGGTGGGCGTGCCGGGGCCGGTGCGCACCAGCGTCTTCATCATGTCGTTCATGGCGGATTTATTGTCCGTTGTGCGGTTATCTTGTCCATTGTATGGACGTGCGTCGGAGAGGGTCAAGCGCGGCGGCCGCCGCCCAAAGTCTCGGAAAGACGGGCGGCCAGCCCGCGCAGGTAGTGCCCGAACTCGTGGATCCGCGCCTCGGTGAGGCGCACGTCCGGCCCGAACACGCCCAGCGATCCGGCCACGCCACCCGTGCTGTCGAAGAAGGGCGCGGCCACGGCGTACGCGCCCTGGATGAGTTCGTTGTGGCCCATGGCGTAGCCACGCTCGCGCGTCAGTTCGAGCTGCTCGCGCAGCCAGCCGAAGTCGGTCGAGGTCCCCGCGGCGTAGGCCTCCAGCTGCCCCGGCGCGAGGGGCGTGAACGCGAGGATCGCGCGGCCGCTGGCGCCACGCACCAGGCGCTCGCTGTAGCCGACCCCGCGCCGGAAGCTCAGCGGTTGCGCGCTCTGCATCTCGGCGACGCACAGCCGCATGTCGCCGCGCGGCACGAACAGCGCGACGGTCTCGTTGGTGAAGGACCAGGCTTCCAGCATCACCGGCCGCGCGACCTCGGTCAGGTCCAGGCTGGCGCTCCAGACATGGGCCAGGCGTGCCACGGCGGGCCCGAGGCGGAACCGCTGCGGCTCGCCGGACGAGGCGACGAAGCCTTTCTTCTCGAGGGTGTGCAGCAGCCGGTACAGCGTGGGCCGGCTCAGGCCCACGCGCTTGAGCAGGTCGGACACGAGCAACTCGTTCTCGCCCGGCGAGAAGGCCGCCAGCACGTCCAGGGCGCGCTCGACTGCCCGGACGCCCTCCGCCTTGTCCTGCAGCGCAGGGGATTTCTCTTCGGTGTCCTGTTCCATGAAAGTTCTAGGTAGTCGGCGCGGCCGCACCGGATTGACACAGGCCACAGCGTGCCGAAAATGGAAACAGTTGTCCACTACATGGACAAGCTTGGCCGCCCGGTTTCGGGGGCGGCACAACTTACAGGAAACACCATGCTCAAACGCGCTTTTCTGCGCCGCCTGCTGGCGGGCACCGCGGCGGCCGCCTGTGCGGCAGTCGCAGCGCCCTCTGCCTTCGCCCAGGAGTGGCCCGCCAAGCCGATCCGGATCCTCGTCAGCTTCGCACCCGGCGGCCTGACCGACCTGATCGCACGCGCCCTCCAGCCTCGGTTGCAGGAGGCGGCCGGTCAGCCGGTCGTGATCGAGAACCGGCCCGGCGCCGGCGGCACGGTCGCCGAGGGCCTGCTGGCCAAGTCGGCCCCGGATGGCCACACGCTGCTGCTCAGCGCCGACAGCGTGCCGGCCAACCCGCACCTGGTGCCCAACCTCGGCTACGACGCTTTCAAGGACCTCACGCCGGTCGGGATGCTGGCGCGCATCCCGCTGGTGATGGTGGTCAACAACGACGTGCCGGCGAATTCGCTCAAGGACTTCGTGAGCCACGCCAAGGCCAGCACGGGCAAGATCAGCTACGCGAGCCCCGGCATCGGCACCAGCAACCACCTCTACTTCGAGGTGTTCAAGGACCTGGCCGGCATCGAGATGCCGCACGTCGCCTACAAGGGCGGCGGCCCGGCCATGACCGACCTGATCGGCGGCCACGTTCAGGTGATGCTGATCTCCGCGACCCTCGCGGCGCCGCAGGTCGCGGGCGGCAAGATCAAGGCGCTGGCCGTCACGAGCGACAAGCGCTCGGCGGCGATGCCCAACGTGCCCACCTTCGCCGAAGCGGGCTTCCCCCAATTCAAGCCGCAGCAGTGGACCGGCCTTTTCGTGCCGGCCGGCACGCCACCCGCGGTGGTCTCGCGCATCGCCACCGAATTCGGCAAGGTGATGAAGGCGCCCGACGTGCTCGCGCGGCTGAATGAGCTCAACGCCGAACCCGTGATGAGCTCGCAGTCGGAGTTCGCGGGCATGCTGCGGCGCGAGCACGAGGTGCTCGGCAAGCTGATCAAGCAGCGGAACATCAAGGCCCAGTGAGCGCGGCCGGCAGCGGGGAAGTGGGCGCCTAGGCCACCACCCGCACATTCACCCCGGCATCCTTTCTCAGCACCTCCACGCCCACGCTGCGCTCATGCCGCGTGAGCAGGAGGTCGCAACTCGCACCGGGCAGGCCGAGCCGCTCGATGCGCAGCCAGTCGATGAAGCCGGGCAGGCGCGGCGTGCGCAGGCAGACGTCCTTGGTCTCGCCCTCGAACGACAGCCCCAGGCAGGCCTGCAGCACGGCGAAGGGCGCGGCCGCGGCCCAGGCTTGCGGTGAGCACGCCACCGGGTACAGCGTCGGCCCGGCGTCGTGGCGGCGCGGGAAACCGCAGAACAACTCGGGCAGGCGGTGCAGGTCGAAGTGCAGGCTCGATTCGAACATCGCGGCCAGCAGGCGCATCGCGTCCTCGGTCCGCCCATAGCGCGCGAGCCCCATGGCGGCGATGGCGTTGTCGTGCGGCCAGATCGATCCGTTGTGGTACGACATCGGGTTGTAGCGGGCCTCGCCCTCGGCGACGGTGCGCACGCCCCAGCCGCTGAAGAACGCAGGGCCGAGCAGCGCGTCGGCGATGCGCTGGGCGTGGTCGTCCGCCGCGATGCCGCTCCACAGGCAATGCCCGACGTTGGAGGCCAGCACTTCGCAGCGGCGCTTGTCGCCGTCCAGCGCCAGCGCGTAGCTGCCGCGCTCCGGCGACCAGAACGCGGACTGGAACCGCACCCGCAGGTTCTCCGCCTCCTGGGCCAGTCGCAGCGCGAGCACCTCGTCGCCGAAAGCCCTGGCCATCTGCGACATCGCCAGCTTGCCCTGGTAGACGTAGCCCTGCACCTCGCACAGCGCGATCGGCGCCTCGGCAGAGCGGCCGTCGCGATGGAACACCGAATCGTGCGAGTCCTTCCAGCCCTGCTGCGTCAGGCCGTCGGCGCTCTTGCGCGCGTACTCGACGAAGCCGTCGCCGTCCGCATCGCCATGGCCGTCGATCCAGCCGAGCGCCGCCATCAGGTTGGGCCACAGCCGCTGCACGGTGGCGGCGTCGGCGGTGCGCTGCCAGTACGCGCCGGCCAGCACCAGGAACAGCGGCGTCGCGTCCACCGTGCCGTAGTAGCGGCCGAACGGGATCTCGCGCGTGCGCGCCATCTCGCTGGATCGCGCCTCGTGCAGGATCTTGCCGGGCTCGGCGTCGCGCGCCGCGTCGGAAGCCGTGGCCTGCGTGTCGGCCAGGAACTCCAGCACGCCGCGCGCCAGCGATGGGTCCAGCCACAGGTATTCCAGCGCGGTGAGGATGCCGTCGCGGCCGAAGGTGGTGGAGTACCAGGGCACGCCGGCGAACGGATAGGGGCCGGTGCGCAGCCGCGTGGTGAGCATCGCCAGGTCCGACACCGAGCGGTCCAGCCACAGGTTGGCCAGCGGGTTGGACGTGCGCAGGTGGCACGAGGCTTCCACGAGCTCGCGGCGGGCCGCGTTGTTGGCGCGGAAGGCGGTGAGATAGTCGACCAGCGCAGGGGGAGGATCGCCCTCGCGTTCGCAGGCGACGGTGAAGTAGAAGTGGCGCTCCTCCCCGGGGTCCAGCCGCACGTCGAAGCGCGCGCGGTGCGGCTCCAGTGCGTGCGGCGGCGGATCGAAGCGCAGGCGGGTGCGGCGCTGCGCGGCATCGAGGCCGCGGTAGGGCAGGGTGACCGTGTCGGCCGTCAGCTGCGGCGGCAGGCGTTCGCCGTGGCGCTGCCGCTGCATGCCGCGAACCTCGAACAGGTCGACGAAGTCCGCGTCGAAAGCGAGTTCGATGCGCACGTGCGCCGGCCGGCTGCCGTGGTGGCTCACGCGCAGGTGCTCGTAGCACGCGCCCTGCCACAGCAGCTTGGCGCGGAACAGGTGCAGCTCGCCCTTGGGCAGCACGACCTCCCCGCGTTCGGCCAGGTCCGGGTTCATCAGGTCGATGGCCAGCAGGCTGTTGGCCTCCTGCACCGACGAGCCCAGGTACAGCGGGCGCGCGCCGTTGATCGTGAGTTCCTGGTACGAGAGGTAGCGCGTGTCCTCGTGGTACAGGCCCTCCTGGCAGGGCGCGAGCGCCGAGATGTCGCCGAGGCGATCGAACATCGCGAAGGAGTGGTCGCGCTTGATGGTCTGCGGCTGCTCGTCGGGGCGCGCGAACGTCGCCAGCACGTACCACTTGTCGCCGACCTGGATCTTCTTCTCGGTCATCCGGTTCCTCGCCTCAGGCGGCCAGCCGCGAAGCGCACAGCCGCCGGTACAGCTTCGCGTACGCGTCCGCCATCACCGGCGCGGCGAAGCGGCGCTCGAACTGCTCGCGGCAGGCGCGCCGGTCGATGCGGTGCACGTTGCGCGCCGCCTCGATCGCCTGCCGCTGGTCGTGCACGATGAAGCCGGTGATGCCGTCGTCCAGCAGCTCCGGCACCGAGCCGTGGCCGTACGCGATGACCGGCGTGCCGCAGGCCAGCGCCTCGATGATCACCAGGCCGAAAGGTTCGGGCCAGTCGATCGGCGCCAGCAGGGCGCGTGCGTTGCCGATGAAGGTGTTCTTCTCGCGATCGCCGATCTCGCCGATGAACGTGACGAGCGGGTGGTCCAGCATCGGCTCGATCTCCCTTTCCCAGTAGGCGCGGTCGGCGTCGTCGACCTTGGCCGCGATGCGCAGCGGCGTGTCGCACGCCACCGCGATCTCGATGGCGCGGTCGCAGCGCTTCTCGGGCGAGATGCGGCCCACGAACGCGAAGTAGTCCTGCGCCTGTGGATGGAAGTCGTACAGGTCCAGCGGCAGCCCATGGTGCACGGTCCCCAGCCAGTTGGCGCCGGGCAGCGGCGCGCGCTGGGCCCACGAGATCGACACCAGCGGATGCTGCCGGAACTGGCGGAACAGCGGCTGCAGGTCCGGCAGGTCCAGCCGTCCGTGCAGCGTGGTCAGGCTCGGCTTTTCGCAGCGCACGGCGAAGGGCAGGTGCAGCACGTCCATGTGGAAGTGGATGACGTCGAAATTGCGGGACAGCTCGCGCACGCGGTCGACCATCAGCGTGTGCCAGATCACCGGGTCGGGCTTGCCACGGTGCAGCCTCAGCGCGCGGTCGATCACCGGCACGAGCCGCGCGCGTGTGCGGGAGTCGCCGCTGGCGAACAGCGTGACCTCATGGCCGAGGTCGATCAGCGCTTCGGTCAGGTAGTGCACGACACGCTCGGTTCCGCCATACGCGCGCGGCGGGACGCTTTCGTAGAGCGGGGCGACCTGGGCGATCTTCATGGGATGTTGGCGCCGCCACCTCCGCAGGGGCTGCATCCAAAGTAGCAACGCATCCGGCAGCGCGGTGTAGGAGCAGGTCGCGCGCGCCGCAGAGCAGGCGCGGGGACTCTCCACGCATGCGTGGCCCAGCCGCTTGCGCCCGGATACAAGAAAAATGGCCCCGCCGAAGCGGGGCCTTTTCTCGTCGAGCAGGCCGGTGTCAGGGACGACCGAGGCTCGCGGCGTACAGGTGCGGCTCGCCCTCGCCGTTGAAGGTCACCGTCACGCCGAGGCCGCCCAGCTGGATCTGGTGCTGCACGGCCAACGTGGAGGGACCGATCCTCGTGCGCACGCCGGGAAGAGGGTCGTTCAGGCTCAACGTGTCCACCCGGCTGTCGGAGGCGCGGGTGCGCTGCACCGTGTTGCCGGAGACGCTGTTGACCGTGCTCGAGTCAGCCGCGGAGGATGGCGCCAGCCCGGCGGAGGTGGGCAGCATCGCGAAGTCCCAGTACTTCGATACGGCGCCAACCGCCGGGGCGACCCACGGCGAGGGTTTGTGCATGATGAAGTGGGTGCGCATGCTGCCGGTCGTGCCCGTGCCGGACGCGTTGGTCGAGCCGAACGCAAAGAAGTTGCCGTTCGGGGCGCGATAGCCGTACATCACGCCGGGCGTATCGCCGTAGGCCAGCGCAGCGCCACCGTCGGACGTCGCGCTGATCGAAGGCAGCACATTGTCCTGCTCGCATGTGGCGGAGAGGGCGCCGGTGTCCTCGTTCCGGTAGCCGCATTCCACGCCCGCGCCCGTGGCGGCGAAGGTGAACTTGCCCAGGAAATGCACCGGGTTGTCGTCTTCCCGAATGCCGCTCTCGACGTAGTTCCACTCCCCCGTGAACGCGGAAAGCGGGTGCGCCTGCACCGGAACGAGGTAAGCGATGGTTCCGTCGTCCTGCAGCGCGCCGACGCCGCTGGGGCCGAAACCGATCCGGGTCGCCGTGGGCCCCGAGCCGATGCTGAACTCGCACGGCTGGGCGCTCGGCGTGAAGGGGATTTCGTCCGCGCCGTCGATCACCACGTTGCGGCCGAAGTCGATCTGCACTTCCTGCACGAGGCCGGTGTACTCGATGACCCGGTACTTGCCGCTGAGGGCGGTGGGGCAGGTGGCCGAGCCGCCCGCGTTCACGCCGGCCATCACGTCAGCCAGGGTGAGCGGGGCGGTCGTCGTGCCGGAGGTGACGGCCGTGCTGGCGATCTGCGTCACGACCAGCGGCAACGATTGCAGCGGCACCTTGGCCTTGAGGGCCTCGAGCGCGTCGTCGTAAGCATTGCCCGCGGTGGTGGCAGTCGCCGGGACGAGGTCCGACTTGAACGGGTCGGCGGCCAGGTCGATGCCGGTGGCGTCCTTCAGTGCCGCAAGCACCGTCGTGGTGGCGGCCTGCAGTTGCGCCGCCGTGACCGTGGTGCCGGAGCCGAAGCTCTCGAAGAAGCTGGTGGGCACCGTGCCGGCCAGCTGCGCCAGGATCATTTCCGTCAGCGGCGTCACGTTCGCCGTCGCAGTGGTCGTGCTGCCGCTGGCGGTGCCCGCCTCGGCCAGGGAGTGCAACGTCACTTCCGCGCCGTCCGCCGTGCCGGTCACCTTCACCAGGCAGGGCAGCGCCCCGTTCACCACCGCCACCGTGTAGGCGCCGGAAGCGTTGGTGGTCGCCGTGCCGGTGCCGGACGCGCACTTCACGTCGACGGAGCTGTTCGCCAGGGCCAGGCCGGTGGCTGCCACCCCGGACAGCTGCACACCCGGTTGCGCGGAATCGCCGCCACCGCCACCGCCGCCGCCGCAAGCCGCGACCATCGCCGCGACCGAGACGGCCATCAACGTCAAACCTAGTGCTTTCAACCTCATCTTCGTCCTCGGTTAGTTCGAACTGCCTGCTTCGCTTGTAGCTGCAGGTTGCCAGGGTTACGAAGCGTGTCGCAACGCCAGGGCGCGAGGATGGTCGAAAGCGGGCGCCGCATCCATTCCCCGTTTGGGGTAACTGCGGCGCGGATCCGTCAGTCCTGCACGGCGTTGTGCGGCAGGTGCAGCAGCAGGCGCACCAGTTCCGGCTGCCGGTTGGTGGAGGTCTTCTGGTAGATCGAGCGCAGCTGCTTGCGCACGGTTTCGTGCTGCGTGCCCTGCGCGTCGGCGATCTGCTTGAGCGAGAGTCCTTCGGCCAGCATCGTCGCGATGCGGCATTCGGCGGGCGTGAGGCCGAACACGGCGTACAGCAGGCCGGAGTCGATCGGCGGCGCCGACGACGGGTGGTAGAAGAGAAGCATCACCACCGGCCGCAGGCCGAAGGTGCCCATCACGCTTCCGGGCAGCAGCAGGCTGTAGAAGGCGTAGAGCGCATCGCCCGCGCGCGGCCCCTCGGTGATGCGCAGCGAGCGGAACTGGGAACCCGAAGCCTCGTGCGTGCCTCCCGATTCAGCAGACCCGGCCTGGGCCGTCTTGAACGCCTGTTCCAGCGTCGCGCAGCCTTCCAGCAGCTGCTGCAGGTGCGGCGAGGGCAGGCGCAAGCGGCCGTCTTCCACCGCCACGAGCTTCGTGGACCGCAAGAGGTCGCGCGCGGCCTCGTTGCTGTGCATGACGTGCCCGCCCGACGTCATCAGGATCACCGGCTGCCGCAGCTTGTTCACCAGCATGTGGCCCACCAGCGCCTGGCTGGAATAGACGAAGTTCTGCAGGCCGATGCGGCATGCGCGCTGCAGGTGCGGCATCAGCCGGTCCACGAAGCGCACGGCCTCGGCTGTCAGCGGCCCCTGCGACTGGCCGCTGAGGGTGGCCAGAATGATGGTGGCGTCGGGCGTGTCGACCAGCTTGGTGGCGCTCATGTAGCGCCGGTCGTAGGGCAGCAGGAACTCCTGGTAGAAGGGATGGCGCGCCACCACCGACTCGTCCAGGATCTCGTGGCAGTGGGTCCACTCCGCGGGCGCGCGCTCCAGGATCACGGGCAGCCGCGGGTCCAGCGTGCGGTAGTGCTGCATGTACGCCAGTTCGCCCTGCACCGGCAGGTTGGCGCCGTCGCTGTACGACAAGGTGCCGTGGCGCTTGTCCAGGGCCAGCATGTGGACCGACTTCACGCCGATCGCCGGCTGCAGTTCCTCGTAGAAGCGCCGCCAGCGGTCGGGGTGCTCCACGGCCTCGTAGACGAGATCGATCAGCCGCTGGAAAGAGGCATCGGAAAGGTCCATCGCATTCTTGCTTCTTGTTCTGGGCGAGGGGCTCGCACCGTCGCAGCCAGTGTAGCGTCGCTTGGCATGCTGACCGGCGGCTTCCGTTCTGCTTCCTGGAACGGTGCGAATGGAAACGGCGCCAGCGGCGCCGTTGTCTCGGGTGGATGCGGCCTGCGCGGGCCGCGCTCGCGGTCAGCTTTCGGAAGGATGCCGCGGCGAAGAAGGCGTGGGGTACATCTGGTCGCGGCCTTCCTGCGCGCCGGCGCCCGAGCCGCCGCGCGGGCCGTCGTCCGTCGGGTACTGCGGGCCGCTGGCGCTGGATCGCCCGCCACCCGAAGACGGATAGTTGCCGCCTGCGGAGCCGCCGCCGCTGGAGCCGCCGCCGTAGCCACCGCTCGAACCACCGGTCGAACCGCCGCCGTAGCCGCCACCACCGGTCGAGCCGCCGCCGGAGGAGCCGCCGCCCTGGTAGCCACCGCCGCTGCCGCCCTGGAGGGTGCTGGCGGCACCCGCGGCCTGGCTGCGCGCAATCTCCCCGCCGGCCTCGGCCGCGTGCGCGAGCTTCGGAGCGTTCTCCTGGGCCTTGCCGTACCACTTGCTCACGATCTGGCCGGCGGTCTCACGGCCGCCCAGGCCGAAGGCGAGGCCGAGGCCCAGCGCGATGGCGCCGACGAAGGCCATGAACAGGGTGTTCACGAGTGCAGTCGCGATGCCGATCTGGTTGACGGCCACCACGATCGCGAAGGACCACACCAGCGCCGAGGCCACCTTGGCCAGCAGGTTGGCGTTGGAGAGGCCCGCTTCACCGGCGGCGCCGCGCACCAGGTTGCTCAGCGCACGGGCGGCCAGGCCGCCGATCACCAGCACCACCAGCGCCACGATCACGTTGGGCAGCCACAGCAGGAGCTCACGAAGCACTTCCGACACGGCGGGCAGGCCCAGCGCATCGAATGCCACCACGGCCGCGATCAGGCGGATGAACCACTTGGCGACCAGGCCGATCATCCCGGCCGGGTCCATCGCCTGCGATCTCTGCCCACCATGGGCGCCCGCTGTCTCCGCCTGCGGGCCCGAGTTCATCTTGCTCACGAAACCCGCGAAGCCCGACTTGGCCGCGAGGTCGTTGAAGCGCACGGCGCGCAGCAGCGCCGCGACCCCCTTCTCGACCAGCGACGAAAGCAGCCAGCCGACGATGAGGATGATGGCGAAGCCGATGATCTTCGGTATCGCCGACAGGAACATGGCCAGGGCAGCTCCCAGCGACGTCATCATCGCGGTGCTCCAATCTGAGATGGCGGTGGGCATGGGAAGACTCCGGAGTTCAAACGATGCGGAGCAATTTCTCCCGGCCCGGAAACGGCCAAGGTCGGCGCAGGACAGCGACCGGTGTAGGAGGCCGCTTCATCAGGCGAACGGCTGAGAAGGCCCGTTCCCGGCTGTTGTGCCCCGATGAGTCAGCGAGCGCGGCTCATCACTTGAGCACGTCGCCCAGGCACAGGTACTTGATCTCCAGGTACTCGTCCATGCCGTGGTGCGAGCCTTCGCGGCCCAGCCCCGACTGCTTGACGCCGCCGAAAGGCACGTGTTCGGTCGCGATGATGCCGACATTGATGCCGACCATGCCGTACTCCAGCGCTTCGCTCACGCGGAAGATGCGTCCCACATCGCGGCTGTAGAAGTAGCTGGCCAGGCCGAACTCGGTGTTGTTCGCCGCATCGATCGCTTCCTGCTCGGTCGTGAAACGGAAGACCGGCGCCAGCGGGCCGAACGTTTCCTCCTTCGCGCAGAGCATGTCGCCCTTGGCTTCGGAGATCACCGTCGGCTGGAAGAACTGGCCCTGCAGCTTCGCGCCGCCCACCACGACCTTGCCGCCCTTGGCCTTCGCGTCTTCCACGTGGCGCTGCACCTTGTCCAGCGCGGCCGGCTCGATCAGCGGCCCCTGCACCACGCCATCCTCGAAGCCGTTGCCGACCTTCATGCCCTTGACCTTCGCGGAGAACTTCTCGACGAAGGCGTCGTACACGCCGTCCTGCACATAGATCCGGTTGGCGCACACGCAGGTCTGGCCGGCGTTGCGGTACTTGCTGGCGATGGCGCCTTCGACGGCCGAGTCGATGTCGGCGTCGTCGAACACGATGAAGGGCGCGTTGCCGCCCAGCTCCAGGCTCAGCTTCTTGATGGTGGGCGCGCTCTGGGCCATCAGGATGCGGCCGACTTCGGTCGAGCCGGTGAAGCTGATGTGCCGCACCGTGTCGCTGGCGCAGAACACCTTGCCGACTGCGATGCTGTTGGGGCCATCGGCCGTCAGCACGTTGAGAACGCCCGGCGGGATGCCGGCGCGCACGGCCAGCTCGGCGGCGGCCAGCGCGGTCAGCGGCGTCAGCTCGGCCGGCTTGATGACCACGGGGCAGCCGGCCGCGAGCGCCGGCGCGACCTTGCGCGTGATCATGGCCAGCGGGAAGTTCCACGGCGTGATGGCCGCGCACACGCCGATCGGCTGGCGGATCACCATCAGGCGGCGGTTGTTGTCGAACTGCGGCAGCGTCTCGCCGTTGACGCGCTTGGCTTCCTCGGCGAACCACTCGACGAAGCTGGCGCCATAGGCCACCTCGCCCTTCGCTTCGGGGAAGGGCTTGCCCTGCTCGGCGGTCATGAGCCGGCCCAGGTCTTCCTGGTTCGCCATCAGCAGGTCGAACCATCTGCGCAGCAGGATGCTGCGCTCCTTGCCCGTCTTCAAGCGCCACGCGGGCCAGGCGGCGTTGGCCGCGGCGATCGCCTGCTCGGCCTCCTTCGGACCGAGGTTGGCGACGTCGGCCAGCTTCTGCCCGGTGGCCGGGTCGTGCACGTCGAAGCGGGCGGGGCCCTTGAGCCATTCGCCGTCGATGAGGGCGTCCGTCTTGAGCAGCGTGGCGTCGTTCAGCAGGGCGAGGGGGGAGGTCTTCATGTCCATGTCGTTGTCTCCGGCTGCAGCAGGAAGGCGGCAATGGTAGTCCGGCATCAGCCTCCACCTAGACTGGCGGTCACCCAAGGAGCTTGCATGAGCCGCTTGACCGCGCTGCGCCCCGTCTTCCCGATCCTGATCGGGGCGTCGCTGATGCTGAGCCTGGCCATGGGCCTGCGGCAAAGCCTGGGCATCTTCATGCCGAACCTGACGCGCGACGTCGGCATCCAGGTCGCGGACTTCACGCTCGCCATCGCCGTGCAGAACCTCGCGTGGGGGTTCCTGCAACCTTTCGCCGGCGTGCTGGCCGTCCGCGTGGGCTACCGGCCGCTGATGATCGCCGGCGGCGTGGTGTACCTGGGCGGGCTCGTGCTGCTTGCCGGGGCCAACGGGCTGCTGCCGGTCGTCGTGGGCGCCGGCCTGGCGATCGGCCTGGCGATGTCCTGCACCGGGCCGGCCCTGGCGATGGCGGTGGCCGCCCGCGCCGTGCCGCCCGCCGTGCGCAGCACCGTGCTGGGCATCGTCTCGGCGGCGGGTTCGCTGGGCGCGATGATCGCCGCGCCCGTGGGCCAGTTGCTGATGCAGGCGCAGGGCTGGCGCATCGGCCTGGCCGGGTTCGCCGTCATGGCGCTGGTGATGCTGCCGGCGGCCTGGATGGCGAGCAAGGGCGATGCGGCGCCGCCCGCGCCCGCGGCGGCTTCGGACGCAAGCGCCGGGGCCGCGCTTCGCGACGCGTTCCGCAGCCTGCCCTTCGTCGTCATGGCCATCGCGTATTTCGTCTGCGGCATGCAGCTGATCTTCCTGACCACGCACCTGCCGGCCTACCTGGAGATCTGCGGCATGGACCCGATGCTCAGCGCGCAGGCGCTGGGCTGCATCGGCGCATTCAACGTGCTGGGCAGCCTGTTCTTCGGCTGGGCCGGCGGGCGCTGGAACAAGCTGCTGCTGCTCGGGCTGATCTACACGCTGCGCTCCCTCACCCTGGTCTGGTACTTCATGGCGCTGCCGACGCCGGCGGGCACGCTGGTGTTCGCCTCGGTCATGGGCTTCCTGTGGCTGGGCGTCAGCCCGCTGGTGGCCGGCTGGATCGTCGAGCGCTTCGGCCTGAAGTGGCAGGCGCTGCTGGTCGGCGTGGCGTTCGTCAGCCACCAGTTCGGCAGCTTCGTGGGGGCGTACGGCGGCGGCCTGCTGTACGACGCGCTGGGCAATTACACGCTGGCCTGGCGGATCGGGGTGGCGGTGGGGCTCGCGGCGGGCATCACGCAGATGCTGTTCGCCTTCTCGCGCAGCGCGCGGCCGCCGGCGCCCGCGCCGGCCTGACGCGGCCCTGTCCAAGGGCGGGAGAAGGCTCGAAACCTATAATCCCGAGCTTCGCCCGCGCGCGTGCGCGGGCCCCTTTCCGCTCCGGGTGAAGCGCCCGCAGCCCACCCCGACCGCCATGCCTTCCTCCAAGCCGCCCGCCACCGTCGCCGAAATCCGCAAGACCTTCCTGGACTTCTTCGCCAGCAAGGGCCACACGGTGGTCGAGTCCAGCCCGCTCGTGCCGGGCAACGACCCGACGCTGATGTTCACCAACTCCGGGATGGTGCAGTTCAAGGACGTGTTCCTCGGCACCGACAAGCGGCCGTATGTGCGCGCGGCTTCGGTGCAGGCGTGCCTGCGCGCCGGCGGCAAGCACAACGACCTGGAGAACGTGGGCTACACGGCGCGGCACCACACCTTCTTCGAGATGCTGGGCAACTGGAGCTTCGGCGACTACTTCAAGCGCGAATCGCTCAAGTGGGGCTGGGAGCTGCTGACCGAGGTCTACAAGCTGCCCAAGGACAGGCTCTGGGCCACGGTGTACCAGGAGGACGACGAGGCTTACGACATCTGGACCCGGGAGATCGGCCTGCCCGCCGAGCGCGTCGTGCGCATCGGAGACAACAAGGGCGCCCGCTACGCGAGCGACAACTTCTGGATGATGGCCGACACCGGCCCCTGCGGTCCCTGTTCGGAGATCTTCTACGACCACGGCCCTGGCATCGCAGGCGGCCCGCCCGGATCGCCTGACGCGGACGGCGACCGCTACATCGAGATCTGGAACCACGTGTTCATGCAGTTCGACATGCAGCCGGACGGCAGCGTGAAGAAGCTGCCCGCGCCCTGCGTGGACACCGGCATGGGCCTGGAGCGCCTGGCCGCCGTGCTGCAGCACGTGCACAGCAACTACGAGATCGACCTGTTCGACGCGCTGATCAAGGCCGCGGCGCGCGAGACCGGCATCAAGGACCTCGAGAACCCGTCGCTGCGCGTGATCGCCGACCACGTCCGCGCCACCGCGTTCCTGGTGAGCGACGGCGTGATCCCCAGCAACGAAGGCCGCGGCTACGTGCAGCGGCGCATCGTGCGACGTGGCATCCGCCACGGCTACAAGCTGGGCCGCAAGACGCCGTTCTTCCACAAGCTGGTGCCCGACCTGGTGAGGCTGATGGGCGAGGCGTATCCGCGGCTGAAGGCGGAGGAGAAGCGCATCACCGAGGTGCTCAAGGCCGAGGAGGAGCGCTTCTTCGAGACACTGGAAACCGGGATGGAGATCCTCGAGGCGTCGATCGGCAACGGCAACGGCAGGCCAGACACGCCGCCCCTGCCGGGCCACGATGCTTCCGCGACGGTCCTGCCCGGCGAGGTCGCGTTCAAGCTGCACGACACCTACGGCTTCCCGCTGGACCTGACGCAGGACGTCTGCCGCGAGCGCGGCGTGACGGTGGACGTGGCCGGCTTCGACGCCGCCATGGACAAGCAGAAGGCCGCGGGCCGCGCGGCCGGCAAGTTCAAGATGGACCGCGTGCTCGAGTACACCGGCTCCGGCCATCCGTTCACCGGCTACGAGAAGCTGGAGGAGCCGGCGCAGGTCGTCGCCCTCTACAAGGACGGCACGCCGGTGCAGCAGCTCTCCGAAGGCGAGCAGGGCGTCGTCGTGCTGGACACCACGCCGTTCTATGCCGAGAGCGGCGGCCAGGTGGGCGACTGCGGCGTGCTCACGGCCGAGGGCGTGCAGTTCGGTGTCGAGGACACGCAGAAGATCAAGGCCGACGTGTACGGCCACCACGGCGCGGTGGCGCAGGGGCGGTTGAAGGTCGGCGACAAGGTGATGGCGAAAGTGGACACGGTCCGCCGCCAGGCCACCATGCGCAACCACAGCGTCACGCACCTGATGCACAAGGCGCTGCGCGAAGTGCTCGGCACCCACGTGCAGCAGAAGGGCTCGCTGGTCGACGCCGACAAGACGCGCTTCGACTTCACCCACAACCAGCCCGTCACCGAGGACCAGGTCCGCGAGATCGAGCGGCGCGTGAACCAGGAGATCCTGGAGAACCGGCCCACGCAGGCCCGCGTGATGGACATCGATTCGGCCAAGGCCACCGGCGCCGTGATGCTCTTCGGCGAGAAGTACGGCGACTCGGTGCGGGTGCTGGACATCGGCTCCAGCCGCGAGCTGTGCGGCGGCACGCACGTGCAGCGCACCGGCGACATCGGCCTGTTCAAGATCGTCAGCGAAGGCGGCGTGGCCGCGGGCATCCGCCGTGTCGAAGCGGTGACGGGTGCGAATGCGCTCGCCTACCTGCAGCAGGTCGAGTCGACCGTGCAGAGCGCCGCGGCCGCGCTCAAGGCGCCCGTCCCCGAGCTGCAGGCGCGCATCGGCCAGGTGCTCGACCAGGTGCGCTCGCTCGAGAAGGAAGTGGCGCAGCTCAAGGGCAAGCTGGCGTCGTCGCAAGGCGACGAGCTGGCCAGCCAGGCCGTGGACGTCAAGGGCATGAAGGTGCTGGCCGCCACGCTGAACGGCGCGGACGCCAAGACGCTGCGCGACACCATGGACAAGCTCAAGGACAAGCTCAAGACGGCGGCGATCGTGCTGGCGGCGGTCGACGGCGGCAAGGTGCAGCTCGCGGCCGGCGTGACGGCCGACCGCATGGGCCAGGTCAAGGCCGGCGACCTGGTGAACTTCGTGGCGCAGCAGGTCGGCGGCAAGGGCGGCGGCAAGCCGGACCTGGCCATGGCCGGCGGCACCGACGCGAGCAAGCTGCCGACGGCGCTGAAGTCGGTGCAGCAATGGGTGGCGGACCGGGCGTGATCCGGCGCCGCGTGCTGTTCGGCGCGGCGGCAGCCCTCGCGCTGCCGGCGGTTCGCGCCGCGGAGATCGAGAGGTCGCCCGGGGCGCTGCCGCCGTTCCAGGCTCCCACGCTCGACGCCGTGAAGCTCCCTGTGCCCACGCCGGGGCGCGCCACCATCGTCAACTTCTGGGCCACCTGGTGCCCGCCCTGCCGCGCCGAGATGCCGCTGCTGCTGCAGCTCACCGAGCTCTATGGCGACAAGCTGTCGCTGCTGCTGGTGAACTACAAGGAGCGTCCTGCCACCGTGCAGCGCTACATGAAGGCGGCGGGCTGGGCCCGGCCGGTGCTGTTCGACGCGATGGGCGAGGGCGCCGCGGCATGGGGGGTCAAGACGTTCCCGACCACGTTCGGTTTCGATGAGAAGGGCCGCGCGAAGTGGCGCGTGCGTGGTGAATACGACTGGAGCAGCGCGCCCGCCGGCAAGCTGGTCGAAGGACTCTGGCAATGAACAACCGTCGCGAATTCGTTCTCACCGCCGCCGCTGCGGCCATTGCTCCTCTTCCAGCGCTTGCGCAGGAGCGCCGCTTCGCGCCGCAGCCCGCGGGCTGGCGCAGCTTCGAGCTGGTCACGCGCGTCGAGCCGGCGCTCGCCCAGGGCGCCACGCAGGTCTGGCTGCCGGTGCCCTCGGTCGACACGGACTGGCAGCGTTCGCTGGAAAGCCGCATCAGCAGCAACGGCCGGGCCGAGCGAGTGGCCGACGGCGTGGACGGCGCGCGCATCCTGCGCGTGTCGTTCGACGCATCGACCACCCAGCCTTTCGTGGAGCTCACCACCCGCGTGCAGACGCGCGACCGGGCGGTGGACTGGTCGTCCCGCGCCCCGGCGCGCGAAGACGCGGCCACGCTGGCGCACGCTCTGCGCGCGACCTCGCTGATTCCCACGGACGGCATCGTGCGCGACACCGCGCGCCAGGCCATCGGCGATGCGCGCACCGACGCCGACAAGGTGCGCCCTCTACGACTGGGTCGTGAGCAACTCCTGGCGCGAACCCACCGTGCGCGGCTGCGGCGAAGGCGACATCAGGACGATGCTGGAGACCGGCAACCTGGGCGGCAAGTGCGCGGACATCAACGCGTTGTTCGTCGGACTGTGCCGCGCCGTTGGCGTGCCGGCGCGCGACGTCTACGGCCTGCGGCTCGCGCCCTCGGCCTTCGGCTACCGCGAACTCGGCAGCAATCCGGCCAGCCTCAAGGGCGCGCAGCACTGCCGCGCCGAGGTGTACCTGCACGCGCACGGCTGGGTGGCGACGGACCCGGCCGACGTCGCCAAGGTGATGCGGCAGGAAACGCGCGAGTGGATCAAGACCGTGCAGCATCCGGTCGTCGCGCCGGTGTACCGGGGCCTCTACGGCGGCTGGGAAGGCAACTGGGTCGCGTACAACACCGCGCACGACGTCGCGCTGCCCGGTTCCCGTCACGGCCGGCTCGGATTCCTGATGTACCCGGTGGCCGAAGACGCGCAGGGCCGCTTCGACTCGTATGCGCCGGATGATTTCCGCTACCAGATCTCGGCGCGGGAACTGAAGGCCTGACAGCGCGGGCTGGGCGGCACCGAGGCCGCTGCCCGGATGAGTTGTTCCGCCGCCCCACGCGGCCGCGCCGGGCGCTAAGCTCGGCCTTGTATGCACCTCATTGCCCGCTTCTTCTCGGCGATCCATGGCGTGATCGCCGCCCTGTTTGCGGGCGCGGCCATCATCCTCATGCTGACCGCGGTCCGGGTCGCCGCTGTCGCGCTCTCCGAAGACTTCGGGTATGCGTCGGCGCAAATCGTGATCGAGGCGATCGGCCTGCTCGCCGCCGCCGTGGTGGCCCTGCAAATTTCCCAGACGATCGCCGAGGAAGAGATCGTTCGCGCAGTGCACATCAGCGCACCGACGCGCGTGCGGCGCTTCCTGTCCCGCTTCGTGGTCGTCGTCGTGGTGGCGCTGGCCATCGAAGGCCTGGTCGCGACCTTCAAGGCGATTCGAGAGGACCTGGGCCAGCTGGTCTACGCGGCTGCGCTGCTGGCGTCGACCGCACTGCTGCTCGGCGCCTGGGGCGCCTTCATCCACCTGAACCGCTCCGCCGAGGAGCTGGAGCCCGAGGCGATGGAGAAGGCCAAGCGCGAGGACCGCAAGCTCGAATGATCGAGCCCCCGTGCGGCAGGTCTCAGGCGGACCGGCGCACGAACACCACGTCCCACACACCGTGTCCGAGCCGCAGGCCGCGGTTCTCGAACTTGGTCGGCGGGCGGTAGGCGGGTTTCGGCGCAAAGCCTTCGGCCGTGTTGCGCAACAGGGGTTCGGCCGCCAGGACCTCCAGCATCTGCTGCGCATACGGCTCCCAATCGGTTGCGCAGTGCAGGTAGCCGCCAGGCCGCAGCCTGTCCGCAAGCTTTGCCACCAGCGGCGGCTGGATCAGCCGGCGCTTGTGGTGCCGCAGCTTGTGCCAGGGATCGGGAAAGAAGACGTGGACGCCATCCAGCGACTGCGGGCGCAGCATGCGGTCCAGGACCTCGACCGCGTCGTGCTGCACGATGCGGATGTTCGACAGGCCCTGCTCGCCGATGCGCTTGAGCAGCGCGCCGACGCCGGGGTCGTGCACCTCGCAGCACAGGAAGTTCTTTTCCGGCATCAGCCCCGCGATGTGGGCGGTGGCCTCGCCCATGCCGAAGCCGATCTCCAGGATCGTGGGCGCCTCACGGCCGAATGCGGCGGCGAGATCCAGGGGCTCGGGCTGGTAGGGCAGCAGGTACCGGGGCCCGAGCTGCTCGAATGCGCGCGCCTGTCCCGTCGTCGTGCGGCCGGTGCGGCGCACGAAGCTGCGGATGGCTCGGGGATGCGGCACGCCTTCGGGCGCGCCGGAGGCGGGGGGCTTGCCGGGTTCAGTCACCCGCGGATTGTAGGAAGGGCCACTGCCTCACCCACGCCGTCAACGCGTCCGCAACGGTGCCGGCCTGCGGCGGCAAGCCGAGCACGGCAGCCGCTTCATTCAACGTGCGCAGCGCATCCGACAGGTCGAGCGCGTGCGCGCCGTTCTGCTTCGACAACTTCTCGCCGTTGGCCCCCAGCACCAGCGGCGTGTGCAGGTACGACGGCGCCGGCACGCCCAACGCGCGCTGCAGCAGCAACTGCCGCGCGGTGTTGTCCGCCAGGTCCTCGCCGCGCACGACGCTCGTGATGCCTTGCCCGGCATCGTCCACCACCACCGCGATCTGGTACGCCCACAGGCCATCGGCGCGCAGCAGGACGAAGTCGCCCACTTCGCTCGCCACGTCCTGCTGCTGCGGCCCGAGCCGCCGGTCCTGCCAGCGCACGATGCCGTCCGGCACTCGCAAGCGCCATGCGCGCGCCGGCCGGCCGTGCAGCCCGTTGCGGCAGGTGCCGGGGTAGGGCGCTTCGCGGCCGCGAACGCGCGGCCGGCCTTGCAACGCCAGCGCTTCCTCGATGTCCTTGCGCGAGCAGGCGCAGGGATAGGCCTGGCCATCGGCGATCAGCCTGTCGAGCGCCTGGCGGTACATCGTGCTTCGCGCCGACTGCCACAGGGGCGGTTCATCCGCGTGCAAGCCGCAACGTGCGAGCTGGTCGAGGATCAGCCGGTCCGCGCCGGGAACGCAGCGCGGCGTGTCCACGTCCTCGATCCGCACCAGCCACGTGCCGCCGTTGCGCCGCGCATCGAGCCAGCTGGCCAATGCGGCGACGAGAGATCCCGCATGCAGCGGACCTGTCGGAGAAGGGGCGAAGCGCCCGCGGTACGGCGCACCCACGCCGGGCTCTCAGGCGGCGGCGAGCGCCAGCTCCAGCCCGGAGACGAACGCGTGCTCGACGCGGTGGCCCAGGCACCAGTCCCCGCAGGCGCCCAGGCCGATCTGCGGATCCCACAGGTGCGACCGGCCGAGCGGCGCCAGCGTCTTGGCATACCGCCAGCGCCGCACCTCGGTGTGCGACGGCTGCGCGCGGATGCCGGTGACTTCGGCGAAGGCCTTGAGCAGCTTGGCTTCGATGCGCTGTTCGTCGTCGCCCAGGTGTTCGTTGGACCAGGCCGGGCTGGCCTGCACGGTCCAGCGCTCGATCGGGCGGCGGCCCGGCTTGGACGATTCGCGCGCCAGCCAGGCGATGCGGTGGTGCGTGCTCGACGCCGCGTTCCATTGCGGGCCGAGGTGCGTCAGCCCCGGCTGCAGCGCCTGCGGGAAGGCCAGCATCAGCGTCCAGCAGGGCGCGATGTCGACGCCGCGCAGCCGCTGCACGAACGCGGGCGCCAGGCGCGAGCGCTCCAGCAGCGCCGCGGCCTGCGCGGCGGGAATCGCCAGCACCACGGCATCGAAGCCGGGGTGCACGTGCAGCGCATCCTGTGCGCTCGTGGTTCGCAGCTGCCAGCGGCGGGGATCGATGGCGTCGGGCTCGACGCGGTCGACCGCCGTGTCCAGTTCGATGCAGCCTTCGGCGGCCAGGGGCTCGACCCATTGGCGCGGCAATGCGTCCATCGCAGGCACGCCGACCCAGTGCGCTTCGGGCGTGGGCCGCGCGGCTTCGGCCACGCGGCCGAGCGGATCGAGCACCCGCACCGAGTTCGCGACCCAGCGCTCGAACGAGTGCGGCCCCGTGTCCAGCGCGCGGCGGAAGCGTTCGTCGCGCACGGTGAAGTACTGGGCGCCCGCATCGAAAGTGCCGAAGGCGCTCTGCCGGCTGGTCATGCGGCCGCCCACGGTGCCGGCCTGCTCCAGCAGCATCACTTCGTGCCCGGCCTGCCGCAGCGTGCGGGCGCAGGTGATGCCTGCCAGGCCTGCGCCGACGATGGCGTAGCGGCGGGGTCCGGGATTCTTCGTCGTGCGGGTGGTGGGCATCGCGGGCGATTGTGGCATCAGCCCACGAGCGCGCTGGCATGGCGGTCCAGCAGCGCCTTGCGCGTGGCCGGGCTCTCCAGCTGTTTCAGCCACCACTGCAGGCCGCGGCCCGGCCCGAGCGGGCCGGTCTCGCGCCACGCGTAACTCGGTCGCACCACGCGCGGCGCACGCTCCACCCGCTTGGCGACCAGGCGGCCGGTTTCGACGTAGGGGCGCGCCATGGGCTCGGGCAGGAAGCCCACCCCCAGCCCGCGCAGCTGCGCATCGAGCTTGGCCACCATGGTGGGCACGGTGAACACGGCCTGCCCGGCCAGCAATCCGAGCGTGAGACCGGTGCCGTTCTGGACCGAGTCGGCCACCGCCACGGCCCGGTGCTTGTGGATCATCTCGTCGCTGACCGGCTCGGGCATCGCAGCCAGCGGATGGTGGGGCGCCACGGCGAAGACGAAATCGATCTCGCCGAGCGTGCGGGCGTGCAGTCCGGCCGCCGTGCCTTGCTCCAGCAACGCGACGCCGAGCGCCAGGTCGGCGCCGCCGGACGTGAGCGCCGCCAGCGTGCCGGACAGGGCCTCGTCGCGCAGCCGCAGCCGCGTGTGCGGCGCCACCTCGAAGAAGGCATCGGCGAGTTCCATCACCGTCCCGCAGGAAATGATGGCGTCGACCGCGATCGTGAGCTGCGATTCCCAGCCGGTGGCGACGCGCCGCACGCGGCTGGCGACCGCATCGACTTCGCCGAGCAGGCGCTCGCCTTCGCGCAGCAGTTCGGCGCCGGCGTCGGTGAGCCGGGCTTGGCGCGAAGCGCGGTCGAACAGCAGCGCGTCGAGCGCGTCCTCGATCTGGCGCACGCGATAGGTGACGGCGCTGGGCACCAGGCCGAGTTCGCGCGCGGCCCCGGCGAAGCTGCCGGCGCGGGCCACCGTCTGCAGCAGCGACAGCGCGTCGGGCGTGAGGACATCGCGGGCGGTGGCGGGCATCGGCGTCGTTCAATTTTTTTGAATGATGCCATCAAAGCGCGGCACGGCCCGGCGGCTGTGCGCCACCTACAGTGACTCCATCGCGAACGAAACACGCAAAGGAGCGAAACGATGCTGACCCTTCGCAAGTCCCAGGAACGCGGCCATGCCGACCACGGCTGGCTCAACTCGTACCACAGCTTTTCATTCGCCAACTACTACGACGCGCAGCACATGGGCTGGGGCAACCTGCGCGTGATCAACGAGGACCGCATCGCCCCGGGCACCGGCTTCGGCACGCACGGCCACCGCGACATGGAGATCATCAGCTACGTGCTGGAGGGCAACCTCGCGCACAAGGACAGCATGGGCAACGTCAAGGGCATCCCGCCTGGCGACGTGCAGCGGATGAGCGCCGGCACCGGCGTGCAGCACAGCGAGTTCAACCACGCGGACGGGCAGACCACGCACTTCCTGCAGATCTGGATCGAGCCCAGCGTGCGCGGCATCCCGCCGGGCTACGAGCAGAAGACGTTTGCCGACACCGAGAAGCGCGGCCGCCTGCGCCTGGTCGCTTCGCCCGACGCGGCGGAAGGCTCGGTCAAGATCCACGCCAACGCGCGGCTGTACGCCGGGCTGTTCGACGGCGATGAATCCGCCGAGCTGCAGTTGGCCAGCGGCCGCAAGGGCTATGTCCACCTGGTGCGCGGCGAACTTGAAGTGAACGGCAAGACCCTGCGCACGGGAGACGCCGCCCTGCTCGACAATGAGACCCGGGTGCAGGTGCGCCAGGGCCGCGACGCCGAAGTGCTGGTGTTCGACCTGGAGCCCTGAACCCATCCGGCGGAACCCGCTCGCGCGGGCCGTCTTCCAACCTTTCCCATCATTCGCAAACAGGAGAAGCAACACATGAGCACCACCAGTCCCAACACTTACGGCAGCCCTGCCGCGGTCGGCACCACGTCCGGAACGCAGGACGCCGCCAGCCTGGTGGGCCGCATCCTGCTGGCCTGGCTTTTCGTTCCCGCGGGCTACGCCAAGATCGCCGGCTTCGCCGGCACGGCCGGCTACATCGCGTCCAAGGGCTTGCCGATGCCCGAGCTGGCGGCCGCGCTGGCCATCCTCGTCGAGCTCGGCCTGGGCCTGCTGCTGCTGGTCGGCTGGCAGGCTCGCTGGGCCGCGCTGGGCCTGGCCATCTTCGTCGCCGTGATCACGCCCCTCTTCCACAACTTCTGGGCCATGCCCGAAGCGCAGCAGATGATGCAGAAGCAGGCCTTCTGGAAGAACCTCGCCGTCGTCGGCGGCCTGCTCTACGTCTATGCCTTCGGCCCCGGTGGCTGGAGCCTGGACGGCCGCAAGCGCCGCTGATCCCGCGCGGGCGTCGGCTCCAGCGCCGGCGCCCGGCCTGACCGTTCACCTTACTGCCCGTCACGAGAACCGAGCCGCCATGGCCAACATCGCAGTCGTCTACCACTCCGGCTACGGCCACACGCAGCGCCAGGCGCAAGCCGTGGCCGAGGGCGCGGGCGCCCAGCTGATCGCCATCGACGCCGAAGGCAACCTGCCCGAAGGCGCGTGGGAGCAACTGGCCGCGGCGGACGCGATCGTCTTCGGATCGCCCACCTACATGGGCGGCCCGAGCTGGCAGTTCAAGAAGTTCGCGGACGCCTCGTCCAGGCCCTGGTACGCCTCGGCCTGGAAGGACAAGCTGTTCGCCGGCTTCACCAACAGCGCCAGCACGGTGGGCGACAAGCTGAGCACGCTCAACTACTTCATCACCCTGGCCATGCAGCACGGCGGCGTGTGGGTGGGCACGGGCATGATGCCCGCCAACACCAAGGCCGCCACGCGGGACGACCTCAACTGGCTGGGCGTGTGGAGCGGCGCCGCTTCGGTGTCGCCCTCGGACGCGTCGCCGCGGGAAATGTTCGAAGGCGACCTCCGGTTCGCCCTCGAGTTCGGCAAGCGCGTCGCGCAGGCTGCGGCGCGCTGGGCGAAGAACTAGGAGAAAAAGATGGCCGCCGCACAGCAGCTCTCCGGACACGAGAAGGACTTGGGTGGCGGCTTCAAGGTGCGCCGCCTGTTGCCGGCCGCGCGCCGGCGCAGCGTCGGGCCCTTCGTCTTCTTCGACCATTTCGGCCCGGTGACCGAGCACCCGGGCGAGCAGCACGACGTCCGCCCGCATCCGCACATCGGCCTGGCGACAGTGACCTACCTGTTCGAGGGCGCGATGATGCACCGCGACAGCCTGGGCACCGAGCAGCTGATCGAGCCCGGCGCCATCAACTGGATGACGGCGGGCCGCGGCATCGTGCATTCCGAGCGCAAGCCGGAGCACCTGCGCGAGCGCAGCTTCGTCAACCACGGCCTGCAGCTGTGGGTGGCGCTGCCGGAGGGCAAGGAGGAGATCGATCCCTCCTTCCAGCACACGCCCGCGGGCGACATCCCCGAGGTGGCGTTCGGCCCCGCGCAGGTGAGGGTGCTGGTCGGCGAAGCGCTCGGCGTGCGCTCGCCGGTGCAGCCGGCGTCACCGACCTTGTATCTCGATCTCGCGCTCTCCGGCGGCGTGGTGGACCTGCCGCCGCTCGCGCCCGAGCTGGCGGTCTATCCGATCTCGGGCGAGCTGCGGCTCGATGGCGAGCCGATGGCGCCGCACCACATGCTGGTGCTCGAGCCGGGGCGCAATGCGCGCATCGAGGCTGCGGGCCCGGCACGGCTGGCGGTGGTGGGCGGCGAGGGCGTTGGCCCGCGCTACATGTACTGGAACTTCGTGTCCAGCCGCAAGGAGCGCATCCTGCAGGCCAGCGACGACTGGGCCGCGCAACGCTTTGACGCGGTGCCGGGCGAGACCGAGTTCATCCCGCTGCCGCCCACGCGGTTCACGCCGCCGGAGCCGATGTCCTGATGCATCATGCGGGCATGCAGATGCTCGCCATCGTCCCGGCCGCCGACTGGCTGGCGGCCCTCTGGTTCTTCGCCGTGTGGGTGGCCTATGCCTGGTACTCGCGCCGCGCGAGCGAGAGCGGCGTGACCCTGCTGGCCAGCACCAACCGCTGGCGCAGGCGCTGGATGCTGCAGGCCACCTCGCGCGACCCGCGCGTGCTGGACGGCATCATCATCCAGAGCCTCTCGTCCAGCCCTTCGTTCTTCGCCTCCGCCACGCTGATCATCATCGGCGGCCTGCTGGCCTTGTTAGGCACCACCGACAAGGCCGCCGAGTTCGTGCGGGAGATCCCGTTCGCCGCGCGCACCTCGATGCTGGTGTTCGAGCTCAAGGTGCTCGCTCTGATGGCGATCTTCGTGTTCGCCTTCTTCCGCTTCACCTGGTCGATGCGGCAGTACACCTTCGCCGCCCTCGTGCTGGGGTCCATGCCCGCGCCCGAGGCTTTCACCGCGGGGCACGCCGACCGTGAACATGTCGCGGCCCGCGCGGGCAAGCTGGTGGGCATGGCGGCCGAGACCTTCAACGACGGCATCCGCGCCTACTACTTCTCCTTCGCGGCGCTGGCCTGGTTCTTCTCGCCGCTGGTCTTCGCGGTGGCGGCGGCCGTGGTAGCGGGCGTGCTGTACTCGCGCGAGTTCAACTCGCAAGTGCTGCACGTGCTGCGCGACTGACCCGCAGGCTGCCGGCCCGTCAGGGGCCGCTCGAAGGCCGCAGCAGGACCAGCAAGCCGCCTTCCGCCGTCGCCAGCACCGTGCCGTCGTCCGCGACGGCCATGACGGTCTGCAGCACGCCGGGCAGCGGCTCGCCGCCGGACACGACGTTGTTCAGGTCGACCATGCCCGTCGCCTGCGTCCAGACGAACGCGTGCTGCACGCCGGTGGCCGTCTCCGAGTTGCCGCCGACCAGCCCGGAGGCGTTGATCGCCGAGGCGGCGGATGAGCCGCCACCCAGCGTGCCGAGCGGCTGCATGGCGTTGTCGCGCCAGAGGAAGGCCACGGTGGTGTCGGCCGGCGTATCCGCCGTCCCCACCACCCAGCCCGATGCATTCAGGCCCGTCGCCGTCGAGGTGGGCCCGCCCAGCGTGCCGAGGTCCCGCAAGCCGGCCGCCTCGCTCCACAGGAAGGCGTGCTGCCTGCCTTCGGCGGTGAGCGACTCGCCCGCCACCTGGCCGGCGTCGTTGAGGGCGGTGGGCGCCGATTCGCCGTCGCCGAGCGTGCCGAGGTCCACCACGCTGTTGTCGGGCCGCCAGAGCGTCGCGTGTGCCGACGAGCCCTGCGCGGTCGAGATGCCGGCGATGTCGCCGCGCGTGTTGATGAACAGGGCCGAGCTGGTCGCCTGTCCCACTGCAGCCAGCCCCTGCACTGCCGTGCCCGGGACCCAGCGGGCCGCAGTGGCGACCCCTTGGCGGGTGATCGTGGCGGCAATGACGCCGGCGGCATTGATCGCGGTCGCCACCGAGCTGGAGCCCGGGGCGAGGTCGATCGGCGTCGGTGGGTCGTTCGTCAGCGCCCTCCAACGCATCGCGATGGTGGTGCCGTCCGGCTGGGCCAGCTGGCCCGCGACTTCCCCGGCGCCGTTCACCGCGGACGCGAACGCGGGAATGCCTGGCAGCTCGTGCAGGCTGGTGTCGAAGATGCGCGCCCGCGGGCCCAGCAGGCGGTCGATCCTCGTCATGGCCAGCACGCCGGAGCGGTTGAGTGCATTGGGTCCCGCTTCACCCTCGTCGACGAGAGCCACGCTCCAGGTCCCGATCGAGGCCGTGGGCGTGCCGCTGCCCGGCGGTGTGCCCGTTGAAGGAGTGCCCGCTGACGGAGCACCCGCCGACGGAGTGCCGGCCGACGGAGTTCCCGGACCGGAAGCGGTGGGTGCCGGTGCGCTGCCCGGATCGGGGCTGCCGGACCCGCCTCCGCAGGCCACCAGCACCATCATCAGCAGCAACGAAGCGACGCGCCAATGGCGGAGGGCTGGGGGCGCGGGACGTGAAAGGACGGAGCGTCGCATGGCCCCTCCTGATCGCCTGAACGGCAGTGTCTCCATTCTGGTGCGGCGTTCCGCCGATGCGCGGCGGGATTGGTAACCAGCCGGCGGAAGCTGTGACGTCGCGGCGCTGTGCAGCGGGCTCAGCCGCGGGCCGGCTGCAAGGAAGCGTCGAGCGCCTCGCGCCCGTCGAACACGAAGCACTCGCCGCGGAAGTGGGCGCCGCCCGTTTCCTCGAAGTACTTCAGGATCCCGCCTTCGAGTTGCCACACCTGCTCGACCCCGGCCTCGCGCATGTAGAGCGCCGCCTTCTCGCAGCGGATGCCGCCGGTGCAAAAGCTCACCACGGTCTTGCCTTCGAGCGCCTGCTTGCGCGCCTGCAGCGCCGCCGCGAAATCGCTGAACTTCGAGAGCCGCCAGTCGATCGCGCCTTCGAAGCTGCCGCAGTCGACCTCGAACGCGTTGCGCGTGTCGAGCGTCACGACCGGGCGGCCGGCGTCGTCGTGGCCCTGGTCCAGCCAGCGGCGCAGGGTGCGCGCATCGACCGACGGCGCGCGGCCTTGCTGCGGCCGGATGGCCGGCTGGTCCATGCGGATGATCTCGCGCTTGACCTTGACCAGCAGTTTTCGGGACGGCACTTCGGCCGACCAGCTGCGCTTGGCCTCGAACGACTCGAAGCCCGGCTGGGCGCGCAGCACCGCCAGGAATCCGCCGATCGCGCTCCCGCGGCCGGCCAGGAACAGGTTGGCGCCTTCGTGCGCCAGCAGCACCGTCCCCTTGAGCCCACCCGCGCCTGCGGCCTCGTGAAGCACTTCACGCAGCGCGTGCGGATCGGACACGGGCGTGAAGAGGTAGCCGGAGATGTTCAGGATGTCTTGCACGGCCCGGATTCTAGGAAGCGGGGCCACCCGCGTTTCCTACAATCGAATCCATGTTCGTCCACCTGCGCCTGCACACCGAGTTTTCCGTCGTCGACGGCACCAACCGCATCGACGATGTCGTGAAGGCGGCGGCGGCCGACGGCCAGCCGGCGCTGGGCATCACCGACCTGAACAACCTGTTCGGTGCGATCAAGTTCTACAAGGCGGCGCGGGGCGCCGGCGTCAAGCCGCTGATCGGGTCCGAGCTGTTCGTGCAGGGCCTGGGCGCGGATGCCAACGCGCTGTCGCGCCTCCTGGTGCTGGTGCAGAACAAGGCCGGCTACCTGAACCTGTGCGAACTGCTGGCCCGCGCGTGGACCGGCAACGTGGTGCGCGCGCAGGGCGTGTGCAAGCTGGAGTGGCTGCGCGAGCTGGGCGAAGGGCTGATCGTCCTCTCGGGCGCACAGGCCGGGCCCGTGGGGCAGGCGCTGGTGCAGGGCGACGCGTCGCGCGCGAGCCAGGTGGCGCTGGAACTGGCGTCGATCTTCCCGCACCGCTTCTACCTGGAGGTGCAGCGCGCGGGCCGGGCGGATGACGAGACGCACGTCGCGGCCGCGGTGCAGCTGGCGGCCAACCTCAAGCTGCCGGTGGTCGCTTCGCATCCGGTGCAGTTCACCACGCCCGAGGACTACGAGGCGCACGAGGCGCGCGTGTGCATCTCGGAGGGCGAGATCCTGGGCAACCAGCGGCGCGTGCGCAGGTTCACGCAGGAGCAGTACTTCAAGAGCTCGGCGCAGATGGAGCAGCTGTTCGCCGACATCCCCTCGGCCGTGGCCAACACGCTGGAGATCGCGCGCCGCTGCAACCTGGTGCTGGAGCTGGGCAAGCCGCGCCTGCCCAACTTCCCCACGCCCAACGGCATGCCGATCGAGGACTACTTCCGGCTGGCCTCGCACGAGGGCTTGAAGGAGCGCATGGCGCATCTGTACCCGAACGCGGCCAGGCGCGAGAAGGAGATGCCGCGCTACGTGCAGCGGCTGGAGTTCGAGATCAACACCATCCTGAAGATGGGGTTCCCGGGCTACTTCCTGATCGTGGGCGACTTCATCAACTGGGCCAAGAACAACGGCTGCCCGGTGGGCCCGGGCCGCGGTTCGGGCGCCGGCTCGCTGGTGGCCTACGCGCTGAAGATCACCGACCTGGACCCGCTGCAATACAACCTGCTGTTCGAGCGCTTCCTCAACCCCGAGCGCGTGTCGATGCCCGACTTCGACATCGACTTCTGCCAGAGCAACCGCGACCGGGTCATCGAGTACGTCAAGCAGAAGTACGGCCGCGAGGCGGTGAGCCAGATCGCCACCTTCGGCACCATGGCCGCGCGCGCGGCCATCCGTGACGTCGGCCGCGTGCTGGACATGAGCTACACCTTCTGCGACGGCATCAGCAAGCTCATCCCCAACAAGCCGGGCCAGCACATCACCATCGACGGCGCGCTCAAGGTGGAGCCGATCCTGGCCGAGCGGCTGGAGAAGGAAGACGAGGTCAAGACGCTGCTGGGCCTGGCCCAGAAGCTCGAAGGCCTGACGCGCAACGTCGGCATGCACGCGGGCGGCGTGCTCATCGCGCCGGGCAAGCTCACCGACTTCACGCCGCTGTACCAGCAGCCGGGCAGCGAATCGGCCGTCAGCCAGTACGACAAGGACGACGTGGAAGCGGCCGGCCTGGTGAAGTTCGACTTCCTGGGGCTGGCCACCCTCACCATCCTGGAGATCGCCAAGGACTTCATCCGCGCGCGCCACAAGGGGCAGGAGGATTTCGCTTTCGAGAACGTGCCGCTCGATGACGCGGCCACCTACAAGCTGTTCGCCGACGGCAAGACCGAGGCGGTGTTCCAGTTCGAATCGCGCGGCATGCAGGGCATGTTGCGCGACGCGCGGCCCACGCGGCTGGAGGACCTGATCGCGCTGAACGCGCTGTACCGTCCGGGCCCGATGGACCTGATCCCCAGCTTCGTGGCGCGCAAGCACGGCCGCGAGGAGGTGGAGTACCCGCACCCCCTGGTGGCCGAGATGCTCTCGGAGACCTACGGGATCATGGTCTACCAGGAGCAGGTGATGCAGACGGCGCAGATCCTGGGCGGCTACACGCTCGGTGGCGCCGACCTGCTGCGCCGCGCGATGGGCAAGAAGAAGGCCGAGGAGATGGCCCAGCACCGGGAGATCTTCCGGGCCGGCGCCGCGAAGAACGGCATCCCCCAGGAGAAGGCCGACGAGATCTTCGACCTGATGGAGAAGTTCGCGGGCTACGGCTTCAACAAGTCGCACGCCGCCGCGTACTCGCTGCTGGCCTATCACACGGGCTGGCTGAAGGTGCACTACACGGCCGAGTTCTTCTGCGCGAACATGACCGTGGAAATGGACGACACCGACAAGCTGAAGGTGCTGTTCGAGGACGCGATCAAGAACTTCGGCCTGTCGTTCGAGCCGCCGGACGTCAATCGCGGCGTCTACCGCTTCGAGCCGATCTCGGACAAGGTGATCCGCTACGGCCTCGGTGCCGTCAAGGGAACGGGGCAGCAGGCGATCGAGGCCATCGTGCGCGCCCGGGAGGAGGGCGGGCCATTCAAGAGCCTGTACGACTTCAGCGTCCGCGTCGATCGCACGCGCATCAACAAGCGCACGGTGGAGGCGCTGATCAAGGCCGGCGCCTTCGATGCGCTGCACCGCAATCGCGCGGAGCTGGTGGCGTCGATCGACCGGGCCTTCGACTTCGCCGGCGCCTGCGAGGCCAACGCCAACCAGGGCGGCCTGTTCGACATGGGCGACTCGCACGCGGCCAGCACGCAGGAGCCGCCGCTGGTCGAGGCGATGCCGTGGCGCGTCAAGGAGCAGCTCACGCACGAGAAGACGGCCGTCGGCTTCTACCTCTCGGGGCATCTGTTCGACGAGGTCGCGGCCGAAGTGCGGCGCTTCGCCCGCACGCCGATCGGCGACCTGATCGACAGCCGCGAACCGCAGCTGCTGGCCGGCATCGTGAGCGACTTCCGCGTCATCAACGGTCAGCGTGGCAAGCTGGCGCTGTTCAAGCTGGACGACAAGAGCGCCACGATCGAGGCGACCGCGGACGAGAACGTGATCAACGCGCACCGCAACCTGCTCAAGGACGACGAGCTGGTGATCGTCCAGGCGCGGTTGCAGCCCGATCGTTTCTCAGGAGGCTTCCGTCTTTCGATCCAGCAGGCCTGGGACCTGGCCACGGCACGCTGCCGGTTCGGCAAGTTCCTGCGCGTCGCGGTCAACGGCAAGGCGCCGGACGTGCAGCGGCTGGTGCGCGAGTTCCCTGCGCGGCGCGAGCAGACGGAGCAGGGCGAACTGGTGCGCGGGCTGCCCGTGCGTCTGGCGGTGAAGCGCGATCAGGCGGTGGCGGAATTGCAACTCGGTGAAGCGGCGCGGTTTTTCCCGAGCGATGCGGCGCTGGCCAGCTGGATGGCGCAGGCGGACCAGGGGATCGCGCAGGTCGTGTACGACTGACCTCCTGCCGCGACACCGCGCGGCCGAAGAACACTACCGCTTCGGCCGCATCTCCACCGGAAACTCCGACACATACCGCCCATCCACATCCGGCGGAATGCGCTCGCTGCGCTCGATCGCCCGCACCGCGGCCTCATCCCAGGCGGCGTTGCCGCTCGAGCGGCTCAGGCGGGCGCTGACGATCTCGCCGGTGGGCGACACCCGCACCTGCACCACGGCCTGCGGGTTGCCGACGATCGTGTCCACGCCGCCGGGAAAGACCACGTGGCGCTGGAAGTGCGCCGAGAGGCGGCCCGCGTAGCTGGCGCTCGGACCGGCTGACCGCAGTGCCGTCCCGGTGGACTCGCGCGCACCCGTGGCGCCGGCCATGCCCTGCATGCGCTTCATGTTCTCCGTGCGCAGCTCGGCCAGGCGCTTTTCCTCTTCCTGCTCGCGGCGGGCGCGGGCCTGTTCTTCCTTGCGCTTTTCCTCGGCGCGGCGGGCCTGCTCCTGCTTGCGCGCTTCTTCCTGCTGCTGGCGCTTGCGCTCGGCCAGCTGCTTCTGGCGCTCGGCCTCTTCGCGGCGGGCCTTTTCTTCCGCTTCCTTCCGCTCGCGCTCGCGTTCCAGGGCGATCTCCGCATCGCGCTGCGCCTGCGTGGGCTGCGGCGGGGCCGGCGGCGGCGGCGGTGGAGCGGGCGGCGCCTCGACCGGCTTCGGCGCGGCCTGCACCGGCGCGTTGGCCCAGAGTTCGGCCTCCGCCATGACCGCGCTGTCGTCCCGCTTCCACTTGACGCCCCAGCTGAGCCCTAGCACGAGCACCGCGTGGGCCAGCAGCGCCATCCCGATGGATCGCGTCAGCCCGCCTTCGGGCGGCGGCGTGAATTCAGGGCGTTCGGTGGCCTGCATCTGTCCTTGTCAACGGGCGAGTTGCACGGAGAGGCCGACGCGCTGCACGCCCGCGCGCTGCAGCGTGTCCATCACCATCACCACCGACTCGTACTTGACGCTGCGGTCGGCGCTGATGACCACGGCAACCGAGTCGGCCGGCTGGCCGGCCTGGACCGCCACGACGGAGGCAGCCAGTTCCGCGATCGAGAGCGGACGGGACTGGTCGCCCGACTTGAGCACCAGCTTCTCGTCCTTGCCGATCACCACTTCGAGCTTGCGGTCCGGCGAGCGGCGGGCCTTGCCGACGGTGGGCAGGTCGATGAGGCTGGGCGTGATCAGCGGCGCGGTGACCATGAAGATGATCAGCAGCACCAGCATGACGTCGATGAACGGGACCATGTTGATCTCGTTGATCGTGCGGCGCCCGCGTCCGCGGGAGGCGACGGCCGGCATGTCAGAACCTCGAGTGCCCGGCGGCCGGGGCCGCGGCCACCGCGCCCAGGTTGCGCTGCAGGATGTTGGAGAACTCCTCGATGAAGGTCTCCAGCCGGATCGCCACGCGGTCGATGTCGCGCGCGAAGCGGTTGTAGGCCACGACCGCGGGGATGGCGGCGAACAGGCCGATGGCGGTGGCCACCAGCGCCTCGGCGATGCCGGGGGCCACGGTCGCCAGCGTCACCTGCTGCAGGCTGGCCAGACCGGTGAAGGCGTGCATGATGCCCCACACGGTGCCGAACAGGCCCACGTAAGGCGACACCGAACCGACCGACGCGAGGAAGGACAGGTGGGATTCCACGGCGTCCACCTCGCGCTGGTAGCTGGCCCGCATGGCGCGCCGCGCGCCGTCCAGCACGGTGCCCGGGTCCTGGATGCGGCGCTCGCGCAGCTTCTGGTATTCGCGCATGCCGCTGGCGAAGATGCGCTCCATGGGGCCGGCGCTCCTGGCGTTCTGCGCCGCGTTGGCGAACAGCTCGTTCAGGCTGGTGCCGGACCAGAATTCGCGCTCGAAGTCCTCGTTGAGCGACTTCACGCGCTTGAGCGAGAACAGCTTGCCGAAGATGGCGGCCCAGCTGGCGACCGACACCGCCACGAGCAGCGCCATCACTAGTTGCACCACCCAGCTGGCGCCCAGCACCAGCTGGAGGATGGAAAGGTCCTGGTTCATCTGTTCAATGCCTCGAGAATGACGGCCGGGATTCTGGCAGGCCGCAGGGTGGCCGCATCGACCCAGCCGATGCGGATGATGCCCTCGGCCAGAACGCGGCCGGTGGGCTGTTGCAGAGCTTGTTGCGAGATCGTCATGGAGGCGCGGCCCGATACTTGGAGCTGGGCCGTGGCGATAAGTTCGTCGTCCAGGCGCGCCGGGGAGAGATAGCGCACCGTCGTTTCCGACACGATGAAGATGCCGCCGGCCTGCTCGCGCAGGCGCGACTGCTCGATGCCCAGCGAACGCAGCCACTCGGTGCGGGCGCGTTCGAAGAACTTCAGGTAGTTGGCGTAGAAGACGATGCCGCCGGCATCGGTGTCTTCCCAGTAGACGCGGATCGGGAGCCGGAACGCCATCAGGGCGCCATCTCCTTGAGCCGGTGCACGGCTTCCTGCAGATGCTCCATGCTGCTCGCGGTCGAAAAGCGCACGAAGCGTCCGGTCTCGGCGCTGCCGAAGTCGCGGCCGGGGGTGACGGCGACGTGGGCGCGCTTCATCGCGTCGAAGGCGAATTCCCAGCTGCCCGGAAGGCCCAGCGCGGAGCACCAGGCGGAGCAGTCCGCCCAGGCGTAGAACGCGCCGTCCGGCACCACCGGGACCGTGAGGCCCAGATCGTTCAGGGCCGGGATGAACCAGTCGCGCCGCGCCTTGAACTGCGCGCGGCGCCGCTCGTATTCGGCGATGCTTTCCGGCTCGAAGCACGCGACGGCGGCGTGCTGCGCCACCGTGCTCGGGCAGATGAACAGGTTCTGCGCCAGCCGTTCGAGCACGGGCACGAGCTCCAGCGGCGCCACGACCCAGCCCAGTCGCCAGCCCGTCATGCTGAAGTACTTGGAGAAGCTGTTGATGCTGACGACCTGGTCGTCCAGCGCGAGCGCCGAGCGGCCGAAGCGCTCGTCGTAGCTCAGCCCCAGGTAGATCTCGTCCACGATCGTCACGCCGCCCCGCGCGCGCACCACGTCGTGGATGCGGCGCAGCTCCTGCGGGTCGATCGACGTGCCGGTGGGGTTGGAGGGCGAGGCCAGCAGCACGCCGCGCGTGCGCTCCTTCCAGTTCGCCTGCACCGCAGCGGCGGAGAGCTGGAAGCGGTCCTGCGCGCCGGCCGGCACCAGCACCGCCGTGCCGTCGGCGGCGCTGACGAAATGGCGGTTGCACGGGTAGCTCGGGTCCGGCATCAGGATCTCGTCGCCGGCGTCGATCAACGCCAGGCAGGCGAGCTGCAGGGCCGCCGAGGCGCCGGCGGTGACCACGATGCGCGATGCGGGGACTTCCAGCCCGAAGCGCTGACGGTACCAGCCGCTGATCTTCTCGCGCAGGGCCTCCAGGCCGGTGGCCTGCGTGTACTGCGTGTGGCCGCCGCGCATGGCGCGTTCGGCGGCCTCTTGCACCAGCGGCGGCGCGGTGAAGTCCGGCTCGCCGATGTTGAGGAACACCATCGGGCGGTCGCTGTGCGCCACTTCGCGCGCCAGCTGCTGGGCGGCCTTGGCGACCTCCATCACATAGAACGGCTCGATGCGATGCGCGCGCTGCGCGATCCGAAGCGTCATGGCCGGGCCTTGCCGGAGGCCTTGTCCGCCTCGACCTCGGCCGCGCGCAGCTTGGGCGCCAGGCCGTTGAGCACGGCGTTCACGTACTTGTGGCCGTCGGTGCCGCCGAATTCCTTGGCGAGTTCCACGCACTCGTTGATCACCACGCGCCAGGGCACGTCGGCGGCGTTCTGGAACTCGTACACGCCGATCCACATCACGGCATGCTCGATCGGGGAGATCTCCTGCAGCTTGCGGTCGAGCAGCGGGGTGATCAGCGCATCGAGCTCCTGCCCCCGCTCGATGCAGCCGTGCAGCAGCGCGTCGTAGTGCACCGAGTCGGCCTTGTGGAAGCCGGACAGGTCGCGGGTGAAATGGTCGATGGACTGGGCATCGTTGCGGCCGACCAGGTGCTGGTAGAGGGCCTGCAGCGCGAACTCGCGCGCCCGCGTGCGGGCCGACTTGGCCGATGCCTTGCGGGCGCCTGTCGCGGTGCGGCCGGGCGCCTTGGGCAGGGGCTTGCGTTCTTCGTCCATCACATCCGGGCCAGCAGGTTGGCCATCTCCACGACCACGCGGGCGGCGTCCACGCCCTTTTCGGTCTGGCGGGCGATGGCCTGGGCCAGGTTCTCGGTGGTGAGGATCACGTTGGCGACCGGCAGCTTGTGGTCCAGCGACACGCGGGTCACGCCGGCGGCGGATTCGTTGGCCACCAGCTCGAAGTGGTAGGTCTCGCCGCGGATGACGCAGCCCAGCGCCACGAGGGCGTGGTAGCGGCGCTTGCCGGCCAGCGCCTGCAGGGCCAGCGGGATCTCCAGCGCGCCGGGCACGAAGACCTGGTCGATGTCCTCGGCTTCCACGCCCAGCCGGGCCAGCTCGCCCCGGCAGGCCTGCGACAAGGCGTCGGTGATGCTCTCGTTGAAGCGGGCCTGCACGATGCCGATGCGCAGGCCCTTGCCCTGCAGACCCTCGGCCTTGCCCTTTTCTGCGCCAAACATGGTGTTCCTATCGTTGCAGCGGGGCCAGGTGCCCCGTGATCTCGAGGCCGTAGCCGGCCATGCTGGGCAGGCGGCGGGGCGTTCCCATCAGCGTCATGCGGTGCACGCCGCAATCGCGAAGGATCTGCGCGCCGATGCCGTAGGTGCGCAGGTCCATGCGTCCGCGCTCGGGCGCCTGCGACGCGCGCGCCGTGCCCTCGAACTGCGCCAGCAGCTGCTGCGCCGATTCGCCGCAATTGAGCAGCACGGCCACGCCCTTGCCGGCGCGCGCGATGTGCTGCAGGCTGGCATCCAGGCTCCAGGAGTGCATCGGCCGGCCGGTCTCCAGCGCGTCCAGCACCGAGAGCGGTTCGTGCACCCGCACGCAGACCGATTCCTCGGGGCTCCATTCCCCCAGCACCAGAGCCAGGTGCAGGCCCTGGCTGGGCTTGTCCTGCCAGGCGTGCGCGGTGAAGCGGCCCCAGCTTGTCTGCAGCGGGCGCGAGCCCACCTTCTCGACCAGCGATTCGTTGCGGCTGCGGTATTCGATCAGGTCGGCGATGGTGCCGATCTTCAGCCCGTGCTCGGCCGCGAAGACCTGCAGGTCCGGCAGGCGGGCCATGGTGCCGTCGTCCTTCATGATCTCGCAGATCACGGCGGCGGGCGTGAGGCCCGCCATGGCGGCGAGATCGCAACCGGCCTCGGTATGGCCGGCGCGCATCAGCACGCCACCGTCCACCGCCTGCAGCGGGAAGATGTGGCCGGGCTGCACCAGGTCCTCGGGCCGTGCGTTGCGGGCGACGGCGGCCTGCACCGTGCGAGCGCGGTCGGCAGCGGAGATCCCGGTGGTCACGCCCTCGGCCGCCTCGATCGAGACGGTGAACGCGGTGCCCATCTTGGTGCCGTTGCGCGCCACCATCGGCGGCAGGCGCAGGCGTTCGCAGCGCTCGCGGGTGAGCGTCAGGCAGATCAGGCCGCGGCCGAAGCGGGCCATGAAGTTGATCGCTTCCGGCGTGACGTGTTCGGCGGCCAGCACCAGGTCACCTTCGTTCTCGCGGTCTTCCTCGTCGACCAGGATCACCATGCGGCCGGCCTGGAGCTCGGCCACGATCTCCTGGACCGGCGCGATGGCCGCGATGCCGCCCGTGTGCTTCATGCCGCCACCTTCGAGGCGCCGGCGCCCAGCATGCGCTCGACGTAGCGCGCGATCAGGTCGATTTCCAGGTTGACGCGGCTGCCGGGCTTGAGGGCGTGGAGGGCGGTGTTGTGCACGGTGTGCGGGATCAGGTTGATGCTCAGTTCGCAGCCTTGGGCCGAATCGCGCACCGCGTTGACGGTCAGGCTCACGCCGTTGACGGTGATGGAGCCCTTGTAGGCGAGGTACCTGGCGAGGGAGGAGGGCGCGAGGATGCGCATCTCGTGGCTTTCGCCCACCGGCGCGAAGTGGCTGACCGTGCCGATGCCGTCCACGTGGCCGGCGACGATGTGCCCGCCCAGGCGGTCGTGCGCGCGCAGCGCCTTTTCGAGGTTGACGGGGCCGGGCTCGGCGAGGCCGCTGGTCTTGTCCAGCGATTCGGCGGAGACGTCGAAGGTGAAGCGGCGCTGCGCCGCGTCGAGGCTGGTGACCGTCATGCAGGCGCCGTTGAGCGCGATGCTGTCGCCCAGGCCCACGTCCTCCAGGTAGCCGGCGGGCGCCTCGACGGTGATGCGCTTGCCGTGCTGACGCGTGGCGCCGAGGTCGTGGACGGCGGCGATGCGCCCCACGCCGGTGATGATTCCGGTGAACATCCCGGCATTTTCGCAGAGGCCGAGATGCCCCTTCGGGCAAACACCTAGAAAGCGCCTCGCCCCGGGATGCGCGCCAGCACCCGCAGGTCGGGGCCGACCGGTTCGGCCGACTGGAATTGCAGCTGGACGGCCTGCGAGAGCTCGCCGAGCGGCGCGAGCGAGGCCATTCCCCGGCCCGGCCCGAGCAGCCTGGGCGCCAGGTAGACCAGGAATTCGTCGACGAGGCCTTCGCGCACGAGCGAGCCGTTCAGCTTGTGGCCGGCTTCCACGTGCAGTTCGTTGACCTCCCGCTGCGCCAGGTCTCGCAGCATGGCGGCCAGGTCGACCTTGCCGCCAGGGCCCGGCAGCAGGATCACCGTGGCTCCCCGGGCCTCCAGCGCGGCCTGCTTCTGGGCGTCGGCGATCGCGGCGTAGACCAGGAGCTTGCGGTCAGGCCGCAGGATGCGCGCCGCCAAGGGCAGCTCCAACCGGCTGTCCACGAGCACCGCATGGGGCTGGCGGGGCGCATCGGGCAGGCGGACATCCAGCTGCGGGTCGTCCTCCAGCACGGTGCCGATGCCGGTGAGCACGGCGCAGGCGCGGGCGCGCCAGGCGTGCCCGTCGGCCCGGGCCGCTTCCGAGGTGATCCACTGGCTGGTCCCGTCCTCCAGCGCCGTCGTGCCGTCCAGCGACGCGGCGACCTTGAGGCGCACCCACGGCGTCTTGCGGACCATGCGGCTGAAGAAGCCCAGATTGAGCTCGCGCGATTCGGCCCCGCCCGGGCCGACCTCCACCTCGATCCCGGCGGCCAGCAGGCGCTCGAACCCCTGGCCGGAGACGAGCGGATTGGGATCGGCGATCGAGGCGACCACCCGGCCGATGCCCGCCTCGACCAGGGCGTCGCAGCAGGGGCCGGTGCGGCCGTGATGCGAGCAGGGCTCCAGCGTGACGTAGGCGGTGGCACCGCGCACGTCGTGGCCCTTCGCCGCCGCATCCCGCAACGCCATGATCTCCGCGTGCGGGCCGCCGACCCGTTGCGTGTGGCCCTGGCCCAGGACGTTGCCGGCCGGATCGCACACGACGCAACCGACCCGCGGGTTGGGGCTGGACAGCCACAGCGCCTGCCTGGCCTGCGCGAGGGCGAGGGCGGTGAGGTCCGGGCGGGCTGCGCTCATGGGGCCATTGTCGACGATCGATCCCAGGGGGCTGCGTGACGGGACCGCTCATCCATTTGAACCAGCCGCCCGTCCCGACCCGGTTCGCCGCTGCGGCTGAGCTTCCTACACTGCGCCCCAAAGACAACGCCCCGAGGGGATCCAATTGGTCGAACGCCGTTCTCGTGGTTTCACCCTGATCGAACTGATGATCACGGTCGCCATCATCGCCATCCTGTCGGCGATCGCGTATCCGTCGTACACGGAACACGTGCGCAAAGGGGCGCGCCGCGCGGCGCAGGCCCAGATGCTGGACATCGCCAACCGCGAGCAGCAGTTCCTGATCTCGACCCGGGCCTACGTCCCGTACGCCACGTTGACGGCCAGCGGCTACGCGCTGCCGGCGGACCTGGTCGGCCGGTACACGCCGTCGGTGACGGTGGGCGCCGGAACCGTGCCCTCGTACACGATCACCTTCACGGCGATCGGCGCGCAGGCCGTGGACGGCGACCTGGGCTACACCAGCGACGGCGTGAAGACGCCGGCCGGCAAATGGTGAGCTCGCGCAAGCCCCGGCCGCGCGTGCGCTCCGGGCGCGGCGCCTCGATGATCGAGGTCCTCGTCACGCTTGTGATCATCGCCCTCGGCCTCCTGGGGATGGTCGGATTGCAGGCCAAGCTGCAGTCCACCGAGATGGAGTCGTACCAGCGCACGCAGGCGCTGCTGCTGTTGGACGACCTGCGCGGCCGCATCGAGGCCAACCGGCTCGAAGTCGCCAACTACGCGGATTACGCGCCGGTGGGGACGCCCCTGGGCGCCGGCATGGTGTGCCCGGATGCGACGCCGGCGTCCACCCGCGTGCTGCGGGACGTGCGCCAGTGGTGCCTGGCCCTGCAGGGCGCGTCCGAGACGGTGGGCGGCGCCAGCGTGGGCGCCATGGTCGGCGGCCGCGGCTGCGTGGAATCCTTGGGCGTCGGTCCGACGGGCGACCAGACCGTCCGCGTCTCGGTCGCCTGGCAGGGGCTGACGCCGATCGCCGCTCCCGCCGAAACCTGCGCCGCCGGCCTCTACAACGGCGCCGCCGGCACGCCTTGCCAGGGCGACCTGTGCCGCCGGGTGGTCTCCACCGTGATCCGGATCGCCAACCTGAAGTGAGCTCCATGCACACCGCCACCCCTTCCCACCGCGCCGGCCGGCCGCGGCCCGCCCGGGCGGCGTCTGCCGCACGGCGCGCGCGCGGCCTTTCGCTGGTCGAGCTGCTGGTCTCGATCTCCCTGGGGCTGGTGGTCCTGACGGCGCTGGTGGCGCTGTACGGGAACGTCACCCGCACGAACAACGAGATGACGAAGACCAACCAGCTGATCGAGAACGGCCGCTTCGCCATGCAGCTGCTGCAGGAAGACGTCGCGCAGGCCGGTTTCTGGGGGCCGCTGGACGTGATCGAGCCCACGGCGGTGCCCGATCCCTGCGTGGCCTATGCCGACTGGCCGGCGGACGCGGCCGCGCGCGCCGCCTACCGGGACAACCTGCTCTCCATTCCGGTCCACGCCTACAGCGACGGCACCGCCCTGGCAGGCTGTGGCGCGTCGCTCGCCAACGTGATCGCGCAGAGCGACGTGCTGATCGTCCGCCGGGCCAGCAGCTGCATCTCCGGCGTGGGCTGCGACGGCGGGACCGACACGGGCCCGCACCTCCAGATCTCGAGCTGCCGCACGGCGGCGCCGCCGGAGCCCGCCTATGTCGTGGAATCCAAGGCCGAACTGGACGCCCGGCTCGGCGCCGGCACGCATATCCGCACGAAGAACTGCGCGACCGAAACGGGGCGCCGCAAGATGCTGGTCAACGTCTACTACGTCGCCAACAGCGCGGCCGGCGTCCCGACGCTCTATCGCGTGAGGCTGGTGAACGGCAGTTTCCAGCAGCCCGAACCGATGGTGGACGGCATCCAGGCCTTCAAGGTGGAGCTGGGCGTGGACGACCTGGGCTCCAACGGCCTGCCGATCGGCGCCACCAACCCCGGCGACGGCAACGCCGACCGGTACGTCGCCTGTGCGCCGGCCTGCGACCTCGCGGTGCTGGGCAACGTGGTCTCGATGAAGCTGCACCTGCTCGCCCGCAACATCGAGCCGACCGCGGGGCACACGGACGACAAGGCCTACACGGTGGGGCCGCTGGCCATCGCCGCCGCCAACGACAACTACAAGCGCCACGTGTTCACCACCACCGTGCGGGTGGTCAATCCGTCGTCGCGCCGGGAAACGCCATGAGGACCTTGCCTTGCTCGTCCCGGCGCCGCCAGCGCGGCGCCACCCTGGTCATGGGCATCGTCTTCCTGACCCTGTTGATGTTCTCGGTGGCGGTGGCCTTCCGCATGAGCAACAACAACCTCAAGGCGGTGGGCAACATGCAGTCCGAGGCCGAGGCGGAAGCGTCGGCCGAGCGCGCGATCGAGCGCCTGATCAGCAGCGACACCATCTTCCTCGCTCCCGCGGCCACCAACGTGGCGCAGGACGAATACGGCGTAACGGTGGCGCTGGGCGCGCCCGAATGCATCCGCAGCGTGGCGATCGAGGCCAATACCAGCCCGGACTCGAACCCCAACATCTACATCCAGAACCTGCCGCCCGGGAACAACTCGGGCTACGTGGACACGCACTGGGACATCGCCGCGACCGCTTCGGGCGCCGGCACGGGCGCCCGCGTCGTCGTGCACCAGGGCGTTCGCCTGGTCATGCAGTCGGATCCCAATCCCTGCCCCTAGACCTCGACGGAAGAGGACTCCCATGAAGACTGACGCTCGCCGCAAAACCGTGCCGAGGCTCGCCCTCGCAGGCCTGTCCATGCTGCTGGCCACGTCGGCGGTGCAGGCCGAGGACGTGGACCTGTTCCTGAGGAACCCGCTGGGTGATGCCACCCGGCCGAACCTGCTGCTGGTCGTCGACAACGCGGCGTCCAACAACAGCAGCATCACGCCGTTGCCCAACGGCTCCGGCAACAAGAAGCTGGACCTGATCAAGGACGTGCTGCACATCCTGACCAATCCGTTGACGTCGCCGTATTTCCCGACCTGCACGGTCCCCTCCGATCCCGAGCTGCCGCGCGTGCCCGACGGCTGCTACACGCGCGCGGAGGTCGACGACATGGTGAAGAACATCAACATGGGCCTGATGTTGATGAACCCGTCGAGCGGCACGAAGGGCGGCTACGTCCGCTCCCACATCCGGCCCATGAACGTCACCGACAACCGGACCAAGCTCTGGAACACGGTCAAGGACGGCATCCCCAACGCCAACAACGCCCCGTATGCCAAGACCATGCACGAGGCCTACCTGTATTTCGGCGGCAAGCCGGCTTACGCCGGTTTCAGCACCAGCGTCTATGACCCGGACGCGAAGAACGGCTCGAACTACCGCAGCCCGATCGGGGACGTCTGCCAGCCCAACTACATCATCTACGTCGGCAACGGCGGGCCGGACTCCAGCGAAGACGGCGACTCCCGCACGCTGCTCAGCGGACTGGGCGGCGTGCTCAGCAGCGACCCGATCAAGTTCACGCCCAGCAACTACCAGTCGAACTGGCTGGACGAGTACGCCCGCACGCTGAACCGGATCGACCTCGTGTCGACCCTCACGGGCGACCAGAAGGCGACCACCTACACCGTCGCCATCCAGAACCCACAGGACAACAACTTCAACACGAACGGCCAGAAAAGCGCGCGTGCCCTGCTGCAAAGCGCCGCGCTGGCGGGCGGCGGCGAGTACGCGCTGGGCGAGGACGGGCAGTCCGTGCTGAAGGCGATCCTCAGCGCGCTGCGCAAGATGCAGCCGGTGAACTCCGTGTTCGCCGCAGTGACGCTGCCGGTGAGCGTGAACGTGCGGGGCACGTTCCTGAACCAGGTGTACATGGGCCAGTTCCGTCCGGATCCGAATGCGCGTCCGCGCTGGCCGGGCAACCTGAAGCAGTACCAGATCGGCCTGGACGCCAAGCTCGACCCCGTGCTGGTCGATCGCAACAAGAAGCCGGTCGAGGACACGGCCAAGGGCTTCCTGCTGCCGGACATCACCAGCTTCTGGACCAAGAACTCCAACTACTGGGGGTTCGCTTCGGGCTCCAGCAACGATGCGCCCGACGGCGCGGTCGTGGAGAAGGGCGGGGCGGCGCAGCGCATGCGCACCGACCTGGCGACTTCGGCCCTGCGCTCCAGCCGCAAGCTGTACACCTGCAACGGCGCCTGCGTGGCGGGCGCCGCGCTCTCGACGGTCAGCTTTTCGCAGACGAACCTCAACATAAATGGCCCCACTGCCAGCAATTTGGGAGCTGCGCTGCTCGAACGCGACGCGCTGATCGAATGGATCCGCGGGGCGGACAACCTGGAAGACGAGAACACGAACGAGTCCAACGAGGACGCCCGTGCCTACATCCACGGCGACCTGCTGCATTCGCGGCCGGCGGTGGTGAACTACAACCGCACCGCGGGTGACCGTGACGTGGTCGTGTACTACGGCTCCAACGACGGCATCTTCCGGGCGGTGAAGGGCGGCCAGGACGACACCGACGGCTACGAGAAGTGGGGCATGGTCTTCCCGGAGTTCTTCAAGAAGCTCAAGCGACTGCGGGACAACGACGAACTGATCGATGCTGCGAAGCCCAAGCCCTACTTCGCCGACGGCGCCGTGTCGGTGTACCAGAACGACGTCAACGGCGACGGCAAGCTGGTCGCCGCGGACGGCGACAAGGTGTACCTGTACGTCGGCATGCGCCGGGGCGGGCAGTTGATCTATGCGCTCGACGTGAGCGACCCCGACACTC